>CAXTTN010000084.1:0-21827 GCA_964247105.1 uncultured Pseudonocardia sp.
TGTTCGGCACGTCCTACACCGATCTCTGCTACGGCTACAACGCCTTCTGGGCCGATGTGCTGCCGCTCCTCGAGCTGCCCCCGGTGGACGCCCCGGCGCCCGCCGACGGCATGCTCTGGGGCGACGGGTTCGAGATCGAGACGGTGCTCAACTGCCGGATCGCCGCCGCCCGTCTGAAGATCACCGAGGTGCCCTCGGTCGAGCGGCAGCGGATGTTCGGCGACACCAACCTCCGGACGTTCGCCGACGGCAGCCGCGTGCTGCGTACGCTGTTCGCCGAGCACCGCCGCAAAGCAGCCAAGCGTCGGTGACGTGGGCGCCGCTCCCGGACGCCCGTTCGCCGACAGCGCCCGGGGCTCGACCGGGCCGGAACACCGACTGGAGCATCCGTGACGACCGCCACCGTTGTGATCTGCGTCTACACCGAGAAGCGGTGGGAGGACATCGTGGAGGCGGTGGAGTCGGTCGGCGCGCAGGACGTGCCCCCGGCCGAGACGATCGTGATCGTCGACCACAACGCGGCGCTGCTGTCGCAGGCCCAGCAGGCGTTCGGGCCCCGCGGGGTGCGGGTGCTGCCCAACGTGCACGCACAGGGCCTGTCCGGCGCGCGCAACACCGCGATCGCCGCGGCGTCCGGTGACGTCGTCGTCTTCCTCGACGACGACGCGCGCGCCCGGCCCGGCTGGCTCGGCGCGCTGCTCGAGCCCTACGCGGACCCGACGGTCATCGGTGTCGGCGGCGTGGCGCACCCGCACTGGCCGGGCGCCCGCCCCGCCGTGCTCCCCGGCGCCCACCCCGCCGACGGCGACGCCACCGGTGAGCTCGACTGGATCGTCGGCTGCACCTATACCGGCCAGCCCACCGAGCAGGCCGAGGTGCGCAACCTCATGGGCTGCAACATGTCGTTCCGCCGCGAGTTGTTCGACCGCGTCGGCGGCTTCGCCGAGGACATCGGCCGGATCGGCAAGAACCCCCTGGGCTGCGAGGAGACCGAGCTCTGCATCCGCGCCCGGCAGTCCTACGCCGCGGCCGGGGAGAAGATCCGGATCCTGTTCGAGCCGCGGGCGGAGATCGACCACCGGGTGAGCGAGGACCGCGTCGGGTGGGCCTACCTGCGCCGGCGCAGCTGGGCCGAGGGCCTGTCGAAGGCGGCGGTGTCCAAGCTCGTGGGCAGCGGCGACGCGCTGTCCACCGAGCGCGGCTACGTCGCGAGGATCCTGCCGTCCGCGGTGGTGCGCGAGCTGAAGGGCGGGCGCGTCGCGTCGGCCGCGGCCGTCGTGACCGCGCTGGCCTGCACCAGCGCCGGGTACGCGCGGGGCAAGCTGCCCGGCGCCACGTCCGGGGTGCGGCTGCCGGCCGCCGAGCCCGTGCACCCGCCGGTCCGCGCCGAGGACATGTTCACCTCGCGGATGCCGGTCGTCCCGCCGAAGGCGTGAACGCGACCCCCCACCCCCCGATCACCAGCTTCGTCCACCACCGGGCCCGCCTCACCGACGGCCAGCAGGCCGCGTGGGACCGCTGGTGGCCCGAGCGCGGCCGCGACGTCGCCGACCTCGTCGAGGGCCGCATCCCCTACGACCCGCCCGCGTGGTTCGGCCGTCGCGCACCGCTGGTGCTGGAGATCGGCTCCGGCATGGGGGAGTCGACGGCGGCGATGGCGGCCGCCGCGCCCGACACCGACCACCTCGCCGTCGAGGTGTTCGAGCCGGGGCTCGCGCAGCTGCTCATGCGCATCGACGACGCCGGGCTCACCAACCTCGCGCTGCTGCGCGGCGACGCCGTGGCCCTGCTGCGCGAGTGCGTCCCGGCCGGCTCGCTGGACGGCGTCCGGATCTACTTCCCGGACCCCTGGCCCAAGCGCAAGCACCGCAAGCGACGCCTCGTGCAGCCGGACGTGGTGGCCCTCGTCGCGTCGCGGCTGCGACCGGGGGGAACCCTGCACCTGGCCACCGACTGGGACGACTACGCGACGCAGATGTGGTCCGTCTGCGCGGCCGAAGGTCTTCTGGAGAACGCCGCCGCGGACCGACCGGGCCGCTGGATCGCGCGTCCCGAGTGGCGCCCCGTGACCAAGTTCGAGCAGCGTGCTCGGGTCGAGGGTCGCGAAGTGCACGATCTGCTGTTCCGGCGTTATATCGTTGGGCCACCTTCCGATCACGCACCGTGAGAGTGTAGGAAGGTGTAGGGCCCCGTAGGGGGTACACCGACCGGCGATATGGAGGTTTCGGGTGACCAGAAATCCGGGGTCGCCCAGTAGTTCCGTGTCGAGTGTCACTCGGGGTCGTGCGTGACGTCCCTTGTCGACCGTTGCCCGGTCGCCCGATGGTCCGACGCGCCCGCGGCGGTGGATCCGGCCGCCGCGCGCGAGTTCCTGGAGCAGTTCGCCGCCGAGACGGCGCAGCCGGTCGAGCACCGCCTCCGCGTGGCTCTGTCGGAGATCGAGCGCACCGGCACCTACACCCACACCCACGACGAGCTGACCTTCGGCACGCGCGTGGCCTGGCGCAACGCGGCCCGTTGCATCGGCAGGCTGTACTGGCGCAGCCTGCGGGTGCGCGACCGCCGCCACGTCGACACGCCGGCGGAGGTGGCCCGGGAGTGTGTCGAGCACCTCCGCGAGACCACCCGGGGCGGCATCATCCGCTCCACCATCACCGTCTTCGCCCCGAACGGGCCGGGGGCGCGCGGGCCCCGCATCCACAACGAGCAACTCGTCCGCTACGCCGGGCACCGCACCGCGAGCGGCGGGATCCGCGGTGACGGCCGCAACGCCGAGTTCACCGATCGCGCCGTCGAGCTGGGCTGGAAGCGCCCCGAACCGGCCGGTCGCTTCGACGTGTTGCCGCTGATGGTCTCCGGGCCCACCGGCGGGCCGGAGCTGTTCGACATCCCGCGCGACGCCGTGCTGGAGGTGCCGCTGCACCACCCCGACCACGCATGGTTCGGCGAGCTGCGCCTGCGCTGGCACGCCGTGCCGGCGATCAGCAACATGCCGTTGGAGATCGGCGGCATCACCTATCCGGCCGCACCGTTCAACGGGTGGTACCTCGGCACCGAGATCGGTGCCCGCAACCTCGCCGACACCGACCGCTACGACCTGCTGCCCGTCGTCGGCGACCGGCTGGGGCTGGACATGAGCTCCGAGCGGACGATGTGGCGCGACCGCGCGCTCGTGGAGATGATGCGGGCGGTGCAGTACTCGTTCGACCTGGCCGGCGTGACGCTGGCCGATCACCACACCGAGTCGGAGCGCTTCCTGACCCACGTGGCCCGGGAAGAGCGGGCCGGGAGGAGCTGCCCGGCCGACTGGAGCTGGATCGTGCCCCCGGTCTCGGGCGGCCTGACGAAGGTCTTCCACCGCTACTACGCCGACCCCGACCCGACGACCCGACCCGCCTACCTGGCCCCCTGACCCACCCGAGCGCGAGTCGACGATCCGCACCCGCCGTGTGTGCCGATCCACCACCCCCGCGAGTCGACGTCCTCGGCACGCCGTGATGGCTGATCCGACACGTGCACGATCGGCGAACACGGCGTGTGGAGAAGGTCGACTCGCGCGGGTTCAGGACGGGGCGGGCAGGCCGGGGACCTGGCGGCTGCGGCCGCGGAACTCCGCCACCGCCTCGCCCCCCACCCGCAGCGTCACGTCGTAGAGACCGGAACGGCCGGCCAGCGCGCGCTCGACGGCGTCCGCCGTGATCTCCGCGCCCAGCACCACCGGACGCAGGAACGTGATGTCGCCACCGGACGCGACCGTCGAGACGCCGTGGCTGTTGCACGCGTAGGCGAACGCGGCGTCGGCCAGCAGGAACAGGTAGCCGCCGTGGCAGATGCCGTGACCGTTGACGTGCCGGGCCTCGACGACCAGGGCGGTGCGGGCGTGCCCGGGGCCCACGTCGACCAGCCGCACACCGGCCCCGCTCCCGGCCGCGTCGGCCCGTTGCATCGCTTCGGCGGAGCGCTGCGCGACCAGGTGCGCGTCGTCGGTGTCCATCGGCTGGACCCTAACGCCCGGGAGATAGGGTTGCCTGCATGACCAGTTCCGCTTCCGAACCGGCGGGACCGGCACCGCGCGTCCTGCTCGTCTGGGACGCGCCCAACATGGACATGAGCCTCGGCTCGCTGCTCGGCGCCCGCCCGACGTCGGCCTTCCGTCCCCGCTTCGACGCGGTGGGCCGCTGGCTGCTCGACCTGGCCGGCCCGGACTCGGTCGCCGAGGCCACGGTCTTCACCAACGTCGTGCCGGGCAGCACCGAGGTCGTGCGGCCGTGGGTCGAGGCGCTGCGCAACGTCGGGTTCGCCGTCTTCGCCAAGCCGAAGATCACCGACGACTCCGACGTGGACGACGACATGCTCGCCCACATCCGGCTGCGCGCCGCCGAGGGGCAGCTGGAGCACGTCGTCGTCGCGTCCGGCGACGGGCGCGCGTTCAAGGAGCCGCTCGAGGAGCTCCACAAGCTCGGCACCTACGTCACGGTCATCGGGTTCCGCGAGCACGCGAGCTTCGCGGTCACCTCGGACGTCTTCGAGTTCGTGGACCTCGAGGACATCGACGGCGTGTTCCGCGAGCCGCTGCCGCGCATCACCCTCGACGCCCTGCCCGACACCGGTGCCTGGCTGCCGCCGTTCCGCTCGCTGCGGTCGCTGCTGGAGCCCCGCCGGTGAGGTTCACCTCCCCCGTCGTGCTCCCCTGCGACGTGGCGTGCTCGGTCCTCCGGGACGGCGTCGTCGACGTCGTGGACGGGCGGATCACCTGGGTCGGCCCGCGGGCGTCGGCCCCGCCCAGCTCCGACGCCGTCACGGCCCTCACCGGTGCGCTGCTGCCCGGTCTCGTCAACACCCACGCCCACACCCCGATGGCCCTCCTGCGTGGCATGGGCGGCGACCTGCCGCTGATGCGCTGGCTGCAGGAGGTCATGTGGCCCGCGGAGGGCCGGCTGACCGCGTCGGACGTGCACGCGGGCATGACCTCTGGCTGCGTCGAGCTGCTGCGCACCGGCTGCACCACCAGCACGGAGATGTACTTCTTCAGCGACGCGGTGATCGACGCGGTCACCACCGTGGGCTCCCGGGTCGTGTTCACCCCCGGCATCATCGCCGCGCCCGGCTGGGACCGGCTGGGCAGCTGGGAGGAGATGCGCGACGACGTCTCGGCCCGCATCGACGCCGTCGGCCTGCGCTCCGGGCCGGGTGGGCGGATCGAGCTGGGTTACGGGCCGCACGCCGCGTACACGCTGCCGTCCGAGGCGCTGTCGTCCATCGCGGCGCAGGCGCAGGCGCGCGGCGCGCTGATGCACATCCACGTGGCCGAGGCCGTGGAGGAGGACGTCGCGCAGCGCGCCGAGCACGGGTCGGTGCCCGCGCTGCTGGAGAAGCTCGGCGCGCTCGGCGGGCGGGTGCTCGCGGCCCACGCCGTCCAGCTCTCCGACGACGACATCGCGCTGCTCGCGTCCCGCGGCACCGCGGTGGCGCACTGCCCCGGCTCCAACGCGAAGCTCGCCGCCGGCATCGCGCGGGTGACGGCGCTGCGCCGGGCCGGGGTGCGCGTCGGGCTCGGCACCGACGGGCCCGCCTCCGGCGACGACCTCGACATGTGGGCCGAGGCCCGCCTCGCCGGGCTGCTGGCCCGCGTCACCGAGTCGGACGCGGCGGCGCTGACCGCGTCCGAGCTGCTGTTGATGGCCACCCGCGAGGGCGCCGCCGCGATCGGCCGCGACGACCTCGGCACGCTCGCCCCCGGCGCCTGGGCCGATCTCGTGCACGTCGACCTGGACGACGCGGTGTTCGTCGATCCCTCCGACGACGCCCAGCTGATCTCGAACCTGATCTGGGCCGGCGGCTCGCGGCTCGTCCGCGACGTCTGGGTGGCGGGTGAGCAGGTGCTGGCGGCGGGCGAGCCCACCCGGGTGAACCGCGCGGACGCGACACGCGCACTCCGCACGGTGGCGGCGAGCCTGCGCGCGTAACCCGACTCGCAGCGGGGTGGCACTGCTGCGGTTCGGGAAGGAGCGGGTCAGCTCGCGCGGAGGTGGTGGCGGCCCTCGGGGGAGCGCTGCTCCCGGGAGCGGGACGGGCTCGGCACCAGCACCTGGACGGGGATGGGTGCGGTGAGGGGGTCGCGGCGGAACTCGTCCACCGCGTCCGGGACGGGTCGGACCTCGCGGCGCACCGCCGAGAAGATGGGCGTCAGCACCGCGTCCTCGTCGATGGCGTGGCGGCCGGTGGCCACCTCGATCAAGTCGTGCTCCGGAACCTCTGCCAGGTCGTTCACAGTCGCCTCCGTGGTTCATCCGGTGCGCCACGTTCACTTCCAGCGCACTCTCACCCACCACAACGGGTGTCACTCATCAGGGGAAACGGCGACTACGGCCGCTCCACGCAACTGAACCCGTTCGGGTGGCCGCAGGCCCGGCGTCACCCTCCCGACGGCCGTTCGTGGTGCCTCCCTGCGACGGAGCGGGTACCCGTTCGGGAATCCCCGCGCTCACGGCCGCGGGTGCGTGAGGGAACGGTGCCGTCCGGAAGAGCGCCAGCCAGAAACCGACGATCACGGCCGCGTACAGGGCGAGGGGAAGGGCGGAGGCCAGCTCGGATCCGTACCACAGAGACGGCCATTCCTCGCCGATCTGCAGGAAGGCGAGCACTGCGTACCCGGCACGGCGATCGTGCCTCAGCACGAGGACGATACCCGGCACGACCAGCACGAGGTAGGTGTTCCACGCCAGGGAGGACGCTGCCACCGAGGCCGTCGCCACCGCCCACAACGCGGTGCCCCCGCACGCCGTGGCGCGCGCCCGCACCAGGCTCACCAGCACCAGACCGGCCCCGGCGGCGACACCCAGCAGCGTTCCGCCAGGTAGCTCGACCAGCGGCCGCGACCACTCGGTGACGCTGGTCAGCCGGGCCGCAGCGGCAGGAAGTGACGCGTTGTTGTAGAAGGTCGGCATCGGGTTGGCGATCAGCAGGCCGAGCCACCTGGCGATGGCGTCGTGACCGGCGACCAGCATGCCCAGCAGCGTGGCGCCGGCGGCCACACCGGTGGCGACGACGGTCGCGGCCGGCCGGCGCTGCGCGAGGGGGAGCAGTACGAGCGGGGCCAGGATGGGCTTGAGCGCGACGGCACACCCGATGCCGATCCCGACCAGGGCCGGGTGGCCCCGCCGCTCCCCCCACCACGCCGCGGTGAGGGCCGCGAGGCCCAGGGCGTAGACCTGTCCCAGCCCGACCGTGGCCGCCAACGGCGCCGACAGCAGGACCCCGACGGCGGCGAGGGCGGTGTCGGTGCTCGGCAGCTGCACCTCGCGCGCCACCACCAGCACGCACGCCAGGACGATCCCGACCGTGAACAGTGCCAGGATCCGGTAGGCGGTCATCAGGTCGAACAGCCCCAGCGGCGCGAGCAGCACGGTCAGGATCGGCGGGTTCAGGTTGGGCAGGTCCGCGCCGGTGCGGTAGATGTCAGCACCGTGCAGCAGGGCGACGGCCGACGCCCAGAACGTCTTGATGTCCGCGTGCGCGTCGGGATCGGCCGACGCCACCCTGGCGAGGTCGTAGGTCCCCCGACTGAGATAGATGTAACCCTGGACCAGCAGCGCGGCCGCCGTGAGGACCGCCACGAGCCATCGCGCCGGCCTCCGGACGCGAGTCGAGACGGTCGGCGTCGGTGGGATGGCGGAGTCCTCAGGCCGGTGGTGGAGAGCGACCTGGTCATCGTCCGGCCACCGACGGGCGGCCGGGGTGCCCCACGCGGCCGAGATCGCCGCGCGTTTTCCCGTTCGCGCAACCCCACCGACGACACCGATCACGGCCGCGGGACTCAGGACACCCTCTTGAGCAGCCGGGCAGCACCGGTCGCCGCCGTCGTCGCGAGGATCCACCCGACGACGACGAGCGCGCTGCTGATCCACTGCGACGCGCCGTCCATCCGCCAGTAGCCGTCCTGGCCGAGGTTCACGATCGGGAGCAGCGTGTCGGCCGAGAAGATCCACGCGCTGAACACCGGGTGCTGGCCGTCGTCCACCGGCAGCGGCTCGTGCCCGGCGAACCAGAGGGCGCCCGCGACCCAGAACCCGACCAGCCAGCAGGCCGCCAACCAGGGCCGATACCCGTACCCCACGGTGTAGCGCTGCAGCGCGCCCCAGATCCGGCCGGCGATCCCCGCCTCCGCGTAGCGGCGCGTCTGCCGGGCGACGAGCACGCGCTCGGCCCAGTCCTCGTGCCCGGCGCGCCGGTAGGCGGCGGCCAGCTGGTCGTAGGGACCCGGTGCGTAGTCGGGCATCACCTGTTCGATCCAGCGCAGCCTCGTCCGGACGTCCACGGTCCTGGTGTCGCTCAGCAGCTGGTAGTCGAAACCGTCGATCGCTACTCCACCCGCGGCATCCCACAACGCAGCGGAGTCGGCGAACGCGCCCACCGTCGCCTGCGTCAGCCGCACCGCCCCACCCGGTGCCGCGGCGGGCTGCACCACCAGCTCGGTGGTGGCCAGGCCGTAGGCGTTGAGCGCGTAGCGCGCGCGGCCGGGCGGGCCGCCCAGCGTCGCGCCGACGAACCGGACCGACTTGCTCACCTCGGCCCGCCGCACGCGCACGCCGCCGGTGGCGGTGAACCCGTCGGAGCACATCAGGTCCTTGCCGATCACCGCGGCACGGACGTCCAGCGACGGCCGGACGGTGCCGTCCGGGCGCAGGCGGGGGCGGTCCAGGTGCGCACCGGTGCAGTCGAGCGTGGCGCCGACGTCGGCGTTCTGCAGCCGCAGCGTGCCCGAGCACCGGGCGCGGCGCAGGAAGAGCTCGCCCCCGACGCGCAGGCGGTCGGCCAGCAGCGCGTACCCGTCGGGGGCCCGCACCACGATCCCCGACAGGCTCGCGCTGCCGTCGACGCGCGCGTGGACGAGCCGGATCTGGCCCGCGCACCCGAGCGGCCCGCGGCCGTCGTCGCGACCCTCCAGGTCGCCGCCGACCACCATCCCGTCGCCGAGCAGCGCGATCCCGCGGTCGGACGCGCCGTGCGGCCCGGTCAGCTGCGCGCCGGACAGGCGCAGGTAGCCGCCGACCACCGCGTTGGGCAGCCGGACGGTGCCCTCGGTGCGCAGCCCGTCGTCGAGCTCCAGGTTGCCCTCGACGTGCACGCGGTCGGCCACCAGGCACGCCGCGGGGTCGACGATGCCGCTGGGCACCACCGGCAACCGGGTCTCCTCGCGCGAGGGGGGCTCGGGGCGGACGCCGGGGTTGCAGGCGATGTGCGCGCCGGAGAACGCGAGGTCGCCGCCGATGCGAGCCCCCGCGAGCAGGACACGGCCTGCGGCGCCGAACACGAGGCCGGGTCCGGCCGGCGGCTCCGCGGGACGGGCGGCGTCGCCGCCGTGGCGACCGGCGAGCAGGCTGCCGCCGATCGCGATCCCGGTGGCGTCGAGGACGTCGCCGGTCGGGCTGCTGAGGTCGGCGCCGGCGAGGTCGAGGTTCCCGGTGATCCGCGCGCCCGGCAGCCGCAGCTCGCCGGTGCTGTGCAGCCGGCGGGCGTAGCAGGTCCCCTCGACGACGAGCCGGTCGGCGTAGAGCGCCCGTCCGCCGGGTCCGCCGCCCAGCCGGCCGCCCGAGAGCCGCAGCGAGCCGCCGATCTCCGCGTCGGTGAGGTTCAGCGCACCGGCGGCGGTGAAGCCGTCGTCGAGCAGCAGGTCGGCGGCCACGGTGAGGTTGCCCGCGTGCAGGCCGGGCACCTGGCAGCCGGTCAGCGCCAGCCCGTCGAGCGACGCCATGCGCAGGTCCGGTACCTGGTCGAACCGGCAGCCGAGCAGCTCGACGGGGAACCCGACGCGGGCGCCGGCGAGGCGGAGCGGGCCGGTGACGACGGCGCCGCGCAGACGCAGCGCCGGGGCTCCGGGCGGGCGCTGCGCGGTCATCGCCGCGACCAGCAGCGCGGCCGGCAGGTCGGCGCCGGCGAGGTCCCACTCGTGTCCCGTGGCCAGCGCCTGGGCGAGACGCGCCGCCGGGTCGTCGTCCGCCACCGCGCCTGTCTACCAGCACCGGGCGCCACCGCACGCACTACCGTGGTTCCGTGACCGACGAGCAGAGGCCCGCACCCCCGTCGGCCACGCCGACCGGCCCGCAGGTGGCGGGGGACGGCGTCGGGCGGTCCCCCCGCTCGGCCATCCCCACGCCGCTGCGCGTCACCTCGGAGGTCTGCGCACGCCTGCTCGTGATCGCGGCCGGGCTGGCGTTGCTGATCTACCTCGTGATCCTGCTGCGGATCGTGGTGATCCCGGTCGCGATCGCCATCCTGCTGACGGCCCTGCTCGCGCCGGCCGTGCACGGGCTGCACGAGCGGCACGTGCCCCGCGGGCCCGCCACGGCGCTGGTGCTCGTCGGCGGGCTCGCCGTGCTCGGCGGGCTGCTCTCGTTCGTCGTCACCACGTTCATCAACGGCTTCCCGGCCCTGGCGACCCAGCTCGTGGCCAGCTTCGCGAAGCTCGAGCCGCTGCTGGCCGGGCCGCCGTTCAACCTGCCGAGCACGTGGGTGCAGGACCTGCCCACCGAGCTCGGCGCGGCCGTCAGCGCGAACCGCGACGCGCTGACGTCCGGCGCGCTGACCACGGCGGCCACCGTCAGCGAGGTCGTGGCCGGCGTCGCGCTGGCCCTGTTCTCGCTGATCTTCCTGCTCTACGACGGCCCGCAGGTGTGGTCGTTCCTGCTGCGGTTGGCGCCGCGGCTGCGGCGCGAGCGGGTGGACGTGGCCGGGCGGCGCGCGTTCGCGTCGCTGGTGGGGTACGTGCGGGCCACCGTGCTGGTGGCGGTCGTGGACGCGATCGGCATCGGGCTGGGGCTGGCGATCGTCGGGGTGCCGCTGGTGATCCCGCTGGCCGCGCTGGTGTTCCTCGGCGCGTTCGTCCCGACGGTGGGCGCGGTGCTCACCGGCGTGGTCGCGGTGCTGATCGCCCTCGTCGCGAACGGGCCGGTGGCGGCGCTGATCATCCTGGCGGTGGTCGTCGCGGTGCAGCAGCTGGAGGGCCACGTGCTGCAGCCGCTGCTGCTGGGCCGCGCGGTCGAGCTGCACCCGCTGGCGGTGGTGCTCTCGGTGGCGTCCGGCCTGGTGATCGGCGGGATCGTGGGCGCCCTGCTCGCCGTGCCGCTGCTCGCGGTGATCAACACGGCGGTGCGCTCGCTGGCGTCGCCCGTCGAGCAGGATCCCGCCACGGTCAACGCCGTGGACCCGCTGCAGGCCCGGCCGGGCACCAACTCGACCCACCGCCCCGAGCCCGGGCGGTTCGTCCGGCTGATGCGGCGGTTCAGCACCCCGAACGGATGATCATGTGCGGCTGGGACCGCGTCGGGCCCTACGGTACGGCCGCATGCAGGACTACGAACGCGTGCCGGTGCTGGCCCCGGCGCTGATCGGTGTCGAGGTGATCGCGGCGTACCGCAAGGCGCTGTTCGCCGGGGTGGTGCTCACCGGGCCGGATCCCGACGTCCCGTTGCCGCTGCGCAGCGTGATCAGCACCCAGTCGCCCGCCCCCTGGACGGTGATGTGGTCCGGCGACGAGGTGACGGTCGGGGTCGGGCCCGTGCCCGCCCCGGCGCCGGAGACCGTCCCGCGGGCCGCGCGGGTGCTGGCCCGGCTGTTGCCCTGAGGGGGCCGGCCCGCGTTGCAGCATGGTGGCTTCACTCCAACGAGATTGGAGTGAAGCCACCATGCTGCAATCCGGACGGCGCGGCGCGGCACGGCGCCGGCGCGGCGCGGCGCCGCTGCCTTACGCCGCTGCGTCCAGCTTCTCCGCCGACTCCTGGTCCAACACCAGCTCCGCGGCGCGGACGTTCTCCTCCGCGTGGGCGAGGCTCGTCGTGCCGGGGATCGGGAGCATCACCGACGAGCGCCGCAGCAGCCACGCCAGCGCCACCTGCGACGCGGTGGCGCCCAGCTTCTCGGCCACCTCCGCCACCGGCCCGCCGGGCTCGGCGAGGCGCCCGGACGCGAGCGGGAACCAGGGCAGGAAGCCGATGCCCTGCTCGGTGCAGTAGCGCAGCACGGCGTCGCTGGCCCGGTCGACGAGGTTGTAGCGGTTCTGCACCGTCGCGATCTCGACGACAGAGCGCGCCCGCTCGATCTCCCCGATGCCCACCTCGGACAGCCCGACCGCCGCGATCTTGCCCTCGTCGCGCAGTGCCGCGAGCAGCCCGAACTGCTCGTCGGCCGGCACGCTCGGGTCGACGCGGTGCAGCTGGAACAGGTCGATGCGCTCGACGCCGAGCCTGCTCAGCGACAGCTCGCACTGCTGGCGCAGGTAGTCCGGGCGCCCGCACGGGTGCCACTGGCCGGGGCCGGTGCGCATCAGGCCGGCCTTCGTGGCGACGGTGATGCCGTCGTAGGGGTGGAGGGCCCGGCGCAACAGGTCCTCGGCGACCTCGGGTCCGTAGGAATCGGCCGTGTCGAACAGGTCGACGCCCAGCTCCGCCGCGCGGCGGAGCACGGCGACGGCGCCGTCCGGATCGGGGGAGGGCCCCCACACGCCGGGGCCGGGGAACTGCATGGTGCCGAAGCCGATCCGGTTCACACCGTTCTCACCGAGCGGGAACCGGCCGGCCGCCGTGGCGGGACGGACGTCGTGCGCAGTACTGCTACTCATGGCCCCACACTGCACCGCCGGTGCGGAACCCGCAGCCGATCGTGATGGGCGACATTGCCCGGGCCCGCCGCGCCCACTAGCTTCTCCGACGTGGCCAAGATCGTGCCGTTGTCGCAGGCGGTGTCGGAGCTGGTGCGCGACGGTGACACCGTCGCGCTCGAGGGCTTCACCCACCTCATCCCCTTCGCCGCGGGCCACGAGATCATCCGGCAGGGACGCCGCGA
Organism: uncultured Pseudonocardia sp.; assembly: GCA_964247105.1. Lineage (GTDB taxonomy): Bacteria > Actinomycetota > Actinomycetes > Mycobacteriales > Pseudonocardiaceae > Pseudonocardia. Next base: position 12,841 of record CAXTTN010000084.1, read on the forward strand.
TCTCACGCTCGTGCGCATGACCCCCGACCTGGTCTACGACCAGCTGATCGGCGCCGGCTGCGCGGCGAAGCTCGTGTTCTCGTGGGGCGGCAACCCGGGCGTCGGCTCGCTGCACCGCATGCGCGACGCGCTGGCCACCGGCTGGCCGAACCCGCTGGAGATCGAGGAGCACAGCCACGCGGGCATGGCCAACCGGTACGTGGCCGGGGCGTCCGGGCTGCCGTTCGCGGTGCTGCGCGGCTACACGGGCACCGACCTGCCGCTGCACACGTCCACCATCAGCACCGTGACCTGCCCGTTCACCGGCGAGGAGCTGGCCGCGGTCGCGGCGCTCAACCCGGACGTCACGATCGTGCACGCCCAGCGCGCCGACCGCGCGGGCAACGTCCAGCTCTGGGGCATCACCGGCGTCCAGAAGGAGGCGGTGCTGGCGGCGGAGCGGGCGATCGTCACCGTCGAGGAGGTCGTCGACGAGCTGACGCCGGTGCCGGGCGCGGTGGTGCTGCCCGCCTGGGTGCTCGACGCCGTCGCGGTCGCTCCGGGCGGTGCGGCCCCGTCCTACGCCCACGGCTACTACGACCGCGACAACGCCGCCTACCGCGCGTGGGACGCGATCAGCCGCGACCGCGAGGCGTTCTCGACCTGGTTGAAGGAGCTCGGAGCATGACCACCGCCGACACACGCGCTTCCGCGGAGGCGGCATCGCCGTGGTCCAGGGACGAGATGATGACCATCGCCGCCGCCCGTGCGCTGCGCGACGGGCAGGCGTGCTTCGTCGGCATCGGGCTGCCCTCGACCGCGGCCAACCTGGCCCGGCGGCTGCACGCCCCCGACCTGGTGCTGATCTACGAGTCGGGCACGCTGGACACCAGGCCCGAGCACCTGCCGCTCTCCATCGGCGACGGCATCCTGGCCGAGTCGGCGCTGGCCGTCGTGAGCGTTCCGGAGATCTTCAACTACTGGCTGCAGCCGGGCCGCATCGACGTCGGGTTCCTGTCCGGCGCCCAGATCGACCGCTTCGGCAACATCAACACCACCGTCATCGGCGAGTACGACGAGCCCGCCGTCCGGCTGCCCGGCTCGGGCGGCGCGCCGGAGATCGCGGCGTCGTGCCGCGAGGTCATCGTGGTGATGCGCCACGCGCTGCGCGCGTTCGTGGGGCGGGTCGACTTCGTGACGTCGGTCGGGCACGGCGAGGGCCCCGACGACCGCCGCATCCTGGGCCTGCGCGGCGCGGGCCCGGTCCGCGTGATCACCGACCTGGGCGTGCTGGAGCCCGATCCCGACACGGCCGAGCTGGTGCTCACCGCACTGCACCACGGCGTCACCGTCGAGCAGGTGCGCAGCGAGACGGGCTGGCCGCTGGAGGTGTCGGCCGATCTGATGATCACCGCGGAACCGACCGCGAAGGAGCTCGCGACGCTCCGAGCCATGACGACGGTGGGAAGCGGGTGAACCTGCACCACGTCGACGAGGGCCCCCGCGACGCCCCGGTCCTCGTGCTCGCGGGCTCGCTGGGCTCGACCCTGGAGATGTGGCGCCCGCAGGCGTCGCTCACCGGTCGGTTCCGCGTGATCCGCCTCGACCACCGCGGCCACGGCGGCTCCCCCGTGCCACCGCCGCCGTACCGGATGGCCGATCTCGCCGCCGACTCCCTGGCCCTGCTCGACCGGCTCGGCCTGGACCGGGTGGCGTGGTGCGGGCTGTCGCTGGGCGGCATGGTCGGCATGTACCTGGGCTCCGAGGCGCCGGAACGCCTCAGCAGCCTGACGCTCTGCTGCACCACCGCCTGCTTCCCGGACCTGACGCCGTGGCGCGACCGGATCGCCGCCGTGCGGGGCGGCGGCACGGCCCCGATCGCCGAGAGCGTCGTGTCCCGCTGGTTCACGCCCGAGTGGGCCGCGGCGAACCCGGACGCGGTCGCCGAGACCGTCGCGATGGTCGCGGGCACCCCCGACGAGGGCTACCTGGGCTGCTGCCAGGCGATCGAGGCGTGGGACCACCGCGACCGGCTGCCGGCCGTGGCCGTCCCGACGCTCGTGATCGGCGGCTCGGCCGATCTCTCGACGCCCGTCGAGCCGCACTCGCGGACCCTGGTGGACGGCATCCCCGGCGCCCGGCTGGAGGTGGTGCACGCCGCGCACCTCGCCACGATCGAGCGGGCCGACGAGACGACGGCGCTCATCGCGGAGCACGCCGCGCCGTGAAGCCGGGCACCCTCCCGCGCAGCGCCGGGGGTCAGGCTCTACGCTCATAGCCGAAGGCGCTTCCCGGGTCAACGGCGAGCTCGGAATCGAACCCCGATCTTCACCGGAGGAACGTGCGTGCTCAACGACCGTGAACGGCGCATTCTCGAACGGATCGAGCTCCAGCTGGTCGAGTCCGATCCCGAGTTCGCGCGGCTCTTCGCCACGCTCCACTATCCGCGAGCCGAAAGCCGCATGCCGGCGTTCCTGCTGGTCATGGGCCTGGTCCTGATGGTGCTGGGCAGCGTGACGGTGGCCGTGCCGCTGGCGCTGGCCGGGATCACCCTGTCGATCTTCGCGCTGTTCAGCGCCTCCACGCGCGCCTCCGCCGCGCGGCGCTCCCGGTTCGCCTGATCACCACCGACGTGCGAACGGCGTTGCGTCGCGACCGGTGGGCCCCCAGAGTTCGGGCATGACCGTCCACCTCACCGGCCTGCGGCGCTACCCGATCAAGTCGTGCCGGGGCCACGAGCTCGCCGCCGCGACCGTCGAACCCTGGGGCCTGGCCGGCGACCGGCGCTGGATGCTGGTGGACGGCGACGGCCAGAGCGTCACCGCCCGCCAGTACCCGCGCATGGTGCTGATCACACCCGAGCCGCGCAAGGGCGGGCTGCACGTCACCGCGCCCGGGTCGGCGCCGCTCGACGTCGACGTCCCGGACGGGCCGCTCGTCGACGTCCGCGTCTGGGACGACAAGCTCACCGCCACCCCCGCGGCCGGCGCGGCGCACGCGTGGTTCAGCGCCGCGCTCGGCGTCCCGTTGCGGCTGGTCTACCTCGACGACCCGACGCGCAGGCCGACCGACCCGGCCTACGGCGCCGCCGCCGACGTGGTGTCGTTCGCCGACGGGTTCCCGATCCTGCTGGCCGGCGAGGAGTCGCTGGCCGCGGTCGGTGAGAGGTCCATGGTGCGGTTCCGGCCGAACCTGGTGGTGGCCGGCGCCCCGGCCTGGGCCGAGGACGGGTGGCGGCGGCTGCGGATCGGCGAGGCGACGTTCCGCGTGGTCAAGGGCTGTTCCCGCTGCGTGGTCACCACGATCGACCCGGACACGGCCGAGAAGGGCCACGAGCCGATCCGGACCCTGGCGCGGCTGCGCCGGTGGGACGGCAAGACGTGGTTCGGGATCAACCTGGTGCCCGAGACCCCCGGCGCGACGCTGCGCGTGGGCGACGAGCTTGAGGTGCTGGAGGATGCGGAGCCCGCGGGCCCGCTCCGCTGAGCTCGGAACGACAATCAGCCCGCGCGACGCCGTCTACGAGCCCTCAGAACGACAACGAGCCCGCGTGATGCGCCTGACGTTCGGTGATCCGTCGGCCGGCCTCGACGAACACCGAGCGCAGCCACGCGTGCTCGGGGTCGTGCTCGTGGGTGGGGTGCCACCACAGCGCCTCCGTCAGCGGCACGGCGTCGTAGGGGCAATCGAGCGCCCGGATGTCGCCGAGCATCGTCAGGCGCGACGCCAGCTCGGCCTGCACGAGCGCGATCCGGTCGGTGCCCGCGATCAGCCACGGCAGCGCCAGGAACGTCTCGGCCACCATCTGCACGTGCGGCTCGACGCCGAGCATCTGCAGCTGCCGCGCGGCGGGGGTGAACGCGGCCGGGGCGTGGTAGGTCAGCACCCACGGCAGCTCGGCGAGCAGGTCCATCGTCAGCGCCTCGCCGACGCGCTTGTTGGCGTCGGCCACGAGGATCTTCCAGCCGTCGCTGTGCAGCACGGCGTGCGGCATGTCCTGCACGAACCCGTGCGGCAGCACCAGCCCGTCGACGTCGCGCAGTGTCTCCGACGCGTTCTCGATGAACGTCGACGTGTGGCGCTCCAGCCGCAGCCGCATGTGCGGCGCCTGCTCGTCGAGGATGCGGCCGACGTGCTCGCCGAGGACCGCGATCGGGTAGTCGGACGCGAGCACGGTGAACGTGCGCTGCGAGGTGGCCGGGTCGAACACGGCCTGGCTCTCGAAGACCCGCTCGACCCCGCTCAGCGCGAGCGCCGTGCGGCGGCGCAGCTGCACGGCCAGCGGCGTGAGCTGGTAGGCGTTGCCGACGCGGGTGAGCAGCTCGTCGCCGAAGTGGCGGCGGAGCCGGGCCAGCGACGCCGAGAGCGCGGGCTGGCTCAGTCCCATCCGGGTCGCCGCGCGGGTGACGCTCTGCTCGCGCAGGAGGTGGTCGAGCGAGACGAGCAGGTTGAGGTCGAGGTTCGCGAGGTTCACCGGTGGCCCCTTATCGACGGAGCTGATACCCGCCATCATCGGTTTCGTCTTCCCTGATGTCCAGGGCCGCGCGACAGTGGGACGGTGACCACCGTTCCGTTCACGCTCGGCACGCTGTCCCCCGTAGGAGCAGCCCGCTTCCCCGCGCTGGTCGTCGGGGACGAGGTCGTCGACCTCTCCGCCCGCTGGCCCGACACCGCCACGATCCTCGACGACTGGGCCGCCGCCCTCCCGGTGCTGCGGACGCTCGCGGCCGAGGGGGAGCGCCGCCCGCTCACCGGGCTCACCGTCCACGCGCCGATCGCGCCGCGGCAGGTGCTCCAGGCGGGCGCGAACTACCGCACCCACGTCATCGACCTCGCCGTGAAGCACAACCCCGGCCGCCCCGAGGCGGAGGTGCGCGCCGAGACGGCCGCGATGATGGACCGGCGCATCGCCGGCGGCGAGCCCTACTTCTTCATCGGGCTGCCGACCGTGATCACCGGCCCGTACGACGACGTGGTGCTGCCCGCGTACTCCGAGCAGCACGACTGGGAGCTGGAGCTGGCCGCGGTGATCGGCGCGCGGGCGTTCCACGTCGACCGTGCCGACGCGCTCGACCACGTCGCCGGCTACACGATCGTCAACGACCTCACCACCCGTGACCTGGTGTTCCGCCGAGACATGCCGGAGATCGGCTCCGACTGGTTCCGCGCCAAGAACGCCCCCGGCTTCCTCCCGACCGGGCCGTGGATCGTCCCGTCCGAGTTCGTGCCCGAGCACCCGCAGGTGACGCTCGCGCTCAACGGCGAGGTGATGCAGGACGAGTCCACCAAGGACATGATCTTCGACGTGGCGGCGCTGGTCGCCGCCGCGTCGCGGACGGTGCCGCTGCTGCCCGGTGACCTGGTGCTCACCGGCAGCCCAGCGGGCAACGGCCTCCACCACGGCCGCCTGCTCCGCGCCGGCGACATCATGGAGGGCACGATCACCGCGCTCGGCACGCAGCGCACCCGGGTCGTGGCGCCGTGACCGCCCCCGAAACCGCAACGAGCCCGCGCGATGCGGTCAAGTGGCCCCTCCCGACGACAACGAGCCCGCGCGATGCCGTCATCGACCGTGCGAACCCGGAAGCCGCGATCGCTCGCGCGGCCGCCCTCTGCTCCAACTCCGGGCGGTGGGGTCCGGACGACGTGCTCGGCACCCTGAACTTCCTCGACGACGCCGCCCGCCTGCGGGCCGCGGCGCAGATCCGGCGGGGCACGGCGTTCTCGCTGTCGCAGTCGTTCGACATGGACGGGCCGCAGAAGGGCTGGCGGCGGCGCACCAACCCGGTCCACACCATGCTCGACACCGGCCTGGACGCGGAGCGGAACGTGCAGGGCTTCCCGCACGGCATCGGCGGCGCCGACGACGTGATCTCCATGCCGCTGCAGGCCTCCACGCAGTGGGACGGGCTGGGCCACATCTTCGACCACGGCATGGCCTACAACGGCCGCCGCGCGGGTGACGTCGTCACGAGCCTCGGCGACGGCGTCACCGGCATCGAGACCGCGGCCGGGACCATCGCCGGGCGCGGGGTGCTGCTGGACGTCGGGCTGGTCGTCGGGGGTGGCGAGCTGCCGGACGGGTTCGCGATCACCGCCGATCACCTGGACGCGACGGCCGCCGCGCACGGCGTCGCGGTCGAGCGCGGCGACATCCTCTGCGTCCGCACCGGCCAGCTCGCCCGCACCCGCCGCGACGGCTGGGGCGACTACGCCGGCGGCCCCGCACCGGGCCTGTCGTTCACCACCGCCGAGTGGCTGCACCGCAGCGAGATCGCCGCGATCGCCACCGACACCTGGGGGTTCGAGGTACGCCCCAACGAGTTCGACGAGGCGTTCCAGCCGCTGCACCAGGTGGCGATCCCGCACATGGGGCTGTTCCTGGGCGAGATGTGGGACCTCGACGCGCTCGCCGCCGACTGCCTCGCCGACGGCCGCTACACGTTCTTCCTGACCGCGGCGCCGCTGCGCGTCACCGGCGCCGTCGGGGCGCCGGTCAACCCGCTCGCCGTGAAGTAGGGGACACCATGGACACGGTTCTCGTCGTGGGGGGCGGGGCCGCGGGCTCCGCCGCCGCGATCCTGCTCGCCGAGCGCGGCGTCGCCGTCGAGCTGGTGGAGATCAGGCCGGTCGCCACCGCGCTCGGCTCGGGGATCACGTTGCAGGGCAACGCGTTGCGGGTGCTCGCGCAGCTCGGCGTCTGGGACGAGGTGGCCGCCGCCGGGTACGCGTTCGACTCGCTGGGCCTGCGCGCCCCCGACGGCACGCTCGTCGCCGAGATCCCCGACGCCCGCACCGGTGGGCCGGACCTGCCGGCCACGGTCGGCATGCCGCGCCCGGAGCTGGCCCGCATCCTCCTGGGCCGGGCGTCCGCGCTGGGTGTGAAGATCCGGTTCGCAACCGGCGTCGCCACCCTCGACCAGGACGCCGACGGCGTGGACGTGACGTTCTCCGACGGCGGCAGCGGCCGCTTCGATCTCGTCGTCGGCGCGGACGGGGTGCGCTCCGCGACCCGCGCGCTGATCGGCGTCGAGCTGGCGGCCCGCCCGGTGGGCATGGGGATCTGGCGGGCGTTCACGCCCCGGCCGGCGTCGGTGACCCGCACCGACCTCGTGTACGGGGGCTGCTGCCACATCGCGGGCTACTGCCCGACCGGCGAGGGCAGCCTCTACGCCTACCTCGTGGAGGACGCGCAGGACCGCAGCGCGCTGACCCCCGAGGAGCAGCTCGACGTGGTGCGCTCGCTCGCCGGGAACTACCACGGCCCGTGGGACGACATCCGGCCCCTGCTCACCGATCCGTCCACCATCAACTACACGCACTTCGAGAGCCAGTTCCTCGACGGTCCGTGGCACCGCGGCCGGGTGGTCCTCATCGGTGACGCCGTGCACGCCTGCCCGCCCACCCTCGCCCAGGGCGCGGCGATGGCGCTGGAGGACGCGGCCGTGCTCGCCGAGCTGCTGCTGGCCGCCGACCGGTTCGACGAGGCGGTCCTGGAGGAACTGGTCACCCGCCGCGCCGCCCGCGCCCGTGAGGTGGTGGAGGCGAGCGTCCAGCTGGCGGACTGGCTCCTGGCGCACGAACGCGGCGACGTCCCCGGCCTGATGGGCCGCATCGCGCAGCTCGTGAGCAACCCAGCATGAGCCGCACCCCGAGCACCCCCCGCCCGCCCCACCCCACCCACCCCTCTCGAACGAGTGGCACTTTCGTTCGAACCTATGCGACGAGAGTGCCACTCGTCGGGGGAGGGGAAGGCGCGTGAGCATCACCGACGTGCACGCCCACGCGATCCTGGCCGAGATCGAGGCACTCGTGGCCGGGGATGCGCGGTTGTCGGCGCACCAGGCGCTCGACCTGGTGCGCAACGGGGCCGAGTCCTCCGCCGTGTCGCGGCGCATGGTGGCCGAGCGGATCCCGCTGCTCACCCGGCTCGACGCCCGGCTCGCCGCCATGGACGCGGCGGGCGTCGACGTGCAGCTCGTGTCGCCGTCGCCCTCGCAGTACCACTACTGGGCCGATCCCGACCTCGCCCGCACCCTCTACCGCACGGCCCATCGTGGCCTGGCCGATCTCGTGGCGCAGGCGCCCGACCGGTTGCGCGGGCTGGGCCTGGTGCCGCTCCAGCACCCGGACCTGCTCGTCGAGGCCCTGGACGACGCGCTCGCCCACGGCCACGCGGGCGTCGAGATCAGCTCGCACGCGCCGGGCCTGGAGCTGTCCGACGAGCGGCTGGAGCCGTTCTGGGCGCACGCCGCCGCCACCGGCGCGCTGGTGTTCCTGCACCCCTTCGGCTGCACGCTCGACGAGCGGCTGGACCGGTTCTACCTGGCCAACACCGTCGGCCAGCCCGTCGAGAACGCGGTGGCGCTGTCGCACCTGATCTTCGCCGGGGTGCTCGACCGCCACCCCGGGCTGCGCCTGCTCGCGGCGCACGGCGGCGGTTACCTGCCGACGTTCCTCGGCCGCTCCGACCACGCCTGGGAGGTGCGGCCGGAGGCCCGCGGCTGCGCCGAGCCGCCGAGCACCTACCTGCGACGGCTGTGGTTCGACTCGCTCGTCCACACCCCCGACGCCCTGCGCGCACTCGTCGCCGCCGCGGGCGCCGACCGGGTGCTGCTCGGCTCCGACTTCCCGTTCGACATGGGCGTCACCGACCCGGTGAAGCGGCTCGTCGCCGCGGGCCTGACCCCCGACCAGCAGTACGCGATCACCACCGGCAACGCGATCGACCTCGGTCTGGAGCACTCATGAGACTGATCACCCATCTCCGCCACATCGACGTGGCCGTGCCCGACCACGGCGTCGCGCACGCGTTCTACACCGGGCAGTGGGGGCTGACGGAGGTCGCGTCCGACTCCGGCCTGTCGTTCCTCGCCGCCGAGGGCTCGCCCGAGCAGTACGTGGTGCGGCTGCGCCAGGCCGCCGACAAGCGCGTGGACCTCATCGCGTTCGGGGCCGCCACCCCCGCCGACGTCGACACGCTCGCGGTGGCGCTCGGCCGCGACGGC
>CAXTTN010000085.1:0-21825 GCA_964247105.1 uncultured Pseudonocardia sp.
GGGGGGGCGGGGGGGGCGCCACGGGCCGGGGTGGCTCGGGCCGGGGTGGCTCGGGCCGGGGTGACGGTGGCACGGGCGGGAACCGGGGCCGCTCCGGCGGCGGTCGCGGGGTCGGCGGGACCCCCGGCCTGGGTCGCGGCGTCGGCGGTCTCGGCCGGGACGGGCGCCGGGGCGGGGGGCGCCGGCGGCACCACCGGGGCGGGCGCCGTCGCGGCCTTCGGCGTGCCGACGACCGTCACGGTGCCGTCCGCGGCCACCACGAGCCGCGCCGGGTCGTGCACGGGCACCATCCCGAGCTGGGACGCGCGCAGGGCGAGGGCGGGCGCCGCGTTCATGGCCGCCACCTCGCGGTGCAGCCGCTCGCTCTGCGCCGTGAGGGCCTGCGCGGCCGCGCGCGCGTCCTGGAGCCGGTACGAGTCGGCCGCCGCGGCCGTCGAGAGCCACAGCGTCGCGACGAGGCCGACGGCGAGCAGCACCATCACGAGCAGCACGAACTGCGCACGGCCGGTCGACGCGGCGGCGGTACGCGCGGTCCGCGGCCCGCCGACGAGCCGCCGCAGCCGGTCGTCGCGCCGCGCGTACGCCTTCTGGGCCGTGGCGCGCCCCGACGTGGGCGCAGCCTCGCGTGGCGCGGCCGCGCGCTGCGCCGGGATCGTGACGGGACGGGCCCGCGTGCGGGTGCGTTCGGTGACCGGCGCGCTCATGGTGTTCTCCCCCTGCTCGTGCTGTGCACCCTCACGCCGCCTCCCGGATCCGCTCCGCCGCACGGAGGCGGACGGACGCAGCGCGTGGGTTCTCGGCGATCTCGTCCTCGCCCGCCTGCTCCGACCCGCGGACGAGCAGGCGCAGCTCCGGGCCGTGGCCCGGCAGCTCCACCGGCAGGTCCACCGGCGAGGTCGACGTGGACCGCCGCGCCAGCTCGCGCTTGACGATGCGGTCCTCGAGGGAGTGGTAGGCCAGCACGACGATCCGGCCGCCGACCGCCAGCGCGTCGACCGCGGCGGGGATCGCCGCGGCCACCGCGTCCAGCTCGCCGTTGACCTCGATCCGCAACGCCTGGAACGTCCGCTTGGCCGGATGGCCGCCGGTGCGCCGCGACGCCGCCGGGACCGCCTCGTAGAGCAGCTCCACCAGCTCGGCGCTGCGGCGGAACGGCTCCCTCTCCCGGCGCCGCCCGACGGCCGAGGCGATGCGCGAGGCGAAACGCTCCTCGCCGTAGACGCGCAGGATCCGGGCGAGCTCCGGCACCGGGTAGGAGTTGAGGACCTCGGCCGCGGTGGGCCCGGTGGTCGGGTCCATCCGCATGTCGAGGTCGGCGTCGCGGGAGTAGGAGAAGCCGCGCTCGTCCGCGTCGAGCTGCAAGGAGGAGACCCCGAGGTCGAACAGCACGCCGTCGACGCGTGGCAGCCCCAGCTCCGCGAGCACGTCCGCGATGCGGTCGTAGACGGTGTGCACCAGGTGCATCCGGTCGGCGTGCGCGGCGAGCCTGCGGCCGGCCATCGCGAGGGCGTCCGGGTCGCGGTCCAGCCCGACGAGCGTGAGCTGCGGGTGGGCGGCGAGCAGCGCGGCGGCGTGGCCGCCGAGGCCGAGCGTGGCGTCGACCAGCACCGCGGGACGGCCGTGCAGCGCGGGGTGGAGCAGCTCGGCGACGCGGGACAGGGCAACCGGAACGTGCCTGGCCCCAGCCGGCGCGCTTCCTTCGGGGTGCTGCCCCACAGCAACCCACCTCCCTGCCACGTGTCGCCGAGCTCCCCCGCGCCGGCCCGTGCACCCAGCCGGGCCGCCGCCGATGCCCCCACCCGGCAGGCCTGGCACCGGGGAAGGTGCGCCAGGACTGCCGGGTGGGAACACCGGCGGGTCATCCGGGGTGCCACCCGACCTAGATCAGGCCGGGGAGCACCTCTTCCTGCGCTTTCGCGTAGGTGTCCTCGTGCTCGTCCTGGTACCGCTGCCAGGCCTCGGCGTCCCAGATCTCGGCGCGGGTGAACGCGCCGATCACCACGCAGTCCTTGGTGAGCCCGGCGTAGCGCCGCAGCTCCGGGGTGATGGCGATACGACCCTGTCCGTCGGGGTTCTGCTCGTCGGTACCGGAGAACAGGTTGCGCTGGAAGACGCGCGCCGACTCGCTCGTCAGTGGCGCGGACGCCACCTTCCGGGCGAGCTCACCGAAGGCGTCCTTGGTGAACACGTACAGGCAGTGGTCCTGCCCCTTCGTGATCATCAGACCGCCTCGCAGCTCGTCGCGGAACTTCGCGGGCAGCGTGAGCCGCCCCTTGTCGTCCAGCTTGGGGGTGTAGGTGCCGAGGAACACGGCGGCACCTCCACCCTGCGGGCTGGGCCGGAGGCACCTCTGTCCCCCAGCGATCACCACCGTACCCCACTTTCCACCACCGTCAACCTCGACGAGGCCACCCTTTGCCGAGGTCGGTCGGTATCCCCGCAGCTCAGGAACGGTGGAGGAAAGTGGGGGGCGGATCAGCGCCACCCACTCGCGCGACATGGAGACGACGACGCAGAGGCACCATCCGCGGCGAAAACGGCTACGGAACGCGGTCGAGGGCACGGTCGCAGCGCATCCGGACGGCCGGGTGGGGCACAGTGGGTCGCAGGTGTTCCGGCGTTTGACAGACTGGTGCTGCGCCCCCGCCCTGGCGGGGTACGCCACGACCGCGAGGAGAACGGGTGACCGCGACGAGCAGCCGCGCCGGGATGGACAGCATGGACGGTGCCGTCGGCCTGGCCGAGGTGGCCGACCTGGCCGGTCGCATCGCGGGCAACGTCCAGCGCGTCATCGTCGGCAAGCCCGATGTGGTGCGCATCGCGCTCGTCACGCTGCTCGCCGAGGGCCACCTGCTCGTCGAGGACGTGCCGGGCGTGGGCAAGACGTCGCTGGCGAAGGCGCTCGCGCGGTCCATCGACTGCTCGGTCAGCCGGGTGCAGTTCACCCCCGACCTGCTGCCCGGCGACATCACCGGCATGTCGGTCTACAACCGGCAGACCTCGGAGTTCGAGTTCCGCCCCGGGCCCGTGTTCGCGAACGTCGTGATCGCCGACGAGATCAACCGCGCGTCGCCCAAGACGCAGTCGGCGCTGCTGGAGTGCATGGCCGAGCACCAGGTCACCGTCGACGGCGCCACGTACGCGCTCGCGGCGCCGTTCATGGTGGTCGCCACGCAGAACCCCATCGAGATGGACGGCACGTACCCGCTGCCCGAGGCCCAGCGCGACCGGTTCACCGCGCGCGTGAGCGTCGGCTACCCGGATCTGGCCGCGGAGCTGGCGATGGTCGACGAGCACGCCGCGGCCGATCCGCTGGAGCTGCTGCGGCCCGTCTCCGACGCCCGGCAGGTGCGCGCCGTGGTGGAGGCCGTGCGGCGGGTCCACGTGGGCCCGGAGGTGCGGCAGTACTGCGTGGAGCTCGTGTCCGCCACGCGGCGGCTGCCGGAGCTGCGCCTGGGCGCGTCGCCGCGCGCCACGCTGCAACTCGTGCGCGCGGCCAAGGCCCAGGCGGCGCTGGCCGGCCGCGGCTTCGTCGTGCCCGACGACGTGCAGGCCGTCGCGGTGCCGGTGCTGGCCCACCGGCTGCTGCTCGCGCCCGAGGCCGTGGCGTCGCGCCGCTCGTCCGCCGATCTCGTGCGCGGGCTGCTCGGCCGGCACGTCGTGCCAGGGCCCGGCCGGCCGGTTTCCTGAGAGCCATGCCCTCCGACGCGCTCCGTCCCGCGGGGGCGGTGCTGTGACCGCCGAGGGCCGGTACTCCGGACTCACCACCCGCGGCCGCTGCCTGCTGGCCGGCGGCCTTGCGACCGCCGCCTGCTCGATCCTGCTCAACGAGCGCGACCTGCTGCGCGTCGGCGCGTTCGTGGCGTTGCTGCCGCTGCTGGCGCTGCTGCTCGCCGCCCGCACCCGTCGCGTCGTCCGGGTGCGGCGCCAGCTCGACCCCGCCCGTGCCACCGTGGGCTCCGACATCGCCGTGCGGCTGCACCTGACCGGTACGGCGTTGCTCGGGTCGGTCCGTCTCACCGACGCGGTCCCCGACGCCGCGGGTCCGCAGCCCGCCGCACCGCCGCGGTTCACGGTGCACCGCCTGTCCGGCCGCGGGGTCGCTCGCGGGCCCGGGCGGCGGAACCGTGGCGGGGCCGTGCTCACCTACCCGCTGCGCCCGGTGCTGCGCGGCGTGCACGCGATCGGACCGCTCACCGCGAGCGCCACGGATCCGCTGGGGCTCGCCGAGTTCGAGCGGGAGATCACCGGCCCGGATCGGCTGCTGGTGCTCCCCCGCGTCGTCGCGCTGCGGGGGCTGCCGGCGGCCGTCGGGTCCGGGGACGGCACGCCCGGCGCCGCGCTCGCCCACCAGGGCCAGGGCAGCTCCGACGTCCTGACCAGGCCCTACCGTCACGGGGACGAGCTGCGGCGGGTGCACTGGCGCAGCACCGCGCGCTACGACGAGCTGATGGTGCGGCTGGAGGAGCGCCCCTGGCGCGGCGGCATGACGGTGCTGCTCGACCGCCGCGACGCCGCCCACCGCGGCCGCGGAGCCGACGCCAGCCTGGAGTTCGCCGTCAGCCTGGCCGCGAGCATCTGCGCGCACCTGATCGGCCGCGGCGAGCCCGTCTCGCTGGTCACCGAGGACGGGGCCGCGCTGCTCGCACCCGGCGCCGCGGCGGGTCTGGATCCGCTGCTCGACGCGCTCGCCGCCCTGCGCCCGTCGGCCCGCGCCGACCTCGGCGGTCCGGAGATCAGCCGCGAGACCGACGTGCTGGCCGTGCTCGGCGCCGTCGGCCCCGGTGAGCTGGAGACGCTCGTGGCCCGGCGGGTCGGCGGCGGGCACGCCGTGCTGCTCGACGTCGCGACCTGGGATCCCGCGAGCGCCGGGAGCGGCACCGCCGCCGGCACCGCCGACGCGCTGCGCCGCGCCGGGTGGCAGGTCGCGGTGGCGTCCGCACGCATGGGCCCCGACCAGGTCTGGGACGCGCTGACCTCCGGTGCGGCCCCGTGACGGCCACCGCGGCGCGGCCGCAGGCTCCCCCGACCCGCCCGGCCCCGCCCTGGGTCCCGGCGATCGCGTCGGGGGTGGCGGTGCTGCTCGCCGGACTGCCGGTGCGCGCGGTCGTGCAGGGCTGGACCTGGTACGGCGACGCGGCCGTCGTGGTCGCGGCCGTCGTCGCCGTCGGGTTGCTGCTGCACCGCGCGGGCGTGGCCGCGGTCGCGGCGGGCCAGGGCGTCGCCGTCCTCCTGCTGCTGACCGCCCTGCACAGCGACGCGGGCGTGTTCGGCCTGTTGCCCGGCCCCGCGGCGTGGCGCGAGTTCGGCGCGCTGGTCGCCGGGGCCGGGAGCCAGATCTCGGTCGGCATCGCGCCCGTGCCGTCCACCCCGGAGATCACCTTCCTGGTGACGGCCGCGTTCGGGCTGGTGGCGCTGGGCGTCCACCTGGCCGCGGTCGGCGCCGGCGCACCCGCGGCGGGGGGTGTGCCGTTACTCGCCATGTTCGCCGTGCCCGCCGCGCTGTCGGACGACCTGCTGCCGTGGTGGGCGCTCGTCGGCGCCGCAGCGGGCTTCGGCCTGCTCCTCGTGGCGCGGGGCGGCGCCCGCCGGCAGCTGCCCGGCGGGACCGTGCTGATCGCCGCGGCCGTCGCGCTCGCGCTCGGCATCGGCGCGACGAGCGGGTTCGTCGGCACCTCCGGCCGCTTCGACGGCAACGGCGGCGGCGGGGCCGGGGGGTCGATCGGCCTGAGCCCGTTCACGTCGCTGCGCGGGCAGCTCGACCAGTCGCAGTCGACGGAGCTGTTCCGGGTGCGGGGCCTGCCGCAGCCCACCTACCTGCGCGCGCTGACGCTGCGCGACTACGTGCCCGACGCGGGCTGGCAGGCCACCCGGCCCGATCCCGGCCCGTCGCTGCCGGGCACCATCGACCCCTCCTTAGGCGGCGACGTGACCACGGTCGACATCCAGAACGTCGCGTTCCGCGACTACTGGCTCCCCCTCTACGGCAGGCCGGTGGCGGTGGGCGGGCTGCCGACCGGGCAGTGGACCTTCGACACGCGCAGCTCGACGGCCTACACAGCGCGGCCCCGCGAGGACGGCTCCTGGCAGCAGCTCGCCTCGTTCGCCGCGCCCACGGCCGCCCAGCTGCGGGCCGCCACCGGGCGGCAGAGCCCCGGCGCCCAGTACCTCAACGTCACCGGCGTCGACCCGCGCGTGACCACGCTGGCCCAGCAGGTCGTCAGGGGCGCCGCCACGCCCTTCGACCGGACGATGGCGCTGCAGGACTTCTTCACCGGCCCGTCGAGCCAGTTCCGGTACAGCCTGCAGACCGCACCCGGCGCCGGGGACGACGCCCTCGTGGAGTTCCTGACGGTCGGCAGGGCGGGGTACTGCGAGCAGTTCGCGTCGGCGATGGCCGTGATGCTGCGGACGGTGGGGGTGCCGGCCCGCGTCGCGGTCGGCTTCACCGGCGGCCGTGACGTCGACGGCTACCGATCGGTCGGCACCAGCGACGCCCACGCCTGGGTGGAGGCCTGGTTCGCCGGTATCGGCTGGACGACGTTCGACCCCACGCCGCTGACCGACGGCCGCACCATCACCCCGCCGTACGTGTCCGAGGCGCGGGTCGAGGCCGCCGACGCGAACGGCACCGGTGCCGACGCCCCGGCCCCCGCGGAGGCCACCGACAGCGCCGCGCCCACCACCGAGCCGCCGCCCCCGCCGCCCGACACACCCGACGCCGCGACACCCGCGCCCGCCGACCCCGGCCTGCCGGCCTGGCCCTTCGTGGTGGCAGGCGTGGTGCTCGTCGCGGTACTCCTCGGCCTGCTGCCGGCCGGGCTCCGGTCCCGCGCGCGGCGGCGGCGGCTCGCGGCGGTCGACGCGGGCGGGCCCGACGCGGCGGGGGCGGCCTGGGAGGAGCTGCTCGCCGAGTCGGAGGACCGGGAGGTCGCGATCCCGCCGAGTGACACCGTCCGCGCGGGTGCGCGGCGCCTCGTCCGCGAACACCACCTCGACGACGGCGTGCAGCAGGCGCTGCGCGAGGTGGTCGGCGCGGTGGAGGCGAGCTGGTACGGCGGCGGTCGGGCCGCGGGCGATCTCTCCGGACCGGTGCGCACCGTGCTGGCCGGCATCACCGCCGACCGCCGGCC
Organism: uncultured Pseudonocardia sp.; assembly: GCA_964247105.1. Lineage (GTDB taxonomy): Bacteria > Actinomycetota > Actinomycetes > Mycobacteriales > Pseudonocardiaceae > Pseudonocardia. The sequence goes on from CAXTTN010000085.1 coordinate 7,134, forward strand.
GAGCCTGCGGGAGCGGCTGCTCCCCCGCTCGGTCACCACCCGCCGGTCACGGCCTCGCGTGGAGGACGACACGCCCGCGCCGGTCTGAGCAGGCCCCACGCAGAAGCCGCCCGGCGGGGCGCCGGGCGGCTCTGCGACGAACGAGTGCTATTCCTGCTCGAAACGGCGGCGGAAGCGCTCTTCCATCCGGCCGGTGAAGCCGTTCTTGTCGGGTTCGGTGCGCTGCGCCTGGCCGGCTGCGGCGGACGCCCCGACCGACGTGACGGCGAGTACGGCACCCCCGAGCATCACCAGGAATCCGACCACGCTGACGACCGGGAACTCGCCCAGGTACAGGGCGCGTACCGCGATCCCCAGCACGAGCAGGACGAGGCCCACGACGAACAGGGCGACGCCCTGCAGGCGGCGCCGGCGGGTGGGTTTCCGCAGCCGACCACCGCGTACGGTCGATGCGAACTTGGGGTCCTCGGCGTAGAGAGCGCGCTCGATCTGTTCGAGCAGCCGCTGCTCGTGCTCGGAGAGGGGCATGGCTTCGCCTCCGGCACTGTGTTCGTTCCTGTCGGGTCATCTTCCATGGTGCCGGAACGACGCGACAACCGCCCGGGAGTGGGCGCCTACTCCAGAGGATACGAGTCTCGCGGCCCGGCGACTACCCGGACTCGTCAAGCGGACGGGTCGATCTTCCGGGGCGAGTCGCCCGAACGGGTGTGAACTGTGACGCAGCGCCCGTCACGAGATCATGAGGACACCCGGCGGGCGAGCGCGTGCAGCCGCGCCGACACGTCCAGGAGCGCCGGGTGGCCCGCAGCGGCCGCCTCCAGCTCGACCAGCGCACGCCCGGCGGCCGGCCCGCCGTCGCGCACCGCGCCGGGCACGCAGCACTCCAGCACGCCGTCGCCCTGCACCAGCTCCAGGAGCAGCCCGCCGTCGGCCGCGAGGAGCGCACGCAGGCCCGCGACGTCCAGGCGCCTGCGGACGGCGTCGCCGGGGCCGTAGCGACCCTCGGGATCGGTGAGCACGGCCCGGGCCTCCGCCAGCCGGCCGCCCACGGTGCGGGCGAGCGCGGCGGCGTAGCGCCCGGCGACGAGCACCGACACGGCTCCCCCGGACGCGGTGGCGGCGCGCAGCGCGGCCAGTGCCGCGCCGGCGTCGTCGACGACCTCGAGCAGCCCGTGGCCGAGCACGAGATCGGATTCACCATCGGGAACGACGTCGGCCAGCGCGTCGACGTCGCCCTGCACCGGCCGGACCAGCCCGTGCACGCCCGCCTCCCGCGCGCGGCGCTCCAGGGCGGCGAGCGCGTTGGGGCTGCGGTCGACCACCGTGACCGCGCAGCCGGCCAGCGCCAGCGGCACGGCCCAGCCCCCCGTGCCGCCGCCGACGTCGAGGACGCGGGGCACGGCTCCGCCGGCCCGGTCCCTGGCCGCGGCGACCTCGGCCGCGAGGGCGCGGTGCACGGGCCCGCCGTCGGGCAACCGCAGTGACAGGGGTCCCGCACCCACCGGCTCGCTCACAGCGGCAGCGTAGTGCGCAGACCCGAGGGGTAGGTTGATCGCGTGCAGGTGGTCGCCACGTTGAGCCTCAAGGGCGGAGTGGGCAAGACGACCGTGGCCCTCGGGCTCGCCGGTGCCGCCCAGCAGCACGGCGTGCGCACGCTGGTGGTGGATCTCGATCCCCAGGCCAACGCCACCATCGCCCTCGACGTCGGCCCGACCACCGCCACCGTGGCCGAGGTGCTCGACGACCCGCGGCGCTCCGTGGTGCGCCGGGCGATCGCACCGAGCGGCTGGGGCGAGGGCCTGGACGTGCTCGTGGGCGCGGAGCAGACCGAGCGCCACAACCACCCCGACCCCAGCGGCAAGCAGCTCAGCCGCCTGGGCCGGGCCCTGCACCGGCTCGACGGCACCTCCGACGACACGGGCGAGGACACCGACGAGCACCCCCTCGAGCCCTACCGCCTGGTGATCATCGACTGCCCTCCCTCGCTCGGCCAGCTCACCCGCAGCGCGCTCGCCGCGGCCCACCGCGCGGTGCTGGTGACCGATCCGACGATGTTCGCGGTGTCGGGCGTGCAACGCGCCTTCGACGCGGTGCAGACCGAGCGGCAGCGCGGCAACCCCGACCTGCAGCCGCTCGGCGTTCTGATCAACCGCGTGCGCCCGCGCAACACCGAGCACGAGTTCCGCATCGCGGAGCTGCGGGAGCTGTTCGGCCCGCTGGTGCTGAGCGGGGTGCTGCCCGACCGTTCGGCCGTGCAGCAGGCGCAGGGCGCCTGCCTGCCGATCCAGCGGTGGGACACGCCCGGCGCCCGGGAGATCTCGGCCGTGTTCACGACGTTGCTCGGCCGGGTGCTGCGCAGCGAACGGCCGCGCCGCGTGCGGGCCGAGCACTCCGCCCCGCCCGCCACCCGCTGACCACGATCACCGGAGCGGCACCGAGGCACTGACCAGGCCCACGAACTGCTCGGCCTGGCGCAGCATGTCATCGGCGTCGCGCTGCCCGACCAGCCGCGAGATGCCGGCCTCGGCCGCGGCCCGCGTGCTGGAGCAGGCCGCGAAGAACGCCGCCCACTCCCCCAGCTCGGGGGCGACATCCCCGAGCAGCTGCCAGGCGTTGCGGGAGGCACCCCGCCTCGGTTGGGGCGAGGCCCGGACCGCGAGCACGGCAGCGGCCGCGCGCAGCGCCGCGAGGTACGCCGCCGGGTAGCGCAGCAGCGGATCGCTGTGGCGGTGGGCATCGGCGAGCCCCTCCGCGGCCTGGCGCAACAGCCCGAGCGCGGCCCGGGACGTCGGAGCCGCGGCGGGCCGGGCGTGCTCGGGTGACGTGCGCGGGGCCGGCACCCTGGCGGTGGTGGTGATGGTCATCGAAGGCTCCTTCCGCTCCTCGCCCCCGATCATGCAGTGGGGCACCGACAATTCCGTGGCGCCGATCATTCGGGCACCCCGACCAGATCCCAGACGCCGGGCCCCGCGCGCATGCGGAGCACGAACTCGCGCGCGCCTGTCTCGGGCTCGTCGGTGGCCTGGGCGACCACCCGCCAGCACCGCAGCCGATCGCCGCCGACCGGCATCGGCGACGGGAACGGCCACGGCGACTCCTCGATCCACCGCTCGCGGACATCGGTGACCAGGAAGCGCGGGCCCCGGCGCACCGGCCTGCGCTGGAACTCGACCGGCTCCCCGTCCTGCCAGCGGACCTGGATCGGGGTCGGCCGGCGCGACCCGAACATCCGGCTGAAGGCACTCATCGGTAGGGCTCCCTCTCCCCGCGGCCGGAGCGCCCGGTGGCGGGCGCTTCCCCCGCCCGTCCACCGGACCCACCGTGATCGAACGCATGTTCGACCTCTTCAGTAGAACGCGCGCCGGCCCGTGCGTCAAGTCGGTACCGATGCTCCCGCCCGCGACCGACCCTTCGGCGCCGATGCTCGGGCCCGCAAGCGGCCGTCGGCGCCGACGCTCCGGCCCGCAAGCGACCCTTCGGTGCCGATGCTCGGGCCCGCAAGCGACCCTTCGGCTTCTACAGCAGGCCCGGGCCGTGGTGTGATGGAGCGATGACCACGGCCCCGGCGCGCCACCTCGTCCAGCTCGGACCGGGCGAGCTCGCCGACCGGCTGGGCGAGGCGCTCGAGGTGTACATCTCGGCCATGGGCTACCCGCCCGGCACGGCCCGGCAGCGGCGGGCGCTGTGGCTGGACCACGTCCGGCGGCCCGGCTGGCGCGCCGTCGGCTGGGTGGACGCCACGGATCGGCTGCTCGGCGTGGCCTACGGCTACATCGGCGGACCCGGGCAGTGGTGGTTCGAGGAGGTGCGGCGCGGGCTGCGGATGCGCGGCGGCGATCCGGAGGGCTGGCTCGCCGACTACTTCGAGCTCACCGAGCTGCACGTGCGCCCCGACGCGCAGGGCGGCGGGCTGGGCGAGGGCCTCCTGCGGGCTCTGCTGGCCGGCACCGACCGCACCCACGTCCTGCTCTCCACGCCCGAGTACGGCCCACGCCCGCCCGGCCGGGCGTGGCACCTCTACCGGCGCACCGGTTTCCGGGACATCCTGCGTGACCACCGCTTCACCGGTGACTCCCGGCCGTTCGCGGTGCTGGGCCGGGCGCTGCCGATGGACCCGCCGACGGGCTGACCCTGCCGGGCCTGCGGCACAGCGGATGGCACTATGGCGCGGTGCCGGCGACGTCCCCCACCCCGAGGCGATGGGCCTCCGCGCTGTTGATCGCGGCGCTCCTGGTCGGCGGGCTGCTCGGCGGCTGCGCCCGCGTCCGCACCGCGCTGGCCGTGCAGCCGGACGACACCGTCACCGGCGAGATCGTGCTCGCCACCCCCGAGAAGGCGCCCGACGACAAGGGCCCGGCCGTGAGCGTGCCCGCCGACCTGGCCGGGGACGTCGACGTGCGGGCCTACCGGCAGGAGGGCTACACCGGATCGGTCCTGACGTTCTCCAAGCTGACGTTCGACCAGGTCGCGACGCTGACGGCGGCGGCGGGCGCACCCGGGCAGAAGGTGCAGTTCGCGATGCGGCGGGCCGGCGGGCGGGTGCTGGTCACCGGCTCGGTCGACCTCACGTCGGTCTCCGTGGACAAGGCCGACTTCCAGCTGAAGATGAGCTTTCCCGGCCAGGTCGTCGAGACCAACGGCGAGACCGACGGCGGCACCATCAGCTGGACGTTCGACGCGGGCAAGGTCGGCGACGTGACGGCGGTGGTGGCCTTCGCCGACCCGAACGCCCCCTCCGCGCTGAACTGGACGCTCGGGCTCGCCGTGCTGGTGGTGCTGGTGGCGCTGGCCGTGGTGCTGCTGGCCCGGCGCTACCGCAACCCGCCGCTCAGCGTGCCGGGCCGCTGACCCCGATCGGCCGCTCCGCGGCGAGCCCCAGGCGCTGCACGAGCTCGGCCGTGGCCGTGGACCGGTTGAGCGTGCAGAAGTGGATCCCGCGCACGCCCTCGGCCAGCAGTCGCGTGCAGATCTCGGCCGTGACCTCCATGCCGGCCTCCCGGAACGCCGCGGCATCGTCCGTGTAGGGCTCCAGCCGCTCCAGCAGCCCCGGCGGCAGCGGTGCCCCCGACAGCTCCGGCCCACGGTGCAGCGTGCGCACGGTGGTGAGCGGCATGATCCCGGGCAGCAGCGGGACGTCACAGCCCGCGGCGACGAGACGGTCGCGCAGCCGCAGGAAGCCCTCGGGCTCCAGGAACAGCTGGCTGATCGCGAAATCGGCGCCCGCGCGGATCTTGGCCACGAGCCGGCTCAGGTCGGAGTCGGGATCGGGCGAGCGCGGGTGGCCGTACGGGAACGCGGCGACACCGACGCAGAAGTCCCCGAGCCTGCGCACGAGCGCCACCAGCTCGTCGGCGTAGCGGAGGCCCTCGGGATGGGCGACCCACTCGCCCAGCGGATCGCCGGGGGGGTCGCCGCGCACGGCGAGCACGTTGGCGATGCCGGCCGCGGCATAGGCGCCGATCACCTGGCGCAGCTCCGCGACCGTGTGCGACACGGCGGTGAGATGCGCCATCGGGACGAGCGTGGTCTCGGTGGCGATGCGGGCCGTGGTGCGGACCGTGCGATCGCGGTTGGAGCCGCCCGCGCCGTAGGTGACCGAGACGAACGCCGGGTCGAGCGGCTCGACCCGGCGGATCGCCCGCCAGAGCTCGGCCTCGCCCTTCTCGTCCTTCGGGGGGAAGAACTCCACGGAGAACACGGGACGGTCGCGGTCGATGCGTTCGGTGATCTTCACCGGGCTGTCCTCACTCGTCACAGCGTACCGCCACCCCAGGTCGCCGCGCCGCGGTCGGCCCCCGCCGATACCCTCGGGCGGTGCCCCGCACCCATAGCCGCCCGCCACGGAGCCAGCGATGACCCGCACCGTCGGGAACGACGCGCGCGCCGCGGGTGACGACGGCGTACCCCTCGGCCTCAGCGACGCGGAGCTGGCGGCCGGGATCGAGACCGCGCTGGCCGTCTACCTCGAGGGACGCGCGGCCGACGCCACCGCGATCGACCCGGCCTTCGGGCGGGCCACCGAGTCGCTGGCCGACTTCGTCCTGAGCGGTGGCAAGCGGATCCGGCCCACGTTCGCCTGGTGGGGGTGGCGGGGCGCGGGCGGCGACGTCGGCGCGCCCGAGGCCATCGCGGTGCTCAGGGCGATCAGCGCGCTGGAGCTGCTGCAGGCGGCGGCGTTGATCCACGACGACCTGATGGACGCCTCGGCCACCCGCCGCGGGCGCCCGACGGTGCACGTCGCGTTCGCGCGCCGCCACGCCGACGCGGGCTGGCAGGGCAGGCCCGCGCGCTTCGGCGCGGCCGCGGCGATCCTGCTCGGTGATCTCGCGCTGGTGTGGGCGGAGGACATGTTCCGCAGCTCCGGCCTGCCGCACGACGCGCTCGACCGCGCCGCCACCGCGTGGCAGGGCATGCGCACCGAGCTGCTCGGCGGCCAGTTCCTCGACGTGCTGAACCAGTCCACACGCGACACGTCGACGCGCGCGGCGCTGCAGGTCGACCGGTTCAAGACCGCGGCCTACACCGTGGAGCGGCCGTTGCACGTCGGGGCGGCCGTCGCCGGGGCCGGCCCGGAGCTGGTGGCCGCGTACCGGAAGTTCGGTGCCGATGTCGGCGTCGCGTTCCAGCTGCGCGACGACCTGCTCGGGGTGTTCGGCGATCCGGAGGTCACCGGCAAGCCCGCGGGCGACGACCTCCGCGAGGGCAAGCGAACGGTCCTGCTCGCGCTGGCCGTCGAGCGGGCCGAGCAGCGCGGCGACACGGCCGCCCTGGACGCGATCGCCGCGGCCGTCGGCAACCCCGACCTCGACGCCGACGGCGTCGACCGGATCCGGGACCTGCTGTCGGACCTGGGCGCCGTGCAGTCGGTGGAGCAGCGCATCGCCGCGCTGACCGGATCCGGGTTGGATGCGCTCTCCACGGTCGAGGTCGCGCAGCCCGCCGCCACGCGGCTGGCCGAGCTGGCCGTCAGCGCCACCCGGCGTCACCGGTGACCAGGACCATTCCCGGCCCCACCGACCACGTGGTGGTCGTCGGCGCGGGGTTCGCCGGCCTGACGGCCGCGTTGCACCTGCTGGGCGCGGGGCGCCGCGTCACGATCGTCGAGCGCGGGGAGCACCCGGGAGGCCGCGCGGGGCAGCTCGACCTCACCACCGAGCGCGGCACGTACCGCGTCGACACCGGGCCGACCGTCCTGACCATGCCCGACCTGTTCGACGAGGCCTTCGCCGCCGTCGGCGAGAAGCTCTCCGAGCGGCTCGACCTCATCCGGCTCGATCCCGGCTACCGCACCCACTTCGCCGACGGCTCCACCATCGACGTGCACACCGACGCCGCCGCCATGGAGCAGGAGGTGCGCGAGACCTGCGGGGGCGCGGCGGCCGCGGGCTACGTGCGGATGCGGGAGTGGCTCTCGCAGCTGTACGCCGCCGAGATCGACACGTTCATCGGCGCCAACTTCGATTCGCCGCTCGACCTGCTCGGCCGCGACCTCGTCCGGCTCGCGGCGCTGGGCGGCTTCGGGCGGCTCGGGCCGAAGGTCGCGCGCCTGCTCCCCGACGAGCGCCTGCAGCGGATCTTCTCCTTCCAGGCCCTCTACGCGGGCGTCCCGCCGGCGAAGGCGCTCGGCGCGTACGGCGTGATCGCGTACATGGACACCGTCGCGGGCGTGTTCTTCCCGCGTGGCGGCATGCGGTCGATCGGCCGGGCGCTGGCCGACGCCGCGACGACGGCCGGGGCCACGATCCACTACGGGCGCACCGTCACCGGCCTGGAACGCGGCGCGGGGCGCGTGACGGCCGTCCGCCACGCCGCCACCGGGACCTCCGGTGACACCGAGCGCCTGGCCTGCGACGCCGTCGTGCTGACCCCGGACCTGCCGGTCGTCCACTCGCTCGTCGGGCGGGCGCCGCGGCGCGCGGTGCCGCTGCGGTACTCGCCCAGCGCCGTGGTGCTGCACGCCGGGCTGCGCCGGGCGCGTCCCGAGGTCGCCCACCACACGATCTCCTTCGGTGCGGCGTGGGAGTCGACGTTCCGCGAGATCATCGACGACGGCGCGACCATGAGCGACCCGTCGCTGCTGATCACCCGGCCCACCGCGTCGGATCCGGGGCTGGCGCCCGAGGGCTCGGACCTGCTGTTCGTGCTGGCGCCGTGCCCCAACCTCGACGCCGGGCCGCTCGACTGGGCCCGCATCGGGCCCGCCTACCGCGACGAGATCCTCGGCGTGCTGGAAGCGCGCGGCCACCCCGGCCTGGACGACGTCGCGGGGGACATCGAGGTGTCACAGCTCATCACGCCGGCCGACTGGGCCGCCGAGGGGATGGGCGCGGGCACGCCGTTCTCGGTGTCGCACACCTTCCCCCAGACCGGCCCGTTCCGGCCGCGCAACCTCGTGCGCGGGCTGGAGAACGCGGTGCTCGCCGGGTGCGGCACCACGCCCGGCGTCGGCATCCCGCCGGTGGTGCTGTCCGGGCGCCTGGCCGCGCAGCGCGTGACGGGGGCCACGCGGTGATTCACAGGCAGGGTGCCCACACGGCCGTGACGGCACCCATGCGAGCATGGATCGCGTCATGAGCGCCTCTGCCCCGGTCGACGAACCCACGCTCCTCGCCCCGCGCGCGGGCTCGTGGCGCGCCCGGCTGGGCCATCTCCCGTTGGGCCGGCCACCCCGGCGGGTCCTGCTCCAGGGCCTGGCCGGGGCCCTGATGCTGCTGGCCGGCGGGTTCGGCGCGGGCGGCGTCCTGGTCCGCGATCCCCTCATGACGAACTCCGCGATCGGGTTCTGGCGCTACGGCCACGGCCACGACCTCGCCGCGTTCCTCATGTACGCCGGTGTCGTGCTGATGGCGTGGGCCTGGATCCGGTTGGGCCGCGACGTGCTGGCCCGCCGCGTCGGTGGCCGCGCCGTGCTCACCACCGCGCTGGTGTGGACGGTGCCGATGCTGTTCGCGCCGCCGCTGTTCACCCGCGACATCTTCAGCTACCTCGCGCAGGGCGCGCTGCCGCTGAACGGCTTCGACCCCTACGCGGTCGGCCCCGAGGCGCTGCCCGGCATCCTGACCGACAACGTCCACTACTTCTGGCAGGACACCCCGGCGCCCTACGGCCCGCTGTTCATCCTGATCGCCAAGGGCGTCGCCGCGCTGATCGGCAACAACGTCATCCTCGGCGTCATCCTCATGCGGCTCGCGCTGCTGCCCGGGCTCGCGCTGCTGGTCTGGGCGCTGCCCGAGCTCACGCGGCGCCTCGGCGGCCGGGTGCCGGTGGCCCTGTGGATCGCCGTCGCCAACCCGATGATGGTCATCACGATGATCGGCGGCGGCCACAACGACCTGCTCGTGGTCGGCCTGCTCACGGCGGGCGCGATGCTCGCGCTCCGCGGCCGGCACGCCGGTGGCATCGCGCTGGTGACCCTCGCGATGGCGGTCAAGGCCAGCGCCGGCATCGCGTTGCCGTTCCTCGTGCTGGTGTGGGCCGCCCACCTGACCGGCACGCGCCTCGTCCGCGTCAGCAAGGCGGCCGCCGCGGGCATCGGCGTGTTCGCGGTCGTGTTCGCGGCCTGCACGTTCGCCGCCGGGGTGGACCTGGGCTGGCTGCCCGCGCTCAGCGCGCCCGCGCTGATCGTCAACTGGATGTCGATCCCCACGGCCGTGGGGCAGATCGTCGGCGGCATCGCCAGCCTGTTCGGCGCGCCCATGCAGCTGTTCATCAACATCTTCCGCGGGATCGGCGTCGCGGTGCTGGTGGTGATCGCGGCGAGGCAGTGGTGGGCGGCACGTGACGGCGGGCCGGACGCCGTGCGGCGCGCCGGGGTCGTGCTGCTCGCCGTGGCCCTGCTCTCCCCGGCCATGCTGCCCTGGTACCTCAGCTGGGGCATGGCCCTGCTCGCGGCCGCGGTGTGGAGCATCCGCGGGCTGCAGGTCATGGTCGTCGTGTCGCTGATGCTGATCATCGTCTACTACCCCAACGGCGAGGACGGCCTGTACAACTGGGGCTACCTGGCCGCATGCCTGGCCCTCGCCGTGCTGGCGGCGGTCTCGCTCGTCCGGGCGGATCCGCTGCGGCTGGGCGCGCGCGGGCCCCTGGCCGTCGTGGAGCCGGTCGAGGCGCCCGTCGGAGAACCGGTCGAGGCGAGCGTTGCCGAGCAGCGGGCCGGCTGAGCTCGACGCCGCCGGGATCACCGACCCGGCGCTGCGTGCCGCCTACGCCGAGTGCCGTGAGCTCAACGCGCGCTTCGGACGCACCTACTTCCTCGCGACCCGGTTGCTGCCGCGGGAACGCAGGCCCGCCGTGCACGCGCTGTACGGCTTCGCCCGCTACGCCGACGAGATCGTCGACGACCTCGGCGACGACTCCCCCCTCGCCGACAAGGTCGCTCGCCTCGACGCGCTGGACGCCGACCTGGCCGGCGCCCTCGCGGGCGAACCCGCCGCCCATCCCGTGCTGGCCGCCCTCGCCGACACCGCGCGGCGCTACGCGATCGACCACCGGCACTTCACCGACTTCATGACGTCCATGCGGATGGACACCCACGTCACCTCCTACGCCACGTTCGACGACCTCGGCGTCTACGTGCACGGGTCGGCGTCGGTGATCGGGCTGCAGATGCTCCCCGTCCTCGGCACCGTCGTGCCGAGGGCGGAGGCGGAGGGGCCGGCGTCCGCGCTGGGCGTGGCGTTCCAGCTGACGAACTTCCTGCGCGACGTCGGCGAGGACCTCGACCGCGGCCGCGTCTACCTCCCCGAGCAGGAGCTGGCCGCGTTCGACGTCGACCGCGAGCTGCTGCTGAGGTGCCGCGCCACCGGCACCACCGACCCCCGCGTCCTGCGCGCACTCGCGCACCTCGTGGCCCACACCCGCGCGGTGTACCGCACCGCGGAGCCGGGCCTGGCGATGCTGGAGCCGGTGTCCCGCGCCTGCGTGAGCTGCGCGTTCACCCTGTACCGCGACATCCTGGACGAGATCGAGTCCGCGGGCTACCCGGTCCTCCACCGCCGCGTCACCGTCCCCCGCCGCCGCCGCGCCGCCGTGGCCCTCCCCGGCCTGGCCCGCGCGCTCGCCGCCCGCCGCCGCTGACCCCCGACCCCACCCCCGCGAGTCGACCGATCCGGCACGCCCGGTTCGCCGAACCGGCACGGCGGCGCGGGGCCCGATCCGCGCACACGGCGTGCCGAGATCGTCGACTCGCGGGTGGGGTGGTTGACGGGGCGCGGCGGGGCGGGTGTGCTGGCGCCGTGACCGTCGAGGAAGGTCTGCTGGCCGCGGCCGTGCGCGAGCTGCGGCTCGTCGACCACCACGTCCACGGTGCGACGACGGCCGATCTCGACCGCGCCGGTCTGGAGGACGGACTCACGGAGTCCCCGTGGCCCGCGCCCCCGGGCACCTCGCACCTCGACTCCCAGCTCGGGTTCGCCGTCCGCCGCTGGTGCGCGCCGGTGCTCGACCTGCCCCCGCACACCGACGTGGAGCGCTACCTGGCCCGCCGCGCCGAGCTGGGCGGGGCCGAGGTCACGCGGCGCTTCCTCGCCGGGAGCGGCATCACCACGTTCCTCGTCGAGACCGGGTACCGGGCCGACGAGATCCTCGGCCCGGCGGCCATGGCCGCGACGGCGGGCGCGCGGGCCGCGGAGGTGGTGCGGCTGGAGTCGGTGGCGGAGGAGGTCGCCGCGCACGGGCCCGACGCCGCCCGGTTCGCGGGCGCGTTCGCCGAGGCGCTGGCGAAGCGGGCCCAGGCCGCCGTCGGGCTGAAGTCGGTGATCGCCTACCGCCACGGCCTCGACGTCGACCCGGACCCACCGACGCCGCTGCAGGTGCAACGGGCCGCGGGCCGCTGGCTGCACGCCGGAGGGCCGCTCACCGATCCGGTGCTGCTGCGCCACCTGCTCTGGGCCGGCGTCGAGCACGGGCTGCCGCTGCAGTTCCACGTCGGGTACGGCGATCCCGACCTCACCCTGCACCGCAGCGACCCGTCGCTGCTCACGCCGTTCATCCGGGCCGTGGCGCCACACCGGGTGCCGATCATGCTCCTGCACTGCTACCCCTACCACCGCACGGCCGCCTACCTCGCCGGCGCGTTCCCGCACGTGTACCTCGACGTGGGGCTGGCGGTGAACTACACCGGCGCCCGCAGCCGCGCCGTCGTCGAGGAGACCCTGGAGGTGGCCCCGTTCGGCAAGGTCCTCTTCTCCTCCGACGCGTGGGGCCCGCCCGAGCTGCACCACCTCGGCGCGCTGCTGTGGCGGCGCGCGATCACCGCCGCGCTGGGCGGGTGGGTCGCCGGCGGCGACTGGAGCGAGGGCGACGCCGTGCGCGTGGCCGGGATGATCGGCGCGGGCAACGCGAGGCGGGTCTATGCCCTCGACGGGTGAGCGACTGGTCCGGTTCCTCTACGGCGACCCGAGCGGCGTGATCCGTGGCAAGCAGGTGCACGCGGCCCGGCTCGACGCGGCGGTCACGTCCGGCCTGGGCCTCACCCGCGCCCAGAACGCGATCAACGTGCTCGACGACCTGGTGCCGGTCGACGGCATGGAGCCGGTCGGCGAGATCCGCATCGTCCCCGACATGGCCACCTACGCCCGCCTCCCCTGGCTGGACGGCGTGGCGAGCGTCTACTGCGACCAGGTCGACCACGACGGGCAGGACTGGGGCGGCTGCCCGCGCGGCTTCCTCAAGCGTGCGACCGCCGCCGCCGCGGCGGCCGGTCTGAGCGTGCAGGCCGCGTTCGAGAACGAGTTCTACCTCGCCGAACGCACCCCGGACGGGTTCCGCCCGTGGGGCGACGGGCCCGTCTACTCGTCGGCCGGCCTGGACCGCGCCGCCCGCGTCGTGAACGACATCGTCGACGCGCTGGTCGAGCAGGGCCTCGACGTCGAGCAGGCGATCAACGAGTACGGGCCCGGCCAGCAGGAGATCTCCGTCCGCCACGCCGAGGCGCTGGCAGCCGCCGACCGTCAGCTGCGGCTGCGCGACACCGTTCGCGGGGTGGCCGAGGTGCGGCACGGGCTGGTGGCGTCGTTCGCGCCCAAGCCGTGGGCCGACGGCATCGGCAGCGGTTGCCACCTGCACTTCTCGCTCTGGCGCGACGGCGGGAACATCATGCACGGCCTGCCCGCCGTCGCCCGGTCGTTCCTGGCCGGCGTGCTCGACCACCTACCGGCGCTGGTGGCGCTGACCTGCCCGTCCTACCTCTCCTACGACCGCCTGCGCCCGAGCGCGTGGGCGTCGTCGACGGTGTCGTGGGGCTTCGACAACCGCGAGGCCGCGCTGCGGATCGCGTCGGAGTTCCGGGGACGCGAGCGCGAGAGCGCCAACGCCGAGCTGAAGGCCTGCGACGCGAGCAGCAACCCGCACCTCGCGCTGGGCGGGCTGATCCTGGCCGGGCTCGACGGGCTGGAGCGCGACCTGGACCTGCCCGAACCGGCCGCCCACGACCCGGCGAGGCTTCCCGACCAGCGGCCGCTCCCCGGCGACCAGCTCGCCGCCCTCGCCGAGCTGGAGGCCGACGCCGTGCTCATGGACGGGCTCGGCGACCTGCTCGGCCGCTGCGTCCTCGCCACCCGGCGCGCCGAGCACGCCCGCTGCGTCGCGATGGGCGACGACGCCGTCCGGGCCGCCACGTTCGACGTCCTCTGACCAGGTTCAGAACGCCATCGCCTGCGCGCGGCGCTTCACCTCGCGGTGCCGCCCCGCCTGGAGCGACGCGACGGGGGTGCCGGGCAGCGAGTCGTCGTCGGCGAAGAGCCAGCGCAGGATGTCCTCGTCGCTGTACCCGCCGTCGCGGAGCAGGATGATGGTGCCCGAGAGGCCCTTGACCACCTCGTCACCGGCGAAGAAGTCGGCCGGGACCACCACGGCCCTGTCGCGCCGGAACGACAGCAGCTGGCCGTCTCGCACCAGCTGGTGCACTCGGGAGACGGGAATGGACAGCTTCTGCGCGACATCCTCGACGGGCAGGGTCGCCACATCCTCGGACAGCACGGTCACGTCGTTCACGACGGGACACGATGCCACACCACCGGGGGTTCCGGGCAGTCCCCGAGCCGGACGGTACCGTCGTTGCGTGAACGCCCCCTCCGAGGCCGGTGCGCTGCTGGACGCGCGCTACCGGGTGGGGCCGGTCATCGCACGTGGCGGGATGTCCATCGTGTACCGGGGCACCGACACGCGACTGGACCGGCCGGTCGCGGTGAAGATCATGGATCCGCGGATCGCCGCCGACCCCGCGTTCCGCACCCGGTTCGAACGCGAGGCGCGCTCGGCGGCCCGCATCGACCACCCGGCCGTCGTCGACGTGTTCGACCAGGGCGACGACGGCACCACCCTCTTCCTGGTCATGGAGCTGGTCGAGGGCTGCACGCTGCGCGACGTCCTGCGCGCCCGCGGAGCCCTCGGGGTGCCCGCCGCGCTGGCTGTGCTGGAATCGGTGCTGCTCGGGCTGGCCGAGGCCCACCGCCTCGGGATGGTGCACCGCGACGTCAAGCCCGAGAACGTGCTGATCAGCACCGCGCGGGAGGTCAAGGTCGCCGACTTCGGCCTCGTGGTCGCCGCGGCGCAGGCCGGGGCCAGCCACGCCGGGCTGATCATGGGGACGGTCGCGTACCTCTCCCCCGAGCTCGTCACCCGCGGAGTCGCCGACAGCCGCAGCGACATCTACGCCGTGGGCATCATGATGTACGAGATGCTGACCGGCGAG
>CAXTTN010000086.1:0-21667 GCA_964247105.1 uncultured Pseudonocardia sp.
GCACCGAGCACGAACGACCTACGACAGTGCCGGCAGGTTAAAGATCAAGCTCAGGACCGGTGGGGCAGGAAGGTCGCGGCCGCCGCGGGCAGGCCGCGGCGCAGGATGCCGCGCCAGTCGGTGTCGCCCCGGATCACCGAGCGCGCCGTGTTGGCGGCCTCGGCGACGGTGAAGTGCGGGGGGACCATCAGCTCCGCCGGATCGACCACCGCGTCGATCACCACCGGCCGGTCGGCGGCCAGCGCCGCGTCCCAGGCCGGTCCGACCTGCTCGGGACCGTCCACCCGGATCCCGCCGAGGCCGAGCGACCGGGCCCACGCCGCGTAGTCGACGTCGGGCAGCAGCTGGCTGTCGTCGTACTTCGGAGTGCCTTCGCCGCTGCGCTGTTCCCAGCTGACGAACGACAGGTCCCGGTTGTTGAGCACCAGCACGGCGAACCGGGGGTCGGCCCACTCGCGCCAGTACTTCGCCACGGTGATGAGCTCGTTGACGCCGTTCATCTGCATCGCGCCGTCGCCCAGCAGCGCGAACACGGGCCGGTCCGGCCGGGAGAACTTCGCGGCGATCCCGTACGGCATCCCACCGCCCATCGACAGCAGGGTGCCCGACAGGCTGGCGATCATGCCGGGCCGCACGTGCAGGTGGCGGGCGAACCAGGCCGTCACGGTTCCGCAGTCCACGGCCACCATCGCGTCGGCCGGCAGCCGGGCGTCGAGCTCGGTGAGCAGCAGCTGCGGGTTGACCGGGTCGGCCTGCTGCGCGGCGACCTCGAGCTGCCCGGTCCGCCACGACGCGGTGTGCTCGGCGACCTGCTCCCGCCACCGGGCCGGGGGCGTGTGGCCGCCGAGCAGGCCGGACAGGGCGCGCAGGGTCGGCGCCGCGTCCCCGGTGAGGTTCACCTGGGTGGGATAGCGCAGCCCCAGCCGCGAGCCGTCGATGTCGATCTGCACGGCCGGGACGCCCTCCGGCGGGTAGAACTCGCCGTAGGGCATGCTGGATCCCACGATCAGCAAGCGGTCGCAGTCCTGCATCAGCCGCCAGCTCGGCGTGGTGCCCAGCAGGCCGATGGCACCGGTGACCCACGGTTCGCGCTGGTCGACGACGGGCATCGCGAGCAGCGCCGTGGCCACCCCCGCGCCCAGCCGGGACGCGATCTGCGCGACCTCCGCCTCGGCGCCGTAGGCGCCCTGCCCCACGAGCATCGCGACGCGCTCACCGCCGCGCAGCACGTCGGCGGCGGCACGCAGGTCGGCCTCCGGCGGCACCGTCGGGCGCGAGCTCGGGGCGTTCGAGGTGGCGTAGTGGCCGTGGGTCCGCGGCGGGTCCGGAACGGCCTTCGCGTCCTGGATGTCGTTGGGCAGCACCAGGACGGCGACGGTGCGGTGGGCCAACGCGGTCCGGCAGGCGCGGTCGACGAGGTGGCGGACCTGGCTCGGGTCGTCGAGCTGCGCGAGGAAGCCCGCGACGTCCTTGAAGAGCGCCAGCAGGTCGATCTCCTGGTAGTACCCGCCGCCCTGCGCGGTCAGCGCGGTCTGCCCCACGAGGGCGACGACGGGCTGGTGGTCGAGCTTCGCGTCGTAGAGCCCGTTGAGCAGGTGGACCGCGCCCGGTCCCGACGTCACCAGCGCCGCACCCAGCGCACCGCCGCCGTACTTCACGTGCGCTGCGGCGGCGAACCCGGCCGTCTCCTCGTGCCGGACCTGCACGAACCCGATGTCCGCACGGCGCTGCAGGGCTGCGGTGACGCCGTTGATGCCGTCGCCGGGATAGCCGTAGTAGCGGTGCACACCCCACGACGCCATCCGGTCGACGAGGTGGTCGGCGACGGTGGCGTGGCGGGGCAGTTCGGGGGTGGTGGCGGTCTGAGGGGCGGGATCCGGGCGCGACATGCACGCAGGCTTCCCACTCGGCGCCCGGCACAACCCACCCGCCGGTCAGGTGATCAGAAGACCACGACGCCCCGCAGGTTCCGCCCGGCGTGCATGTCCTCGAATCCGCGGGCGATGTCGTCGAGGGGGTACCGGGTGGTGGATCAGCTCGTCCAGCTCGCGCACCCCCGCCTGGTGCAGCCGCAGCTGGGCCGGGATGTCGGTCCAGGGCTGCGACGGCGTCCTCGCAGACCGTCTGCCGTGTTCGCAGGAGTTGCAACGCCTGCGAGGACAACACAACCCCTGCGAGGACGACGGCACCCAGTCCCGCGGGACGTCGCCGCTGAGGAGGCCTCAGTCGGGGAGGCCCGGCGGCTCGTGGCCGTCGGCCAACGCATCCAGGGTGGCACGGGCCCCGACACGGTGCAGGGACGCGAGAAGGCGGCGGTAGGTGGAGGCGAACCGCTCGTCGTCGGCGAGGTCGGCGAACACGTCCCGGTGGCGGACGAAGGCCAGGGGGTTCTCCCGCTGGGCCCGCGCCAGTGGAACGAGGGTGTCGGCCAACCGGTCGACCACCTCGATCGGCTCGCCCTGCTCGTCGACGCCCTCGGCGTAGCGCGCCCACGCCGCCACGACCGCCACGGCGCGCTCGATCTCGCCGCCGTGCTCCAGGTTGTGCCGGATCACCGGCAGCACCCACTTCGGGATGCGGTCGGAGCTCTCGGCGCACAGGCGGGCGAGCGTGTCGCGCACCTGCGGGTTGGAGAAGCGCTCGATCAGCTGCCGCTCGTAGGCGGGCAGGTCGATGCCCGGCACCGGCGCGAGCGTCGGCGCGGCCTCGCGGTCCATGTAGGACAGCAGGAAGCCGGAGAACAGCGGGTCCCGGCACGCCTGGGACACCGACCGGTAGCCCGCGAGGTAGCCGAGGTAGCCGAGCGCCTGGTGGCCGGCGTTGAGCAGCCGCAGCTTCATCAGCTCGTACGGCTCGACGTCGGCGACCATCTGCACGCCCACCTCCTGCAGCGGTGGCCGGCCCGCCCCGAAGTCGTCCTCCAGCACCCACTGGGTGAACGGCTCGCACACCACCGGCCACCGGTCCTTCACCCCGAACCGCTCCGCCAGCCGGGCGCGGTCGTCCTCGGTGGTCACGGGGGTGATGCGGTCGACCATCCCGTTGGGGAAGCGGACGTTCCCCTCCACCCACTCCCCCAGCTCAGGATCCCGCAGCCGCGCGTACGCGGTGACGCTGCGCCGGGCCGCGTGCCCGTTGCCCTGGATGTTGTCGCAGGACACCACCGTGAACGGCGCCAGCCCCCGCTCGCGCCGCCGGGCCAGCGCCTCCGTGACCAGCCCGAACGTCGTACGCGGCACGGCGCCCGGAGCCAGGTCGTGCACGACGCCGGGATCGTCGGCCCGGAACTCCCCCGTGACGGCGTCCAGGTTGTAGCCGCCCTCGGTGACGGTGAGCGACACGATCCGGATCGCCGGGTCCGCCATCCTCTCGACCACCGCGTCGGGGTCGTCCGGCGCGAGCAGGTACTCCACGATCGACCCGACGACGCGGACCTCCTGCCGGCCGTCCGGATGCTTCTCCACCAGGGTGTAGAGCCCGTCCTGGGCGGCCAGCGCGTCACGCATCCGGGCGTCCCCGGGCAGCACGCCGACCCCGCAGATGCCCCAGTCCAGCGCCTGTCCCCGGTTCATCAACCGGTCCAGGTACGACGCCTGATGCGCACGGTGGAAGGCACCCACCCCGAGGTGGACGATCCCGGCCGTCACCGCGCCGCGGTCGTAGGAGGGAACGGCCACCTCGGGGCCGAACGACGACAGCGACGCCGCCGACAGCGCCGTCCTCGACAGCTCATTCGACCGCTCCCGGCAGGAGACCCCGGACCGGCATCAGCCCGCCGGTGTCCCGCAGTGGGGGCAGAACGCGGTGCCCTGCTGCGGCGCGCCGCAGCCACCGCACCCCGCCGGTGCGGCCGGGGTGCCGCACTGGCCGCAGAACCGGCCGTCGACCGGGGCCGAGCAGCGCGCACACGGCCGCGAACCGGGACCGGCGAGCATCGGCATCCCCCGGCCGGGGTGCCGCAGCGAGACGCGCGGCGCGCAGTTCGCGCAGCACCCCGCGGCCTGGTTCCAGCAGAAGCCGCAGCACACCCAGTCCGCGCAGCCCGGACACTGGGCGAACTCGCCCGCGACGTCGTCGACCGCCTCCATCAGGCGCTGGTCGTTGGTGCTGCCCCGGGTGCTGCTGCGGCCCCACTGGGCGAGCATCCCGACCTCCTGCACGGTGGACCCGATCTGCCCGCCGAGCAGCCCGCCCCCCAGCGCGGCCAGCCGCCCCCCGAAACCGGTGACCGAGTGCCGGAAGCGCGAGCGGACACCGTTGCCGCAGCGACCGCAGTGGAACTCGAACTGGTAGCCCTCGTAGGTGCTGACGTCGCTGTAGTTGCTGGTGAACGGGATCAGTGCGGGCATGACGTTCGATCCTCCGGGGCTGGGTCCGCAGCGTGTGGCCGGCCGGGTGGGGCGGCGACGACGATGAGTCTGCCGCCCGCACGATCCGGCCGGAACCTCCGGGGCGGGCAGGCAGGCCCCGGTCTCGCGCAGGCTTTCCTTGCCTCCGGGTCAGGTCTGCGGAATCGCTCCCTTCCGGAGGTCAGGACGCCCGTTGCAGGGCCCAGATGTCGCACCCGTTCGCCGCCTGCGTCGCCACGCGCCGCGCGTCGGTGGCCAGCCACCCGGCCAGCGCCCCGCCCGCGGGCAGCAGATCGGGATCGGGGTTGACGAAGAACCGGGCGCCCTGGTCGCGGTAGGACGCCAGCACGGCCGGGGTGTACTCGTCCGCGCCGAGGCTCCACCCCGTGCGCTCGGCCAGGAAGAACACGATCGGCTCCTGGTAGTTGTTCGCGACGTCCCCGTCCCGGGTCAGGCTGGTCGTGCCCACCACGACCAGGTCCCCGGGCACGCTCACGTCCAGCGCCTCCGCGCACGCCCCGTACACCCCGAGACCCCGCGTCAACGACTGCGCGAGAACGTTGACCGACTCCGCGAACAGGGCCAGCACCGCGACCCCGGCCAGTACGAGGAAGGCGGCCCGGGGCAGCCGCGGCCGCACCCGGTCCACCGCCACGGCGAGGCCCGCGCCGGTCGCGAGGGCGGCGAACGGGAGGGAGAACACGTGGTACTGGATCCCCATCTCCGAACCGGTGTAGCGGCCGGCGGCGAGGTAGTAGACGGCCAGCCCCACCAGACCGGCGGCCAGGAACCCGAACGCGGCGGTGTCGCGCCGCCTGCGCCACACCCATGCCGCGCCGAGCAGCGCCGGCAGCAGCCCGACCACGCCGTAGATGAACAGGGCCTCGGTGCGCAGGTTGCCGAGGTAGAAGCCCGGTGACGTCCACAGCGCGAGGGTGCCCCACTTGCTGTCACCGCCGGAGATCACGCCGAAGGTGTTGCCGTAGGTCCGGTACAGGCCCGAGGCGTGCCACAACCACAGCGCCGGGGCGATCAGCGCCGCCAGCCCGGCCAGGTACACCGACGGCCGCCGCAGCCGCGACCGCGCGGAGATCAGCATCCACACGCCCATGACCAGGCCGATGTGCAGCGACGTCGGCTTGGCCAGCGCCGCGATCGACGTCGCCGCGGCGGCGCCGACGAGGAACACCGGCCGGTCCTCCTGCAGCCAGCGGCCGAACGCCAGCAGCGCGAGCAGCGCGAACGCCAGCACCGTCGCCTCCGGCATGAACGCCGTGCCCCACCGCGTGAACGCCGGCGACACCACGAACGCCACCAGCGCCCACCGCGCCGCCGTCAGCGGCAGCAGGCGTCGCGCCAGCTGCCAGAACGCGGCGGCCGCCACGAGCATGAACGCCAGCGACACCAGCCGGCCGAGCACCACCCGCTCCCCGAACACGAGGTAGAGCGCCGCGGACAGCCACGGCTGCAGCGGGAACTCCATCTCCACGTAGCCCGGTCCCGCGCCGCCCCAGTTGACCTGCGGGAAGAACACGTTCATACCGTTGAGTGCGAAGTTGCGGGCGATCGTGGCCGTGTCCGATTGGCGCCACAGGTCGCCGGGATAGGTCATCGGCGCGAACGCCCTGACCACCGACAGCGCGGTGACCACCGCGACCACGATCAGGGCGGGCCCGCCCGGCCCGCGCGCCGACGGCCGTGCGACGTGGGGGTGCCGGAGGAGACCGACACCCGGGTCGTCCTTACAGAGCATGACGATGTCCTTGCGATGCGAGAGGGTCGCGGACGGCGGCGCGCGGCAGGAGCGCGCGTGATCGCGCGAGGAAGGGACGGGTTCTCGAGGTGCCCGACCACGGGAGCGGTCGGCAGAACCGGTCCTACGTCCGCATCACACAGAGCAGGTGCGGAACGGGTGGCGGCGACGCCCCGCGGACGGACGAGAGGGCCCACGGGGTGATCTGCCCGGTCGTCACCCCACCGGCGACGGCGACGGCGAGGGCCGACGGGCCGGGCACGGACGCCGAGCCGACCGCCACCGGGGCGACCGACTCCTGGCAGTCCTCGTCGGAGTGCCCGCCGTCACGGCCGGCCGTGACGTGGTGTGACGCGCCGGGCTGGGCGGCCACGGGGGTGGCGCGCAGCGCCACGGCGCCGGGAGCGTGATCCAGATCCAGGCAGCAGCAGGCGGTGATCAGGGCCAGCATCATCCCGACGACGACCGCGAGCGCCGGCGCCCAGCGCCGAGCCCCCGCCACCGCGTCGACCATGCCCGCTCCTCCGCACCGATCCGGTCATGTCACCCTTTCGGGTGACCAGACGAACCGTAGACACCACCCGCTGAGGAGACGCTGAGCGCGACGGGAGCCGGGCGGGGCCTGCGGTCAGCGGGCCTCGGCGGCCTCGACCCGGTGCAGGCGCAGGCAGTCGTCGACGCCCATCAGGCGCAGGATCCGGCGCTCGCGGGCCGAGAAGGCGGCTGCGGCCTCGGCGGTCGGGACGACCGCGGGCTCGTCGCACTCGTACGTGCTGCCCTGGTGGGTGATGGTGGCCGAACCGCCGGCGAGCACGTTCTTCAGCCAGTCGGTGTTCGGCCCGTAGGGCAGCCCGATGACGAACCCGTCGGCGGTCCGCGTCGCCGTCACCGGCGTCTGGTACTGCCTGCCCGACTTCCGGCCCGTGTGCCGCAGGAGCGACGCGCTCGAGCCCGGCGTGCCCGCGGACGCGAGCTGCCGGGGGTTGCCGACGTCGCGGGCGTAGCGGCGGATCCGGTCCAGCACGGGCGGGTACTTCGTGCGGATCCCGATCACCACGACCGACACGGCGGCGAGCACCGCGATCAGCACGGCACCGAGCACGGTCGCAACACGTCTCACCATGGCCACGCTCCTGTTCGGGAGAACCCGGGCTCGACCCTAGCGCCCCGTCGTGGGTCGGCGGCGGACCCCCGGAGACCAGATCAAGCCCCGGCGTGGCGCGAGGGGCTCGCCACCGTCGCGGTGCGCCCCCGCCCTGGAATGACGTCGCAGCACGTGGAGTCACGTCGCAGGGCGTCGACGGGCTGCGAGGTGACCCGACGGGCTGCGAGGTCAGGGCGGGCTGACGCGTGGCCGCCCCGTCGGGCAGACGCCACTGACCCCGCTACTGTACGGCCGAGGGGGAACGTCGGGTGCGTCACGCAGGGTCGTCACCGCGTTCCGTGGGCCGGGCGGGCGCGGTGGTGCTCGCCTGCGTGCTGCTGGCCGGGTGCCTCTGGTGGGTGGCCGGTGAGAGAGGGCCCGGTGTGGTGGTCTCCTACGACGCGCAGGCCGACCGGGCATGGTCGTGGGTCCGGTCGACGCTCGCGTCACCCACGGGCGTCGCGCCGTCGACGGGGCTGGTGCGGTCGTCGCCGGCGACCGGGAACGAGGACGCGGCGGCCCGCAGCTACGCCTACGACCAGGCCCTGGCGCTGCAGAGCGCGCTGGTGATGGACGACCCGGCCACCGCCCGCGTCCTGGCGCACGGACTGATGGGGCTGCAGACCGCGTCCGGCGAGCAGGCCGGCGGGTTCGTGACGTCGGCGCTCCGGTCGAACCCTGCGGCCGGCGAACCGACCTACCGCACGGGCAACACCGCGATCGCCCTCTCGGCGCTGCTGAGCTACCTGCGCCGCACGCAGGCGGCGGAGCCGGACGCACCGGCGATCCGGGAGGCCGCCGATCGGGCCGCCGGGTGGCTGCTCCGCCAGCAGCTGGCCACCGGTCCCATGGCCGGCCTGCTCACCGGAGGGTGGGACCAGGCCGGGGCCGGACCGGGCACCCGGCTGCCGTTCGCGTCCACCGAGCACAACCTCGACGCGTGGCACGCGCTCGCGCGGGCCGGGGAGGTGCTGGACTGCCCGCGCTGCACCGCGGCCGCCGCCGGGGTGCGCGACGCGATCCTGGCCGTCCTGTGGGATCCGGGCGTCGGCGGGTTCCTCCAGGGCATGCGGCCCGAAGGCGCGGACCGGGTGGAGCCGCTGGACGTCGACTCCTGGGGATCGATCTTCCTCGACGCGGTCGGACGCGCCGATCTCGCCACGACGTCGCTGGACCGCACCGCCGCCTTCGCGGTGACCGACCGGTCCCTGTCGGGCTACCTGGCCTTCCGGCCGCAGCCGGCGGTACCGAACCCGGTGCCGTCGGTGTGGCTGGAGGGGTCCTTCGGGGTGGCCCTCGCCCAGGCCCGGCACGGTGGTGACGGGTACGCCGACACCATGGCCGGCCTGGTGGCGGCGCAACGCCCGGACGGGTCGATGCCGATGGCGAGCTCGGCGGACGTCGACCGCGAGCTGTCCACGGCGTCCTCGGTCGCCGCCACCACCTGGTTCATCCTGGCGAGCCGCCCCCACCACCCGGACTCGCTGTGGTCAGCCCCGTGAGGGGTCGGCCGTCGACGGGCGCGAGCGGCACCGCGAAGGTGAACGTCGTCCCCTCCCCGACGGTGCTGGCGACCCGGATGCGGCCGTGGTGCGCGACCGCGATCGCCTGGGTGATGCTGAGGCCCAGGCCGACCCCGGGCACCGCGTACTGCGTGGCGGTCGACGCCCGGAAGAACCGGGAGAACAGCCGGTCGATCTCGTCCGCCGGGATGCCGATGCCGGTGTCGGTGACCGAGACGAGCGCCATCGGGCGCTCGCGGTCGTCCCCGTCGGACGCGCTGAGCGTGATGGCCACCCGTCCACCGGGCGGGGTGAACTTGACCGCGTTGGACACCAGGTTGTCGACGGCCTGACCCAACCTGGTCGGATCCCCCCAGACGTGCGGTGCGCTCGGCGGGTGGCACAGGACGACCCGGACGTCCCTCGCCTCCGCCACCGGCCGTGCCGACTCCACCGACGCGTTGACCACGGCATACAGGTCGACGTCGCGCTCCTCCAGGGCGAACCGGCCGGACTCCACCTGGGCGGTGAACAGCAGGTCCGACACCAGACGCAGGAGCCGTTGCGCGTTCCGCTCGACGGTCGCGAGGTACTTGGACTGCTCCGCCGACAGCGGGTGCTCGTCGTCGTCGCCCATGAGCTCGACGTACCCCAGGATCGAGCTGAGCGGCGTGCGCAGCTCGTGCGAGATCAGGTTGACGAACTCGTCCTTCAGCCCGGCCTGGTGCCGTTCGACGGTGAGGTCGGTGGCGACGTACAGGTAGCCCTCGACGTCGCCCGCCGCATCGTGTCGAGCGGTGATCGCGACCCGCACCGGCAGGGTCGACCCGTCCACCCGCCGGTAGGTCCACTCCTGCACGTCGGCATGGCCGTCGTCGACCTGCTCCACCAGCGGGCCCACGGTGTCACCCGGCTCACCGCCCGCCTGGCCGCCGAGCTCGTCGGGCAGGTGGAAGTCGACGACGTTGCGGCGGCCGATGACCTCGTGCGCGGCCGCGCCGAGCATCTTCTGCGCACCGGCGTTGAACACGTCGATCCAGCCGGACAGGTCGGTACCGATGATCGACTGCTCGGTGACGGCGTTGAGCACGCCGGCCATCTGGTGGGCCGACTCCTGGATGAGGTTGGAGGCCGCGGTGCTCGCCGTCGCGTTGTCCTGGGCCTCGACCAGCAACGCCTCCTGCTGCCGTCGCAGCACCTGGATGGCCCCGACCCGCGACCGCACCCGGTGGGTGAGCTCGTTGATCGAGAGGGCGGTCAGGATGAGGATCAGCGGCGTGAAGACGATCCGGATCCACTGGTGGCCGGAGGCGGTCGGATCGAGCAGCTCCGGGAGGAAGACGACGCCGACGATCACCGGCGCGCCGAGGTAGAGCGGCAACCGGCCCGGCTCCACACCCAGCGAGAGCACCGCGAGGATCAGCAGCGATCCGAAGACCGAACCCGCGCCGCCCGTCCCGGCCCGCAGGAAGCCGATCGCGACCAGGTCGACCAGGGGGATCAGCACCGCCGCCCGGACCGGTACGTCCGGCCGGCGCAGGACGAACGCCGCGACGGTCGCCGCGTCCATCAGGGCCGCGGCGAGTATGACGGTCCACTCCGCCCCCTCGACGACGGCGACCCCGGGCGCCAGGAACATCAACTGGGCCAGCAGGTAGACCGCGAGGAGGCAGAACTGGCGCTCCAGCGCCGAGTTGGGGTCCCTGGCGAAACGCCCCAACCACCCCGCAGAGCGGCGCGCGGAGGGGCGCGGGGGGGCCGCATCGTCCATGTCTAGTCCTCAGGTGGAAGGGCGCGGCCCGCGGATCCGGTGCCGGTCGCCTCCGCCGGCCGGGGCGGCAACAGTGCGCGGATGAGTTCGGACAGCGTGCGGGGGCTGAAGGGCTTGGGCTCGTAGGCGTCGGCACCGGCGGCGATGCCCTCGGCCACGGCGTCGGGGTGGACAGCGGCCGACAGCACGAGTATCCGGACGCCGCTGGTCGCCGGGTCCGCGCGCAGCGCCCGGCACACCTGCAGGCCGGTCATCTCCGGCATCGAGACGTCCAGGATCGCCAGGTCGGGGACATGGAGCTTGATCGCGTCCAGCGCGGCGCCGCCGGTGGACACCCGCGCGGCGACGACGGCCCCGGCCCGGGTCACCGAGAGCGCGATCAGCGCGCGGATGTCGGCGTCGTCATCGGCGATGACCACGGTGCCGCCGCCGGTCACCGGCCGTTCCGCTCGGGGAGGTGCCGCGACAGGAGCGCGGCGATCTGGGCCCGGGTCACCGGCTTGGGCAACGAGTCCTCCGAGTTCGGGTAGTCCCCGACGTCCAGCACGGACGTGATGGCCACCGGGCAGCCGGGGAACCGCGTCCTGAGCTTCGCGGCCAGGTGCCAGCCGTCGACCCCCGGCAGCAGCAGGTCCAGGATCATCAGGTCGACCGTGAGGTCCGGCGGGAGGGAGAGGGCGCGCTCGCCGTCGGCCGCCGCGACCACGGTGCACCCCTCGCGGCGGAGGAACGTGGTGATCAGGTGCAGCTGGTCGGGCTCGTCGTCGACCACCAGGACCGTCGGGGACCTGGTGGCGGCGCCCGCCGGCGTCGTCACCCCCACACCAGGCGCGCCGTGATCGCCACCGCGACGAGGACCGCCGCGATGGCGGCGGCCCGGACCAGGAAACGTTCGTGGCGCCGGTCCGCGCCGATCTCGGCGGCCAACCGGGCCTCGTCCGGTGGCTCGGCGGCGACCGTCCCGTGTTCGGTCATGCCATCACCTTCCCCACTTTCTCGGTCTTGTCCCACACCTGGGCGGCCCCCTGGAACTCCTTGATGTACGCGTCGAAGGTGATGGCGCACAGCAGCGGGCCGTATCCGACGAGATAGAGCAGCGCCGGCGAGAGCACGGCGCCCAGCCTCGTCCGCTCCACGCCCTTCGCCAGCCACGCCGCCGGCATGCACAGCGACAACCAGGCGTAGAGCGACAGGGTGAGGGCCGCTTTGCCGGTGGCCGTCATCTCCAGACCGAACAGCCCCGGGACCGTCCGGGTGAGCAGGTCGGGAGCGGCCGCCGCGACCATCACGAGCAGCGAGATGATCCCGGGGAAGGCGACGGCCTCCCGCCAGCTCCGCCGGCCGGTCGCCGGATCGAGCTGGACGGTCATCGCGGTGATGAACAGGTAGGTGCCCAGCGCGAGGAACCAGAGCTCGCCGAAGAGGGTCGTCGCCAGGTCGCTGTCGAGGAAGTAGAGCCCGATCAGGCCGGTGGACGAGAGCACCATGGCGACCGGCAGGAGGAACACCGAGAACCAGATCATCCCGAACGAGAAGCCGCCCAGCCTCCGGTGCTTCCAGGGCCGGAACCACAGCCCGGAGAACCGCCTGGTGACCTGGACGTTGCCGCGGCCCCACCGCAACCGCTGCTTCCACAGCGCCCCGATGCTCTCCGGCTCCTCGGCCAGGACGACGGCGTACGGCTCGAAGACCACCCGCCTGCCGTTCAGCTGCGTCAGGATCGTCGACACCGTGTCCTCGGCCAGGGTCGTGGTGTCGATGCGCCCGCCGATCGCCTCCAGGTTCTCCCTGGAGTGCAGCTGCGCACCGCCGGCGAGGCACGCCAGGACGCCGAGCACGTTCTGCGCCCGTCGAGCCCCGGCCTGGGCGGCGACGTACTCGTAGCCGATGAACCGGGTCAGGAAGCGGGGATCGACGCCGCCCTCGCGGATGAACGCCGTCACCGCACCGACCTGCGGATCGCTGAGATGCCGCGTCATCTTCCGCAGCGAGTCCGGCTGGTAGATCACGTCCGCGTCCATGATCAGCACCGCTTCGACCCACGTCCCGGCGAGCAGGATCGCCAGCCCGTGGTTCAGGGTGTGCGCCTTCCCCTCGCCGCCGGTCTCCCGGCGCAGGTGGAAGACCCGGCCGGGGTAGCGGGTGGCGCGGCCGAGGACCACGTCGGGGGTGTCGTCCGTGCTGGCGTCGTCGACCACGTAGACCCGCAGCCGGTCGGGCGGGTACTCCAGCCGCACCAGGCGGTCGATCGACGCGCCGACGACGGCGCCCTCGTTCCAGGCCGGCACGACGACCGCGACCCGGGGGAAGTAGGGCGCCGCCTCCCCGTAGTGGTTGCGGATCGCGTGGAACGGGACGAGCAGGAACTGGTACAGGCCGGCCACCACCGGGATCACGCCGATGATCACGAAGGTCGTCAGCACCCAGGTGAGGGCAATGGTCCACACCGTCACCGCCGGCCGGCCGAGGGGTCGTCGGCCTCGGTGGCGGCGAGGCACCCGGACAGGTCGACGACCCGCCGGTAGCGACCGACATCCCGGTGATGGTGGCTGTCGGTCGACGCCACGAGGGTGACCCCGGCGGCCGCGAACGCCGCGATCGCCCGCGGCCCCGGGCAGGCCCACTTCTCGTTGATCTCCACCCAGGTCCCGTGCGCGCCGGCCGCGGCACACAGCGCCGACAGGTGCTCGGGCAGCAGGTCGTCCTCGGTCAGGCCGATCTTGGGCAGCAACGAGAACGGGTGGGCCAGCTGGGCGTGCTCGACGGCCGCCATGGCGCCGACCATCGCACCGACCAGCGTGTCGAGGATCGCGGCCGGGCTCAACCCCGCCGCCCGCTCGTCCAGGACCCGCGACGGCGGCCACGGCCCCGCCGGGCTCGGGTACTGGTGGTCGGCGATCAGCACCCGGTCGACGCGGTCGGGCCGGTCCGGGCCGGTGCGGAGCCCCGGCGGGAGGTCGAGCCGGCCCGTGGCGTCGAGCATCTTGGCCTCGACCCCGGTGAGGACGGTGATGTCCCGAGCCGCGGACCGCACCACCGCGGTCCGTTCACAGAACTCCGGGATCCACGTCGTCGACGCGCGGACGTGGTCGACGAGGCGGATCCGGTCGAGGCCGGCCCGCCGGGCCGCCGCCACGTTCTCCTCGACGGTGCTCTCCGCGTCGTCGGAGAAGGTCGAGTGCACGTGATGATCTCCGGCGAGGCCGGCCCACGTCGGGCCCGTCATCCCGGGCCGACCCCGATCACGGCGGGGTCACGGCTCCCGGGGCGGCTCGGCACGTCCCGGATGTCGGACAGCTGCAGGAAGACGTCCTCCAGGTAGCGGACCACCGCGACGTCGCGGAAGTCCAGCGCGTCCGGTGTCGGCATCCCCAGGACGGCGTCCAGGGTCAGCGACGGCATGTCGACCCCCGCGGCGATCGTCAGCGGCATCGCACCCGGGAACCGCGGGTTCACCTCCAGCAGCGCCGCCCGCCCGTCGCGGTCGCGGCGCAGCTGCACGTTGGCGACCGTGGTCAGCCCGATCGCCTCGGCGACCCGCCGCGCCGCCTGCTCCAGTTCCTCGTCGTGCAGGGTGGCGCCGGCCACCGAGACGCCGGAGTCCACCCGCAGCCGTGAACGGGGCACGGCGGCGACGACGTGCCCGGCCAGGTCGGCGAACACGTCCACGGAGAACTCCGCACCCGGCAGCATGTCCTGCACCAGCCGCGTGTCGTCGCTGCCCAGCGCGAGCAGCTCGGCCTCGGACCCGACGAAGCTGATACCCCGGGATCCGGCACCCCGCCGCGGCTTCACGACCACGGGGTACCGCCGCCCGACGGCCGCCGCCGGGCCGAGCAGCTCGGTCCGGGGCACCGGCAGCACGCCGGCACAGCGGTCCGCGAGGGACAGCTTGTCCAGGCAGACCTCCAGTGTGGACAGGCTGGGGGACGCCACCGACACCGCGATCGCGGAGAACTCGGCCCGGCGCGCGGCGACGACCGGGAGCTCGACGTCGACGGTGGGGAACAGGACGTCCACGCCGAACGACCGGCACCAGTCGAGCAGCACGGTCCCGAACTCCGCCGCGTCACCCGCCGGCACGAGGACCCGCTGCTCGGGAGGGACCAGGTACAGCCCGCTCGCGTAGCGATCCATGTCGGCCGCGACCACCGTGGTGTCACCGCGGGCCAGCAGCGACCGGACGACCGAGATCCCGGCCGGCCCCCCGACCCCGGTCACGAGCACCGTCGTCACGAGACGGCCTCCTCGGCGACGCCGGCGGCCGGGTCGGTGTGCGCCCGGCCGCTCCGGACGGCTTCCGCCGCGCCCGTGCCGATCAGGCCCCGGGTGTCGCGGATGACCTCCAGCGGCTCGCAGCTGGTGCCGCCGCCGAACCGCGACCAGTACCGCGCCGTCGCGAGCACGAAGCCCGGCTCCAGGTAGTCCCGGATCCCCGCCTGGGACGCGAAGCACGCCAGCAGGGCCAGCTTGGTGTCGGTGTGCCCGTCGATCGGGACGAACCGGTTCGGGTGGAAGTCGACGGTGGCGGACGGGCTCTGGAAGCAGGCCAGGGTGGGGACGCGGCGGGTCGCGACCGACGCCGCCTGGTGGACGGCGCGGTGATCCTGGTGCCGGTCGTGCTGGGAGTGCGTGTAGACGACCGACGGTCCGACCTCGTCGACGATCCGCTCGATGATGCTCACCGTCGGGTCGGTCGGGCTGATCCTCGTGTCCTCCAGGTCCTCCAGGAACAGCCGCGCTCCGATCAGCTCGGCGGCCGCCAGCGACTCGTGCTGCCGATGCTCGGCCCGGCCCCCGCGATCGCCGCGGCACAGCGTCAGGATGATCACCGAGTCGCCGGCCGCGCGGTGTGCGGCCAGCAGGCCGCCGACACCGATCTCCACGTCGTCCGGGTGCGCGCCGATAGCCAGGACGACAGAACGGCCGGCTGCCGCGTTCCGGCTGGTGCGCAACTCGACCAACCGGTTCAGGGTGGAACGGAACTGCGCCGCGGAGACGGGCTTCACCAGGAACTCGTCGATCTGGTTGCGCAACGCGCTCACCGCGTAGTCGACGGACGCGTGCGCGGTCATCATCGCCACCGGCATGTCCGGATCAGCCAGCCGAACAGCGGTGGCCAGCTCGATTCCCGTCATGCCCGGCAATTCGATGTCGGTGATCAGGACGTCGGCGCCGAGTCGGTGGAAGCTCTCCAACGCCGCCCGGCCGTCGAACGTCACCTCGACCGTCACATCGTTGTTGCGACGCAGTACCGCGCTGGCGTACTCGGCCAGGTCGGGGTCGTCCTCCACTACCAATACCCGCATCAGCCGCCCCCATGACACCCACCGGCCGGAACCCCGGCAACTTCGAACGGCCCGCCATTATTCTGTCATTCCCCGGACTGCCGGACACTCCACCAACCGGTGCCACATCAATCCGGTCATGATCACTCGCGGTCACGATTTCCCCGTTGTGGAGAAGCCATGGGGTGACGGGAGTTCCGAATTGGTGAGCGGATTCCGTCCTCGTGAGGCCGGGCGCCCGGGCGGGCGTTCGCCCGCGAGCCCCGGCCGGCGGTGCGGCGCACACCACGGCACGAGGTGTGACGGCGGCGAACCGGGGTACTCGCTGTCGGTCCACGTACGACGACGTAGGAAGGACGGATCATGACCACGAACTCCCCAGCCGCCGAGAGCGACCGACCCGGGGGCGACCTCACCGACCACGGCGCCGACCCGTCGGAGCGCGAGAACACGGGAAGCGACGCGGTCCCGGGCGAGCAGCGGCGCGACGCGGCCACGGCGGGCGAGGTGACTCCCGCCGGCGACCTCACCGATCACGGTGTGGACCCGTCGTCCCGCGACTGACCTCCCACCACCGGCGCCGGGCCTGCCACGGCCCGGCGCCGGCCGGGGTGAACCCGGCGCCCGATCCCGGATCGGACGTTTGAGCAGGCCTTCTCGTGTGCATCCGCGGTCATGACGATTTTCGACGCGCTCACGAGCCGGCTGGAACGGGCCGAGGCCCTCGACGGTGTCGCCGGCGCAGCACGCGACGCCGTGGCGGCGGTGCTGACCAACCGGACGGTCAAGGACGCGCTGCACGGGGTCTGGCTCGGCCACTCCCTGCACCCGGCGCTCGCCCAGATCACCCTGGGCTCGTTCACCTCCGCGGCACTGCTCGACGCGATCGGCGCGGGCCGGCGCGAGTCCACCGCGCTGATCGCCACCGGGCTGCTCACCACCGCGCCCACCGCCGCCGCCGGATGGGCCGACTACGCCGACGGCCACGAGGAGCAGCAGCGCGTCGGGATCGTCCACGCGGCCGGGAACGTCACCGCCGTGGCCCTGTTCGCGACGGCGTTGATCCAGCGCTCGCGCGGCGGGAACGGCCGGCTGGCCTCGATCGCCGGTGGCGCGGTCGCCGGCGTCGCGGCGTGGCTCGGCGGGCACCTCGCCTACCGCCGGGCGCTCGGCCCCAACCAGGCCGAGTCCGTCCCGCACACCGGCCCCGGAGACTGGCAGCCCCTCGGCGCGCTCGCCGACCTTCCCGACGGAGCCGCCGTCCGGCGGCTGGCCGGTCACGTCGAGGTGCTGGTCGTGCGGCGCGGCACGGACGTGTCGGTCCTGTCGGACCGCTGTCCGCACCTGTCCGCGCCCATGCACGACGAAGAGCTCGACTGCGGAGCCGCGCAGATCACCTGCCCCTGGCACGGCAGCGTGTTCCGGCTCGACGGCTCCGTCGTCCACGGCCCCGCCACCGCACCGCTGCCCGGCTTCGCGACCCGCGTCGTGGACGGCGTCGTGGAGGCCCGGGTGCTGACCTTCCCGGGTGTACCGGCGAGCTGACCCGACGGGCCGGCCCGGTCAGGCCGGCCGGGAACCCGCGCCCGACCACGTGCTCCTTGAGCCGCTCCCCCGCCCCGAGCCCGAGGTACCCCTACGTCAGGACGACGGCGGCGTCGGGCTCCACCACACGGAAGGCGAAGCTCTCCTCCAGGTACAGGTACACGGCCTCCCCGTCGTGGTGGCTGTAGCCGATGGACAGGTCCTGCCCGACGTCGAGCAGGAAGTCACCACCCCGCTCGCTGACGACCAGAGCGCCGTCCAGGCCCGGCGCCCAGACCACCGATCCGCCCAGGATCCGAGCGAGGTGGTCGATGAGCAGGTAGCCGCCGTGCTCCGTGGTCTCGACGATGCGCGTGTAGCCCTCCGGCCCGATGGCCAGCGCGTACGGCCCCTTGATACCGCTGCGTCGCAGCCGATCCACCGCCCGGGCCACGATCGAGGGGTAGGCGTCGCAGTCGAGCCCGAGCGCGAGGACCGGATAGGGCGAGGCCTCGGCGATCCCCGCGATCCCCGCGTCGGGCCAGCCGTGGAACACCGCCCGGTTCTCGATCTCCGCGGCGGCCCGGGCGGCCCGGTCCAGGTCGTCGAACCCGGGGTCGGTGGCGCCGCGCTCGACGTCGTCGATCTCGCGGCGGCTGACCGCGAACGGCACGCGCACCTCGACGAGCGGCAACACCCGGCGCCGCCGGATCTCGATCCCCTCCGCCGCGACGCCGCTCGGCGGCCGGGACAGGGTGTCGGTGCGCCCGACGCTCATCGCGTCGCGCTGCCAGCCGCCCGCGCCGACCCAGTCGGCGAGACGCCGGGCGGCCAGCAGGGGTGTCAGGCGCTCGCGCGCCTCGTCGTCGATCTCCTTCCACGCCTTCGGAGTGATCGGCGCGAGGCCGCGCAACAGATGGTCGGTGGCACTCACGGTCATCGTCCTTTCAGGCTTCCGATTCCCAGCGACCCGTCGGACGGGCCGAGGTCGCGCTCCACATCCCGGACGTACCCCTGGGGGTCCTTGTCGGAGGTGTCCAGCCCCCTCGTCGTGGGGTGCGCGTCGAGGAACTCGGCGAACTGCACGCCGAGTGACTCCCGCAGACCGCGCGGCGCGTGCAGGCGGAAGTCCGCCAGCCCCTCGCGTTCCTCCTCACCCATGTGCTCGTCGTTCGCCTCGCGTGCCCGGCCCACCGCGGCCCACCACGACGGGGTGCCCACGGGGTGCCGCGCCGCGTCGTGGACACCGTCGCGGATGTCGTTGTGGTCGCCGATCGCATCGAGGGTCTCGCCCTCCGGATCCTCGCCCACCTCGAGCAGCCGCGGGTAGAAGATGCGCTCCTCGGCGATCGCGTGCACGTCCAGCCGCGCGGCGAGCGGCTCCCAGACCTGCGACACCGCGTCGGGATCCAGTGGGTCCTCGGCCTGCAGCTCGTCGAGCCGGGCGAACTGGCGGCGGAACCAGGCATGGTCGTCCATGATCAAGGCGGTGATGTCCGGCACGATCCGGCAGGGTAGCGCCCCGGGCCGCTGGCCGCCCGCCGAGCGCGCACCACGCACGGTGCGCCATTCCGGCACGGCCCTCTTTCACCACGATTCCGCAGTGGAACACCGAGCGTGACGTACCCGTTCGTGCAGGAAGTCTGCGCACCGCCTCATCGTCACCCGAACGAATGACAGAACTCACCGACCGCATTCCGAAAATCTCCCGGTTCGGGGCGGCCGCGCCCCGACTTTCATTTCGCCGGCACGATCATGTACTTTTCCCGCCACAGTGGACCGCCGTGTGGGCGCCCGCTGTGAAGGAAATCTTCGCTCCCCATTGCTGAGGTCCACCCGGACCGCGGCCTCCCGCCCTGTTCCAAGGAGACTCAGTGTTCGAGGGCTTCAATCAGACGTTCGTCAAGGACGCGATCAACCGCAGTTCCGAGAACCCGGTGGACCGTCGCCGGTTCCTGCGGGCGGCCGGCATCGGGGCGGTCGGCGTGGCGGGGATCGGCGCGCTCGGGCTCGGCGCCGGCAGCGCGTCCGCCAGCAGCAACCACGGCGGCAGCGGGCCGAGCGACGCCGCGATCCTCAACTTCGCGCTCAACCTCGAGTACCTCGAGGCCGAGTACTACCTGCGCGGCGTGTACGGCACCGGGCTGAAGGACAGCCAGGTCCACGGCAAGGGCAGCTCCGGCGGCGTCACCGGCGGCCGCAAGGTCACGTTCGACACCAAGATCGGCAAGCAGTACGCCCAGGAGATCGCCGGAGACGAGCGCGCCCACGTCGACTTCCTGCGCAGCGCCCTCGGCGACGCGAAGGTCGCCCGCCCCCAGATCAACCTCACCGACGCGTTCAACGCCGCCGCCACCGCGGCCGGGCTGATCAAGAAGGGTCAGACGTTCGACCCGTTCGCGAACGAGAACAACTTCCTGCTCGGCGCGTTCGTGTTCGAGGACGTGGGCGTCACCGCCTACAAGGGTGCCGCGCCCCTCATCTCCAACAAGACCTACCTGGAGGCCGCCGCCGGCATCCTCGCCGTCGAGGCCTACCACGCCGGCCTGATCCGCACGCTGCTGCTGGCCAAGGGCCTCGCGGTCCCCGCGGGAGCGATCTCCGACGCCCGCGACAGCCTCGACGGCAAGAGCGACGACGACCAGGGCATCGTCGACAGGGACGGCAACGCCAACATCGTCCCGACCGACGGCAACGGCCTCGCGTTCTCCCGCACGGCGGGATCGGTGCTCAACATCGTCTACCTGAACCCGGCCAGGGTCACCAAGGGCGGGTTCTTCCCCCGGGGCGTCAACGGCGACATCACCACCAGCGACAAGAACACCTGACCGACCTCACCTGGCCCGGCACGTCCAACGACACCGTCGAGACCCGGCCCGGGGGCGGATGCGGGGGCCGCCCCCGCCCCCGACGCTGATCTCCGCAGAGATCGCCGACCGGGGATCGAACGGACCTGATGAGACAGATGTGACGGTCACCGTGGGATTGCTGGCGACGTGTCGTCTGCGGACGTCACGGTCACCGGCCTCCCTCGCTGCACATGCGGTAGCGGTGTTGTAGTCGCTCGACGCCCATCCCGCATCGACCCGGCGCGGTGAGCGTGCGCACGCTCCAGGAGATCTACTCACTCCATGACGACCTCACCCATCTCCGACCAGCCCGCCCCCGGCAGCTCCTGGTAGACGATCTTCGGTACCGCCGCCACCACCGACGGCAGCCAGCCGAAGAACCACCGCGCGTGCTCGGAGGCCACGTGCGCCTCGCCCGCCGCCTGGTCGGCGTAGTTGGCGATCACGGCGTACCGGTCGGGGCGTTCGACGTCGGCGAAGCAGCTGAAGACGAGGTTGCCCGGCTCGTCCCGGACCTGCGCCGCGTATCTGGTGATGCCGGCAAGGAAGTCCTCCCGCTTCTCCGGGCGGATGTCGATCCTGATCACGACGAAGATCACGACGCCTCCTTGCGTCTCGGTTGTGCGGATCAGTGTTACCCGATGACGGCCCGGACACCGCCCGTGGTCACCGCGTGCCTCCCGTCCGGCACTGTCAGCTGCGCGGCCGGTGGATCATGGTGCGTGCACCTTCTCGATCAGTCGCAGCGACAGGTCGCGGTGACCGCCGGGGGGCGGGTACGGACCCTGCGGGCGGCGGGGAGGCGGCTGCGTCATGGGAGAACTCTTTCGCCGGTGGCGCGTGGTGGAGAAGAGTGTGCCCGTCGCCCCCCGATCGCACCATCTCCACAACGGACGGACGCCCGGGTCACACCCGCTCCACCGGCACCGGCAGGGACACGCGCACGGTGGTGCCCCTCCCGCTCGGGCTCACCAGGAGCAGGGTGCCGTCCATCGCCTCCACCCGGTCGAGCATCCCGGTCAGTCCCGAGCCGCGCGGGTCGGCGCCGCCGACGCCGTCGTCGGTGACGTCGATGGTGAGCGTGTCGGCCGCCAGGGTCACCGTCACCCGCGCCCGCGTCGCGCCCGCGTGCTTCACGACGTTCGTCACGGCCTCGGCCACGACGAAGTAGGCGGTCACCTCCAGCTCGGCCGGGAGCCGCCCGGGCGGCAGGGCGGCCGTGTCGAGATCCACCGGCGCGGTCAGCCCGGCGACGAGGGAGTCGAGCCCGGTGCGCAACCCCCCGCGTGCCAGCGACGCCGGGAGGATGCCGTGCACGAGGTCGCGCAGCTCCACCGTCGCCCGCTCGGCATGCACCAGCGCCTCCCGCATGAGGTCGATCGGGTTCTCGCCCCGGCTCGCCGCGTCCAGGGCGAGCTTCACGGTGAGCACCGTCTGGACGAGGCGCTGCTGGGCGCCGTCGTGCACGTCGCGCTGCAGCCGCCGGC
>CAXTTN010000087.1:0-21613 GCA_964247105.1 uncultured Pseudonocardia sp.
CGCAAAGGGCTAGAAGCGCTGGCTCGGCTGGATTGGACGCGGTCGCGGGCGCCGAACTTCGTCAGGAGGTTGGCGACGTGGGACTTCACGGTCTCGTAGGAGATCACCAGGCGTTCGGCGATCTCGCTGTTCGACAGCCCCTCGACGACGAGCTCGAGGACATCGCTCTCGCGACCGGTCAGCGGCGGGACGCCGGCGTGCAACCGGCGGGCGAACCCGTCGATGACGTTGCGGGCCGCGAAGGGGGCCAGCACCGCGTCGCCCGCCATCACGACCTGGATCGCGCGCACGATCTCCTCCGGCCCGGAGTCCTTGAGCAGGAATCCCCGCGCGCCGTTGCGGATCCCGGCGTGCACGTAGTGGTCGACGTCGAACGTCGTGATCAGCACGACCTTCGTCGGGAGCGCGGCCGAGGGCGCGGTGATCATCGCGGTGGCCCGGATGCCGTCGAGCCGCGGCATCCGGATGTCGAGGAGCGCCACGTCGGGGCGCAGCTCCTTCGCGGCCGCCACCGCAGCCTCCCCGTCGCCCACGGCCGCCACGACCTCGATGCCGGCCGCCGCGTTCAGGATGCGCTGCATCATCGACCGGGTGGGGGGATCGTCGTCGGCCAGCAGGACGCGGGTGGCGGGAGCTCCCACGGGCTCCGCGACCACGTCAGGTCCCCACCGACGCGCTGATCGCGGAGTGCGGGAACCAGGCCTTCAGCCGGAACCCGCCACCGGGCCGGTCGCCGGCCTCGACACCGCCGCCGAGCACCTGCGCCCGCTCCCGGAGCCCGCGCAGGCCGGATCCGTCGACCTGCCGTTGCACCGCTCCCCTGCCGTCGTCCTCGACCACCACCTCGACGTCCCGCTCCCCGTAGCGGATCGTGACGTCGACGGTGCGCGCGGAGGCGTGGCGCAGGACGTTGGTCAGTGCCTCCTGCACCACCCGGCACGCCGACAGGTTCGCCGCCGCCGACAGTGCGGTGGGGCTCCCCACGACGTGCAGCCGCACGTCGAGCCCCAGGGCCTGCACGGGCGCGATGACCGAGTCGATGTCGGCCAGGGTCGGGATCGGCGAGCGCTCGTCGAGCGTGTACATCCCCAGCACCCCCACCAGCTCGCGGAGCTCGGCGAGTGCTTCCCGCCCGGTCTCGGCCAGGGTCGCGAGCTCGTTCTGCCGGCCGGGTTCGTCGGCCTCGACCCGCATCGCGTCGGCCTGCAGGATGAGCAGGGTGACCTTGTGGCCGACCGAGTCGTGCAGCTCCCGGGCCAGCTGCTTGCGCTGGGCGAGGATCGCCACCTCGGCCTGGAGGCGGCGCTCCTCGGCGTCGAGGGCCTGCCGCCGCATCTGCGACGCCTCGGAGGCGAAGTAGCGGCGCAGCTCGCCGCCGAGCTGCCAGATGAGCACGAACGAGAAGTAGCCGATCACGGGTTCGAAGAGCAGCGTCCACTTCGTCTCGTCGATCATCTGGCTGAACGCCGTACGGTCCCCGAGCTGCAGGAAGACCAGGGCCAGCTCGACGAGGAAGACGGCCGTCGGCAGGATCCTGCGCAGGATCACGTTGGCCGTCGTGAACGCGCAGAACGAGTAGACCGCCAGCGAGAACCCGAAATCGGACGGGCTGGGCTGGACCTGGAACAGGTTCCCGGCGATCCCCGCCGCGCAGACGGCGGTGAACATCAAGCCCGGATGGCTCCTGCGGAAGACGAGCGGCGCGCTCTTGCCCAGCAGGACCAGGACGCTGACCAGGTCGGTGGGCCGGGGCGTCTGCCAGGCCACCCCGATCCCGGCCAGGGGCCTGTCGAGCGAGAACGAGACGACGGTGAGGCCGACGAACACCACGCCGACCACCACGTCGAACAGCGGGATGCGCCCCAGCGACAGGGACGTGTCCCAGGTGAACCAGCGATCGGCGACCGACCTCACGACGCGGCGAGGCACACTCACCATCGGATGCTCCTCGTGAGGGTGTAACGGGTACATTGACCCCTGGTTCACGGTACCGGGAAGGGACAGTAGCCCACGTTCCAGCCCCCGGGATCGTCCGAGCCGCCCTATCTCGCTCTCCAGAGGGATGTGCCACCACGGCTTCTAGGCGAAAACTGCTCTGCAGTCAACCCTCGGGGAGGAACACTGATGACGGCCGCCAGCAGCACCTCGGTCGCGTTCGGGGATCAGGTGGCCGAGTGCGCGGCAACGGCACGGGCCGTCCGGTCGGGTGAGTCCGGGCGCGCCGTCTTCATCGCCGTCGACGGCGAGGACCGGCTCGAACGCACGGCCCGCCAGGTGGCGGCGGCGATCGGGCGCAGCGGGATGCTGTGCCTCGCCGGGGGCCACGGGCGCAGCAGCGGTGCGCCGCCGCTGCAGGCCTTCGCCGAGGTCGGTGCCGCCCTGTCGTGGCGCGGCGCGCTGCCCCACCGCTCCGAGCTGGGTTCGTTCGCCGCGGCGCTGGACCGGGTGGTGCCGGGGTGGGCGACGCACCCGCCGACGGACGACACGGCGTTCCCGCCCCCGGTTCTCGGCGAGGCCCTGATGCGGCTGCTGAGGCGCGCCGCGCCCGAAGGGTGTGCCCTGGTGCTCACCGATCTGCACCGCGCCGACGCGGAGACGCTCGCCGTGCTCGAGTACGTCTGCGACACCATCGCCGATTCGTCGTTGTTCCTGGTGGGGATGCTCGCCGCGGATCTGCCGAGCGCGGCGCGGGCCACGGTGGAATCCCTCACCTCGCGGTCCGACACCGCCCAGCTTGTCCGGCACCGGGCGGCGGCGGCCGACGACGCGCCGAGCGCCCCGGAGAGCGGGCCGGGCCGCGTGTTCACCTCGGCGTTGTTGAGCTCGGCGCTGTTCGCGGGAACCCCCCGGCTCCAGGCCGACGTGCTGGATCAGGCGCTCAGCACGGCCGTGCTCGGCGGCCCGGTGTCGGACTCGGCGGCCGGCACGGTCCTGGTCCGGCCACCGGCCCTCACCGTCCCGGCCGGAGTCCTGCACACCGCCGGCGCCGCCACGAGCCCGCTCGCCGCCCTCGCCCCGGCCCACCGGGCGGCCGCCGCCCGCTCGCTGCCGTTCACCGAGCTGGCCGCCCTCCACCAGCAGGGCGTCACGGAGATGGTCGGCAGTGGCCGGCTCGATCTCCTGCACCGGGCGCGCCGCCGGTCCGTGGAACTGGGCGCCTTCCGCACGCGATCGGCACTGGACCTGCAGCTCGTGCTGGGCCACTGCCTGCTGGGCGACGCGGCCTCGGCGCGCACGACCGCCGTCCGGGCCGACGGGGACGCCGCCGCGCGCCAGCTCGACGGCGTGCGGCAACGGATCGCCATGGTCCTGCCCCACATCGACGCGCTCCTGGGCGACCGCATGGCGGTCGAGCGCGACATCGCCGCCGTCCCACCCGCGGTCCGGGTCGATCCGGCGGTCTCGGCGGAGCTCTGGGGCGGCGCGCGCGCCGTCTGCTCGCTGCTGCTCGAGGATCACGACGCCGCCGAGAACGAGCTCGCGACGGCGGCCCGGCTGGCGGCCCGCGCCACCGCTCCGATACCGGGGCCGCACCCCTGGCGCGGGTACTGGGCCCTGCTCGGCGCGGTCAGGGGCAGCGGGGAGCCGCGTCCCGCGACGGCCGAGGGGAGCCCGCTCGACCGGGCCCTCTTCGTGCTCGCGGAGGCCGTCGTGGCCGGTCACAGCGGCGACGGGCGGCGGGCGACGGCCGTCGTGGAGTCGTTCGACCGCGACGCGTTCCCGTGGACCTGGCACCGCCAGCTCGCCCGGCGGCTGGTGGCCCAGGCCGCCCTGCGGGACGGGTGGGGCACACCGCAGGCCTGGCTGGGTGAGGCGGCCGAGTTCTTCGACGGCTTCGCCGCCCCGCCCGTGGCGCAGACCTGCCGGGCCCTCGCCGACCTGGCCGAGCGCAACGCCCGGCGAGCGATCCCGCGACAGCGGGTGAGCCCCCGCGAGCGCGACGTGCTGGGCCTGCTCGCCGAGGGCTCGTCGAACCGCGACATCGCGCAGCGGCTGCGCATCTCCCCGCGCACGGTGGAGAAGCACGTCGAGTCGCTGGGCCACAAGCTCGGCGCCGACGGCCGGAGCTCGCTCATCGCCATGGCCGCCCGCGAGATCGAGGCGGAGCGGGCCCGGGACGGCGGGCCCGACTCCTTCGAGGACGCGTTGCAGGCGCTGTCGTGGGAGATGCGGCTGCGCTCGGCCTGAGGACCGGAGCGTGCCGTACGTGTCCTCGGGCACGGCACCTCCCTCGTCAGCGACACCACGTCGGCGACCACGACCACACGACCATGGTCGGTCCACACCCGACGCCCGCGCCGACCCGAGTCGGCCGAGCGTCGGGCGTGGATTGCGCGGATGGGAAGCGGGTCAGGGAACGGCGGGGACGAGTCCCCCTCCCACGCCACCGGTCAGGAGGCCACTACCGACCATGATGCCGGCCTTGATCCCGTCCTCCGGGAGCGGCGTCTGCCACGGCGCGACCCACGCCGGGGTCGTGGCGTCGCCGCCGACCTTGTTCCCGTCGAGGTCGTAGATCGCAGTGGCGCCGCCGGCGAAATGGACCCGCTTGGTGGGCGGCGCACCCTCCTGGGCCGGCATCGACTCGGTGAACGTCGGCTGGTCCCGCCACCACCCGTCGGCCTGCTGGTAGAGGTTCTTGGCGGCCTGCACGCCCTGTTGCAGGAGGTTCGGCGCCGGCGCCTGTTGCCCGACGGCCTGCAGGACCGGCGACGCGGTCGACACCTCACCGGCCCCACGGGCCTCGGGCTCGTTCGTTCCCACCGGGGACAGGAACGTCCCCGGCCCCACGACATCACCCGGCTGCCACATCCGGCCGTCGGGCATCATCAGGCCACCGGATTCCGCACCCTGCGTGGCGACGGAGCCCGTTCCGTCGGCCGGGGTGGACTGCGGGCTCCACGGCTGCCCGACGATCCCGAACGGGCCGCCCGGGAGCTGGGAGGCACCGCCACCCGGCGACACACCCTGGGGCCCGAGGCCGCCGCCGCCCACCTTGGCAAGGGTGTAGCAGGACCACGGCTTCCACGGCTCGTCCGCGCAGGACTTGTTGAGCACGTCGGCCGAGCTGCCCGGACCCATCCAGCGGGCCGCCTCCCCGAGGAGCAGCTGCCCCCCGGCAAACAGGGGGCTCTTCCAGTCCCGGATGTTGCGAGGGTCCGTCAGGACGCTCGTCAAGTAGGCGCCCCCTGCACCCACGAGTGTCTGCCCCGTG
The DNA here is from genome assembly GCA_964247105.1 of uncultured Pseudonocardia sp. Taxonomy (GTDB): domain Bacteria; phylum Actinomycetota; class Actinomycetes; order Mycobacteriales; family Pseudonocardiaceae; genus Pseudonocardia. Next base: position 5,216 of record CAXTTN010000087.1, read on the forward strand.
ATCTGCACGGCCGGGTTGTCGGTGGTCCCTGTGGCCTCCCCGAATTTCCTGAGGCCGTACTGCCCGAGGTTGTAGAAGACCGGGCCGCCCACGACGGCCGTCGTGCTGAAGGGTTGCAACGCCCAGTTGGTGCCGAGCCGGGCGTTGATCTTGGGAACGTAGTCCTTGACGAGTTCGTTGAACCCGACGTTGGCCCCTGTTGCGAGGGCCGTCTGCACCGCGAGATCCTTCTCAGCCGCGTTCGGCTTCGTCGGGTCGAAGTACCGGTTGTTGGTGAGGCCCGTGACCCCCACCTGGAAGAGCCCGCCGACGACGCTGACCGGCGCGGTTTCCCGCAACGCCGACCAGTAACCGGGCCTGGGGAGCCCGCTGTTCTCGATCTTGTTCTGCTGCATGTTGGGAATGATGAACCCGCACCAGGCGACACATCCGCTACCGTGGTTGATCCAGTCGCGTGCGTTCGCCTGCGGCACCAGGTCGCCCCAGTTCAGGCTCGGGCGGAGACCCAGCTGGTCCTTCACCTCCCGGCCGAGGTCGACAGCGCCCAGCGCCGGCTGCGACCCATTGCCGGTGAAGGCCGAGGAATCCGTGGAGGTGCCGCCTCCGAATGCCGGCGGCACCTTGGGCTGGAGGGCGGCGGCCAACGCGCTCGACGTGTCGGCAGTCGAGTCCGAGGAACCGGTTGCGGGCTGGAACGTCGACGTCAGGGCCGGCGAAGTGGTCGACGTCCCGAGGCCGAACACCTCCCGGAGATCGGGGCCGGGTGCGGCGGTTCCGCCCGGCGCGAGCGTCGTCGGCGTCGACCCCTGCAGCACCGGGCTCTGCGGCGAGGACACGACGGTGCCGGGCCGGCCGGCCGCCGAGGTGGCGTCGAGCCCGAACGCCCCGAGGTCCGGGCTCGGCGGGAACGACTTCTGCGTCGGGGACAGGGTCTCCGGGGCCAGCGGTGCAGAGAAGGCGCTACGCGACTCCCCGGTCGTCGCGCCGGCATCGCTGCCCGTACCACTACCGGTCGAACCACCACCGGTCGCGTTGAGCCCGAACGCCCCCAGGTCCGGGCTCGGCAGGAACGACTTCTGCGTCGGGGACAGGATCTCCGGGGCAAGCGGTGTAGAGAAAGTGCTACGCGACTCCCCGGTGGTCGCGCCGGCATCGCCGCCCGTACCACTACCGGTCGAACCACCACCGGATGCGAGAAGCAGCGTGCCGGCGCCACCCAGCGTGTTCGACCCCACGCTCCGGTCACCCACTGTCGAACTGTTCGTCGTCGACTCACTGGTGGTCGAACCACTGTCCGACCCACTGCCGCTCGACGAATCGGCCGAACGACCGCTCAGCGAGGAAAGCGATGAGAGGCCCACGAGTTGGGTGCCCTGGTTCGTCGCGCTCGACACCTCGTCGGACGAGGGCGAAGACGTCGTCTCGGCAGGCGTGGTCGAGGTGTCGTCTCCCGAACCGGTCGAGGACGTGGTCTCCGAGGGGAGCGACGAGACCGAAGACAGGCCCGACATCTGGGCCAGCTGATCCACCGCCTCCCCCGGTGAGGTCGGCGCGTCCCCCACCTGGACACCGCCCAGGCCGCCCGACTCCTCGGCGTGCGCGCCGGTCGCGGCCACGAACGCGGCGGCGACGGATCCGAGCAGCACGAACCCGGCACGTCCCGCGTGGCGGAGCAGGCCACGCGGCCCGGGGGCGACGTCGTATGGGTTGGGCAAGACAGTCGTTCGGGTCCCGCCGGAATGCGCTGTCATCTGTTGTCTCCTGCTCGGATGCGACGGCTCTGTCGACGCCCGGTCCGCTCGTCGACATCGAGGACCGTCGAGATGTCACGAGACCGGACTGTGGTCTCGGCGGGCTGTGCGTGGCCCACCTGCCAGGCTCCGCAGAACGGGATCGGGCAAGGTCGAGACTAGGGCGACCCGGCCGACCGGATCGGGGTCGTGAGGGGCGGTGATGGGCCCCCCATTGCCCGAGCCGGGCGCGGCCGTCGGCGCCGCGGGGGCATCGGGACGCGGCATCGGCGCGGCACGTGCCCACGTGCGTCACCGGCGAGGTCAGGCTCCGGGTGCGGCGCGGACGTCGTCCCGCATCGACATCGCGGTGAGTGCGGTGTGCAGGATCTGGATGCCGCGGGTGCTGGTCGGGTTCAGCCCGGTCAGCTCCTCGATGCGCGTGAGCCGCCCGGTCAGCGTCCGCCGGGCGATCCCGAGCCTGCGGGCGGCGCTGGTGCGGTTGAGGTCGAGCTGGTAGAGCACGCGGATGGTGTGCAGGAGGTCGGGCCGCATCAGGATCGGCGCCGCGACGTCCCGCATGCTCGCGGCGAGCGAGTCGTTGTTGAGCAGCGTGAGCTCCAGGCGGAGCTGGTCGGCCGAGACCACGGTGTCGAGCAGCGGCACGGTGAGGGCGAGGCGTGCCACCAGCCGCGCGTCCGACACCGCGACGGGGAGGTTCGCGACCGGTTCCGGGCCGGACGTGCCGACGGCGACGCGGCCGACACCGGCCCGCTCCCCGACGGCGAGCGCGCCGGGCGTCGGCCCCTCCGGCACGAACGCGACGATCTCGTGCGCCAGCACGCAGTGCAGCACCTGCTGCTCGTGCAGGTTCTCGGACGCGCGGGCCCGCCACACCCCGGTGTCGTCCTCGGACCGCAGGACGACGGCCCGGTACCGCTCGGCCGGCACGAGCCCGGCCGCCTCCACGGTCACGGCCTGGCCGGCCAGCAGCGCGTGGGCGAACGACCGCCGCTCGTGGCGCCCGAACCGGTCGGCGCGGGCCTGGGTCCAGTAGGTGTCGGCGACGATGCGCTGGACCGCGTCCAGGACGTCGGTCGCCCGGTGCGTGAAGGCGGTGAGGGCGGCGTGGTCGCCGGTCCGGCCGCGACGCCAGACCTGGGCGGTGACGAGCGCCATCGCGAGCGTGTTCAGCTCCACGACGGTCTGCTGCGCCGAGCCGACCCTGGCGAGGTTCGCCGCGTCCCGGCGGGCCCGCCGCTCCAGGACGGCGTCCTCACCGTTCACGACGCCGAGAACGAGTGTCTCGATCATGCTCCGGACCGCCTGGTCGGCGGGTGCGGTGATGGCCAGGCGGCGGGTCACGACCCGCGCCACGGCGTCGGTCATCACGGCGACGTCGCCGAGCAGGCGGTCGCCGAGGCTGTCGGGGTCGTGCAGGGTCACGGGTGTCGCCTCGCAGGAACGAGCTGCATCGCAGCCGGGACTATCGGGTGGTCGACGCGTTCGACGAGCCGACTGCGTGACCGTGATAAGCGTGTCGAGGCCGGACCTCCTGCACAATTGGGAGGTTCACCTAGACCGTTCGGGCCAACGCGCCGCAATCGGTCAGAGCAGCTGGAGGACTTCCGAGTCGTCGTCGTCGCGGGAGACGCACTCGATCTCGACGGTCAGCCCGCGCGCGAGGAAGAGGCTCCGCAGCCTCCTGACGGCGGCCAGCCCGTCCTGCAGCGTCCCGCGCACCGTGCCCTCGGTGAGGAACCCCGTCGCGTCGTCGTGGGCGTACACCGACCGGTCGCCGTCATCGAGGTGGATCTCGACACCGCTCATGCGGTGCCGCACGTCGATGAAGGGGACGCCGAACCAGGTCGCCAGCACCTCGGCGACCAACCCGGGGTCGGTGGTGTCGACGTAGGTGTAGAAGGCGGTCTCGTTCATGCGCCGAGCGTCGCTCCGAGGAGCCGGTGGCCGCCGGGCCCGATTGGCCGCATCAGCACCCGCGCTTCCCAACTGCACACGCCGCCGAAGTGGGCACAATCAGAGCCGAACGGGCGCGTCGCCGCCCCGGCCCGCTCGGCGCGGTGCGAGCGCTGCCGCTGCCCGCAGCAGGCCATCCGGTCGCCGACCTCCGCATCGGCAGGCACCTTCTCGGCGGTACTGATAGAAGTACACAACAATCTGCCGGAGGCCCGGATGGTGTTGCGCTGCGCGGAAATGATCGGGCGCGAGTCCGAGGTCTCCGGCCTGCGCGACGCGATCGGCGGCGTCTGGGAGAGCGGCCGCACCGTCCTCATCACAGGTCCGGCCGGGATCGGCAAGACGCGCCTCGCGCGGGAGGCCATGGGCATCGCGCGGGAGCGTGGCCTGGAGTGCTTCCTCGGCCGGTCCGTGCCGACCGGTGCGCCGGTGCCGCTGCGCCCGCTCATCGAGATCGCCCTCGGCATCTCCCGGCGCGGCCTCCTGCCCCCGATCGAGGATCTCGGCTCCTACGGCCCGCCGCTCGGGCGGATCGTCACGGAGTGGGCGCCCTCACACCCGCTGCACCAGGAGGCCATCAACGCACCGGTCCTGGGCGAGGCGGTGCTGCGCCTGATGCGCGCCGTCGCCCCGGGGGGCTGCCTGTTCGTCGTCGAGGACCTGCACTGGGCCGACGCCGAGACGATGTCGGTGATGGAGTACCTGCGCGATCACATCGCGGACGCGCCGATGGTGCTGCTGGCCACGTGCCGGGGCGACGGCCCGGCCGACACCTACGGGGAGAACGTCCACCACATCCCGGTGGGCAGGCTCCATCACGACGAGGTCGAGGCGATGCTCGACGCCTGCGCCGCCGACGAGCGGGTCAGGGCAGCCGCGCGGCTGGCCGACGGGGTGCCGCTCGTGGTGGAGGAGATGCTGTCGGCCGCCGCGTCCGGACACGTTCCCCGTACCTTCGCCGACAGCGTGCGCACCCGGCTCCGGGCCTGCCCGGCACGGCAGCGACGCGTGCTGACCGCGGCGGCGCTGCTCGGCCAGAGCTTCGATGACGACCTGGTCCGGTGCGCCCTCGGGATGTGCGAGGACGACGTGCGAGAGGCGCTCGACGCCGGCCGCGCCACGGGGCTGCTGGAGCACGGGAGCAACAGCTTCCGCCACGCGCTCACCCTCGACGCGGTGCTGGCCGGTACCCCCGCCCAGGAGTCGGCCGCGATCGCCGCGGACCTGCTGGCCGCCGTCCGCCGCCGCGATCCGGAGCTCCCGGGCGGGCTCTGCGTGCTCGCCGCCGACCTCGCGGAGCGCTCGGGCGACCGGGACGGCGCGGCCCGGCATCTGACCTGCGCCGCCGAGCGGGCCGTGCACAGCGGGTCGCTCCGGTCGGCGAGCACGCTGCTCGAACACGGGCTGCGGCTCGACCCGTCGCCGCCGCTGTGGAGCGAGCTGGCCGAGCTGCTCGCCGCCACCTACGGCCGGGCCGGACGGATCGACGACGCCGCCGCCATGACGCGCCGGCTGCTGGCCGCGCCGCACCTGGACGACCCGGACGGCGCCGTGCGGACGCGGGTGCGCCTGCGCCTGGCGCAGGCGGCCGCCGACGGGAACCTCTGGGACGTCGCCGAGGCCGAGCTGCTCCGGATCGGGCCGTGCGCCGTCGGAGGCGCCGCCGACGGGAAGGCCCTCGTGGAGTCGAGGATCCTCCTCGGGCGCGGCCGGGCGGCGGAGGCCGCGGCGCTGGCGCAGCGGGTGGCCCGATCGGCCCTGGAACGGCAGCCGGACGTGGCCGCGGCGGCCGAGGAGGTCGTCGGACGCGTGGCCCGGCTCTCCGACCCGGAGAAGGCGCTCGCCGCGTTCGGGCGGGCCCACGTCATCGCGGTGCGGCACCGCCTGCCGCTGGCCGAGCTGTCGGCGCTGCACGAGCTGGGCACGATCGACATGTTCACCACGGGCCGGCTGGACCGCCTGCTCAGGGCGAGGCGCCGCGCCGTCGACGCGGGCGCCATCCTGACCACCGCGATGATCGACCTGCAACTCGTGCCGGCCTACTTCATGCACGGTGCGGCCGAGCAGGCGCGGGACGCCGCGACCCGGGCCATCGTCCAGTCCGGGGAGGCCGGCCTCGACGCGATGCGGTCGCGGGTCACCTCGTTCCTCCCCCACACCTCCGCCCTGCGCGGCGACCGCGCGGCCGTCGAGCGCGACATCGCCCTCATCGATCCCTCCTACCTCGCGGCGGATCCCGACGCGGAGTCGGGGGTGTGGGGCACCGCACGCGGGGTGTGCTCGTTGCTGCGGGAGGAACGAGCCGGCGCCGTGGCCGAGATGGAGACCGCCGCCCGGTACGGTCTCCGGTCCGTCGACGTGTCCCCGCACATCTGGTGGGGCTACTGGGCCGTCCTGCGCGCCGTCGAGGGGAAGCCGGACGCCGAGGTCGAGGAGGCCGTCGCGGCACTGCGCGCCTGCCCGGCCGTGGTCAACCGGCAGAACGCCGCGGCGGCCCGGCTGGCCGAGGCCGTGCTGATCGGCCGGTCCGGTGGCGGAGCCGAGGCCACCCGGATCGTCGAGGAGCACGGGGAGCGGCTGATGCCCTGGGCCTGGCAGCGTCATCTGTCGCGCCGGCTGGTGGCGGAGGCGGCGCTGAAGGACGGCTGGGGCGATCCGCGCCGCTGGCTGACCGAGGCGGCCGCGTACTTCGACGAGTTCGGGGCGCCCGCCGTCGCGGCCGTGTCCCGCATGCTGGCCGAGTCGTCGCCGCGGGCCGACCTGCGGCAGAACGTGCTCACGCCGCGCGAGCGCGAGGTGCTCCGGCTGATGGGCGACGGCCTGACCAACGTGGAGCTGGCCCGGCTGCTGTCGATCTCCCCGCGCACGGTGGAGAAGCACGTCGCGTCCCTCTGCCACAAGCTCGACGCCGACGGGCGGGGACAGTTGATCGCGCTGGCCGCCCGGCCCTGAACCGCCGCGGGGTCACACCTGCGAGCGGTCCGGCCTGACACGGGCCACGTCGCGGATCTGGAGCTCCCGTTCGGTGACCGAGGGCGGCGGGTTCCCGGTCAGGGGATCGGGGACCCAGTTGATCGGCACGGAACGGTGCCGGCGGTACCAGCCCCCGGGGGCCGGTTCCGGCTCCGCCATGGTCGCCGGCACGCTGGGGGCGGGCGGCACGGCGGCAGCGGGCACCATGGTGGCGGGCGGCACGGTGGCGGCCGGCGGCACGCTCGCGACGGGCGGCACGGTGGCGGCCGGCGCCACGACGGTCGGCGTCGGCACGGTCGTCGCCGTCGGCACGCGTTCGAAGGCGGCGGTGGGCGGCAGCGCGGCGGGCAGGCCCGGATACATCGGCCGACCGGACCCGTCGGCCGCCTCCGGCCGGCCGGTGCGGCGGGCCGGGGACGGTTGCGGCGCTCGCTCCGGACGCGGCACCGCGATCAGGTTGGCCGGCACGGTGACGCTCGCGGTCAGGCCGGGGTACTGCGCCGACAGCCCGTTCTCGTTGTCGGTCAGACGCACCGTCAGGCCGTGCCGCGCGGCGATCCGCGCCACCACGAACAGGCCCATGCGGCGCACGGCCAGCATGTTCGACGCCGCCGGGTTGGCGAGCTGGTTGTTGAGCGCGTCCAGCTCGGCGGGACGCATCCCCACCCCCTCGTCGATGATGCGGATGATCATCGATCCCCCGGCCATCGTCGCCGTCATCCGGACCGAGCTGTCGGGCGGTGAGAAGCTCGTGGCGTTGTCGAGCAGCTCCGCGAGCAGGTGCTGCAGGTCGACCGCCGCCTGGCCCAGGATCTGCACGCCGGGGCTCTGGGCCACGAAGATCCGCTCGTACTGCTCGATCTCGGACACGGCGGCCCGGAGCACGTCGACCGTGGACACCCGCGTGAGCGGCCGGTTCGTCGGCTCGTTGCCGCCGAGCACGAGCAGGTTCTCGCAGTTGCGGCGCATCCGGGCGGCCAGGTGGTCGAGCTGGAAGAGGTTGGCGAGCTGCGCGGGATCCTCCTCGTTGCGCTCCAGGTTCTCCAGCAGCTGGAGCTGCCGGTCGACCAGGCTCTGGCTGCGCCGCGAGAGGTTCACGTACACGGCGTCGACCGCCTTCCGCAGCCCCGCCTGCTCGGACGCGAGGCGCACGGCCTGGCCGTGGACGGCGTCGAACGCGCGGGCGAGCTCGCCGATCTCGTCGCGGTCGTCCACGGGCACCGGTGCGATGCGGGCGTCGGGCTCGTCGCCGTCGCGCATCTGCTGCACGACGTCGGGCAACCGGTCCCAGGCGACATCGAGCGCGGCCCGGCGCAGCACCCCCACGCTGCGGACCATCTGCGAGGCGATCAGGCCGACCAGGGTGCCCCCGATCAGGAGGGCGAGCATGAGGACCATCGTGTTGATCCCGACCGCGTCCACGGCCGCCTGCTTCTGCGCCGCGTTGATCCGCGTGATGTCCACCCGGAGCTCCACGTCCGCGGCGTCGACGGCGGCGACCAGCGTCGGCGGGTCCGTGACGGCGAGCCCGAGTCCGAGCCCGTCGGCCCTCGCGGCGCCGAGCGCGGACCGGACCTCGCCGACCGCGGCCGTCATCCGGTCGCGCGAGGACCTCAGCATCTGCTCGGCGTCGGGCAGCTCGGTGGCGATCCCGAGCACCGCCGCCTGGAACGACGCCTCGTCCCGCACCACGCCCAGGTACTCGATGCCCCGGACCGGGCCGTTGGACTCCAGCCCCGTCACGCCGCCCAGCAGCACCTGGGCCGACCGGCGGGCCTCGGTGATCAGGTCCGAGTAGCCGGACAGGACGTCCGCCGGGCGCGCCCCCGGGCGCCGGACCTGCGCGCGGAGTGCGTCGACGCGGTCGACCACCTCGTCGAACCGCTGCTGTCCCGCGGGGACCGCCGCCGAGGCGGCCGCGGCGTCACGGGCTCGTTCGACCTGCTGCCCGGCCGCGTTCCAGGGCGCCACCGGGCCGCCCGCGGCGAACCCGACCGCCTGCAGGCGCTCGGACTCCAGGGCGGAGACGACGGCGGCGTCCGCGGCCTGGGCCTGCGCGAAGAGGTCGACCTGGGCGAGGTCGGCGAGCTCGGCCGTCTGGTCGACGGTGCGCAGCGTGGCCAGCACGATGGCGAGCACGCCCGGGACGAGCATGACGACCGCCAGCTTGACGCGCAGGTTCCAGTGCCTCGGCGCGATCCGCCACCTCCCGCGCGCGGCGGCCTGCGGCGGCGTCCGGGTCCCGACGACCTTCATCGGACCCGCACCTCCGCCGCGGCGACGTCGGGATCGGGAACGCCGCCCGCGCCCGGTGGCCTGCGGAAGTACTCGGGCATCCGGCGGCTCCAGGCGGCCATGATCGCGCCGCCGACAGCGAGCGCGCCGACGCCGATGACGACGACGCCGCCGACCCCGAACAGCGTGGTCTCCCCCGCGTCGGGAGCCGCGTACCTCCAGGCGGACAGCACGAACGTGCCGAAGAGCAGCAGTCCGCCGAGCCCGGGCAGCACGCCCTTGACCCACAGGGCGCGGCCGCGAAGGGCGCCGCGGTTGAGCTGGACGCACGCGAAGCCCGTCAGGCCGTAGTAGAACGACACCAGCAGGCCGAGCGCGGCGATGGCGTCGGCCAGCACGTCCCGGCTCAGCGCGGTCAGGCCCACGTAGAACAGCGTGGCGGCGATCCCCACCGCCCACGTCGCCGTCACCGGCGTCTGGAAGCGCTCGTCCACCGTGCCGAGGCCCTCGGGGAGGGCGCGCCTGCGGGCCATCGCGAGCACGGAGCGCGACGCGGGGAGGATGGTCGTCTGCGTGCACGCCACCGAGGACGTGAGCACCGACAGGACCAGCAGCGTCAGGAAGAAGTGGCCGACCGCGCTGTCACCGAAGATGGCCGGGCTGATCGCGGCGAACGCGTCGTCGGCGTTGTCCGGGTTCCCGAGACCCACACCCTCCGAGCCGGCGCCCGCGAAGGCGACGGCGGCGACGGTGACCAACACGTAGGTGATCACCAGCAGCGACGAGGACAGCAGCGCCGCCCGGCCGGGGTTCCGGCCGGGGTCCTCGGACTCCTCGTTGCAGGCCACGGCGGTGTCCCAGCCCCAGTAGAGGAAGATCGCGATGAGGACGCCGTCCACGATGTCGGACAGGTCCAGCCCCGCGGGCGAGAGCCAGGCGAGGCTCGGCGCGACCGCCCCCGGCGCCGCGTCGCCGCCGTAGACGCGCACGAGCGCGACCACCGAGAACGCCGCCAGCACCGTCAGCTCGACCCCGAGCAGGACGTACTGCAGCCGGGCGGCGATCTTGATGCCCCGGGTGGACACGAACGTCATCACGACGATCCACACCACGCCGACCGCCGTCGTCCCGATCGGCGACGCCTCCGGGTCCGCGCCGAGCAGCCGCAGGGTGTAGGCACCGGCGATCTGCGCGACGCTGGAGATGCAGATGACGTTGGCCGCGATCACCGCCCAACCGCCCATCCACCCGACCCACGGGCCGAACGCCCGCGCGGCCCAGGTGAAGGCGGTTCCACAGTCCGGATCGCGGCGGTTGAGCTGCCGGTAGGCGAGCGCGATGAGGAACACCGGCACGAACGCCACCAGCATGATCGACGGCGCCTTGACCCCCGACGTCACCGTGACCAGGGCCAGGCTGGCCGCGAGGCTGTAGGCGGGGGCGGTCGACGCCATGCCGATCACGACGCCGGAGATGAGCCCGACCGCGCCCTTCCGCAGGCCCTTCTCCCGCGCCCCGCGACCCGTCGACGCTGCGGATTCGCGCGTGCCGGATCCGTCGATGTCCATGAGAGAGATCGCCCGGTCACGTGGCGTGATCGGGCCGGCATGTTCTCGCAGCGCCATGGCCACACCTCCGACGACGTTCGGATTCCGCAGTAGCGGATTCAGCCGAACCGTAGGTCGGGGTTGCGCGGTCAACAGTGGTCGCAGGTGGGCCGCCAGGGCCCCGGGAGTGCCCAGGTGAGCAAGTACTCCCGGTCGGAATCGATCAGGAAGGCAGCAGCAGCGACGGTTCGGGGTGGGGAACGGCGTCGGTGTGCCAGCGGCGGTGCGGCGTGCGCGCGATCGTTATGGGCGAAGGATAGGAACCGCGGGGGCCGAGCGGTGGGTTCCGGCCGGGCCGAATCCCGGACCTGCCCTCCCACCTGCGCCGCCCGAGGCACAACGAGCCGGGTTCGGCCCGGCTGCGAAACCGGACCGCCGAGTCGGCACAGGCGGTGCCCCCGGAGATCGCCACCGGACAACGACGATCACACCATGAGAACCACCGCACGGCAGCGCGCGACGCTGGCCACCATCCTGGGCGCCGCCCTGATCGCGATCGGCACGGCGGGGATCGCGTCGGCCTCCGACACGCCGCTACCCGCCGGCTCCACAGGCACTCTGCAGGCCGACAACCCCGACGTGCCCGACACCGGCAACGCGTGAGCGGATGAGCAACGTCCCCCATGGCCTCACTTCGGAGCCGACGGGCTGCCGAGAACGCCCCAGTGCAGCGTTCCGGCTCCGGAGTGCGCTGCCGTCACCCCGCCTCGGGACGCACCGTCTTGGGCACCAGGTCGGGGCCCACCACCTCGTAGACGGCGACCGGGGCACCGACGCGCTCGCCCAGGCCGTCGAACGCGACCGGGCCGGTGATCCCGTCGGTGCGCCCGGACTGCACCGCGTCCCGCACGGCGCCGCGCAGCGACGGCGACCAGCGCTCCTTCTCGACGGTTCCGGCCGCCGACCGGACAAGATCCATCACCGCGTCGTACGCGAACGGGGAGAGGAAGCCCGGGTCCACGGCCGGCTGGACCGCCCGGTAGGCGGCCCGGAAGTCGGAGCCGCGCTTGCCGAGCAACGGGAGGGGCGACTCGGACGCCAGGGCGAGATCGCCCGCACGGCCGCCGGACTCCACGAAGGGGCCGGCGAGCAGGTCGTCCCCGCCGATCAGGGGCAGGGCCAGCCCCGCGTCGCCGCACGCCGCCGACAACCGCCCGGCCGCCGCCGCGTCACCGTTCCACAGCACGGCCTCCGCCTTCGAGCGCCGGATCCGTGCGACGAGCCCGTCCAGGTCGGTGCCATCGGTGAGGGAGACGCGCAGCACGACGTCCGTGCCGATGGCGGCGGACCGGGCGGCGACCCCGTCGGCGGTCTGCGCCGGGAAGCCCGAACCGTCGTCCACCACCGCGACCCGTCGCAGTCCGCGGGCGCGCGCCTCGTCGGCCAGTATCGTGCCGAGGCGGTCGTCGCCGAGGGTGATCCGGAAGAACGAGCCGTACGGGCGCTGGTCGACGTCCCCGCCGCCTCGGGTGAGCGTCGGCGATCCCGCCCCGACCACGATCTGGGGCACCCCGGCCGCCGCGAGAACGGGCTGGGTCAGCTGGGCCTCGTAGGCACCGATCGGCCCGACCACCCCGATCACGTTCGGATCCTTGGCGAAACGCTCGGCCGCCGCGGACACCTCCGCGGGCTCCTCGGCGCCGGCGACGTCGAGCACCACCCGGTAGCCGGGCACCGCGCACCGGGCCGTCGCCTCGCGCACGGCGACATCGCTCCCGTCCCGTACGTCGGCACCGGCCTCGCTGTTCTGCGCCGTCAACGGGACGATGACGCCGATCACCAGAGTGCCCCGCGAGACGTCGCACCCGCCCTGCTGGGGCGCGGATCTCGTGCCGACGACACCGGTGAGGAGCACCGCGGCCGCGACGAGCACCACGCCGACGACCGCGGCGACCACCACCCGGCCCCGCCTGCGCCGTCGCGGCGGCGGCGGCCCGGGGACCGGGGGTGCCGCGACGGGTTCGGCCCGCACCAGGACGGGCGACGGCGTGGTGGGCGCCACGACCTCGTCGAGTACCTCCTCGAGCAGGCGGCGCGCCTCGCGCGCGTCGGGGCGCTCCGCCGGCGACGCGGCCACGAGCCGGCTCAGGACGGCGCCGAGCGGGCCCGCGTGCCGGGCCGGCTCGATCCGCCCGTCCGACGCCCGGCGGAGCACGTCGAACAGGTTGGTCCGGTCGCCGTAGGGCGGCACCCCCTCGACGGCCTCGAACACGACGGCGCCCAGCCCGAAGATGTCGGACGCCGCCGTGGCGTCCTCGCCCGCGGCGACCTCGGGCGCCAGGTAGAGGGGGGTGCCCACGAGGACGCCGGTCGCGGTGGTGCGGACGTCCCCGATCGCGCGCGACACCCCGAAGTCCGTCAGCTTGACGCCGCCGCCGGAGACCACGAGGACGTTCGCGGGCTTGAGGTCCCGGTGCACGATGCCGGCGTCGTGCGCCGCCACCAGCGCGTCGGCCAGCGCCACCCCGATCCGGGCCGCGGCCACCGGTTCCAGCCGCCCGGCGACGGCGATGTGGTCGGCGAGGCTCCGGGACGGCACGTACTCCATGACGATCCACGGCTCGTCCCGGTCCTCGACGACGTCGAACACCGTCACCACCGCGGGATGGTGCAGGCGGGCGGCGGCCTTCGCCTCCCGGACGAGACGACGCCGGACCTCGGCCGACTCCCCCGTCGAGGCCACGACCAGGACCCGCTTCACCGCGACGGTCCGCTCGAGCTTCTCGTCGAGAGCCCGCCAGACCTCCCCCATCCCGCCGGCCCCGATCACGGCCTGGAGCGCGTACCGCCCCACGACCCGGTAACCCGGTCCGGGCCCGGACTCGTACGGCCCGGGAAGAGCGGAGTCCGACACGGATCAGCCGCGCCGCGCACCGCGGGTCGCCGGGCGGACGCGGACCCCGTGCCGCCCGGTCAGGACGCCACCCGGCTCACCGGTCGCAGCATGAGCTCGGCCAGGAACCGGCGACGGCCCTCCGTACCGAGCGGATCGACCCCGGCCAGCTCCCGGATCCGCTGCAGCCTGCGGGTCAGCACCCCGCGTGTGATGCGGAGCGTCACCGCGGTCCTGGCGTGGTCGCAGTCCTGCCGGTACAGCTCCCGCAGGGTGTCGACGAGGACGGGCCAGGTGACCAGCGCCTCCGGCACGGACTCGGGACGCGACGGCACGAGCCGGGGACGCCGGGCAGCCGCCGCCTCGCCGCCGACGAGGACGACGCCGCGCAGCCCCTCGGACTCGGCGCCGTCGATCGCCTCCAGGGCGGACCCGACACCGACCGGGACGTCGGCGAGGTCGGCGAACGCCATCCCCGCGACGGCCAGCCCCAGCGCCCGGGACACGATCGTGAACAGCTCCTGCGCGGCCCGCGCCCGGTCGGGCGCGTCGATCTCCGGCGCCGGGACGAGGAGCACCGTGCGCCCCTCCCGGTTGATCTCCAGCAGCTCCGAGGTCCCGAGCAGCCGGCTCAACCCGGCCGAGAGGTCGTCGGTCCGGCCGTCCGGCCTGGTGAAGGCCAGCACGGCGTAGTGGGCGAACACCCGGACCTGGGCGGCTCGCACGAGCTCGACAGTGGGTGGCCGGCCCAGGACGAGCTCGGCCGCGAGCTGCTCGCGGGCCACGTGGTGCCGGCCGTCCTGTGCCAGCTCCCGCGCGTACCCGTCGGCGAGCGTGGCGGAGATGTGCGCGATCGCGCCGTCCCAGATCTGCCCGAGCGCGAACATCGGGCCCACGTCCTGGGGGGTCGTGACCTCCCACCACCGGTGCGAGATCGTCACCGCGCTCAGCTGCACCTCGGCCAGCGCGACGGCCAGCGGGACGCGGGCGCAGGCGTAGGCGGCGCCCAGGGACCCGAACTCCGAGCACGCCTCGGTGAACGGGACGGAACGCAGCCGCCGCAACATGGCCGTGAACACGGCGCCGACGGTGGCCTCGGTGAGGTCGACGTGTGGGGCGCCGGCCCGCCGTGAGGCGGCGAGGACGGACGCCTTCACGGCGTCGGCCTCACCGGCCAACCGCCGGTCGAGGCTCTCCTCGGTGGGCACAGCGGTCCTCCTGGGGATGGTCGGGGTGTTCATGTCGAGAGGTCTCCGGGCCCGCGGTCGGCGATGTCGTGGTGGACCGGTGCGAGCGCCTGTCCGACGAAACGGGTGATGAGGTTGTTGGTCCACTCCTGTGCCTGCGCCCACGCGGCCGGACCGACGACCGGCGACGGGCGGCCTGCGGACGGGGGCGTGTTCTGGTCACCGACGCCGAGGGCGTTCCGTACGGCCGTCACGTCCGGGTTGCTCCACGCGGGGTCGTCGCCACCAGCCGCGTCGGGCTCGCCCAGCGACATCAAGGCGCCGAGCAGGCCGACGGTCTCGTGCTGGAAGTCGCGCCAGAGATGGCCCACCGATTCCAGCGCGCCTGCCGCGGCCGGGCTCCCGGACCACGACCACTCCCCGGTGAGGTGGACCGGCTGTACCACCTCAGCCGCGGTGCCGGCGCCCCGTTCCGGACCGCCCACCCAGCTGCGGGCCCGCTCCATGAGGTCGGCCGGGTCCGCGGACAGGGAGCGGTGGTGCACGGTTGCCGCGTCGGCGGGCCGGACCGGGAGCTGCGCCAACCGGCGGGCGTGGTCGCTGTCGACGCGGTTCAGCCTGGTGTGGACCTGCGACACGATGGCCCCGACGTCGGCGGCCTGCAGGTCGGTCGCGCTCTGCGGTGGTCCGACCTGGACGGCGTCGACCGGCGCGGCCGCGACGTTCAGGATCGGTGCGGCGCTCGCCTGATCGATCGATCCGCTCGCACCGACCAGCCCGATGCCTCCCACCACGCCGACCGTCAACGCGCCGACCGTGGCCTTCCACGGCGGCGGAAGATCAGCCGAAGCGTGGCTCGCGTCCGGTCCCGGCGTCAGCCTGGCCGCGTACGGGTTGGGCAGATTCCTGTCGCCCATCTCCACCTCCCTCCGAGATCGAGTCGAGCGGGTTGGCCGCCTGCTTGCTGCCCTCCAGCGAAGCGAGGTACTGGGTGATCCAGTCCGCGTTGCCCGTGATGAGCGGCAACGCGTCCACCACGGCCGGTGAAGCGCCCGTGGACGGGGTCGCCGTACGTGGGGTCGCGTCGGCGAGGAGGACGTCGAGCGGGTTGGCGCTGGGGGTGGCCACGGCTGCGAAGTCCAGGTCGGTCGACGTGGGCACGCTGGTCGACGCCATGTCCAGCAGGCTGGGCAGGCCCGGCGACGACCGGTCGGCGACCGTGAACGGATCCGACCCGCGACCCGCGAGCTCCACCTTCTCGGCCACCGACGGGGTGTTGGGGAACGTCTCGGCGGCGTCGAGCGGGTTGGCGCCCGCGGGCCGGACGTCGGGAACCACCGTGTTCGCGACCGGCGTCGCCGAACGCCCCCCGATGAGGGGCATGTCGAGCGGGTTGGACCTGGCCGCCTGCACCGCGGCGGAGGCCAGCAGGTCGGGGCGGGACGCGTCCGACACCTGCTGAACCGTTGCGGCGTCGGTCCTGTTCTGCGGGTTCCGAACCGACTGCACGTCGATCCGCGACTCGACCGGCGCTCCCCCTCGCGATGCCTGCGCCAGTCGCTGCTCGACCCGCGGCGACACCGCCGGCCGGTCACCGGTGGACGCGACCGGCGTCACCACCGGCCGATCGACGGTCGACACGACCGTCCTCTCCTCGGGCGACACGACCTGCCTCTCCACGGGGTTCTCGACCAGCTTTTCGGCCAGCTTGTCGACCGGCCTCTCGGCCAGCGATCGGCTCGGCGTCTCCACCGACGACCCCGCCAGGGTCCTCACCGACGGCTGGTTCGGCGTCTCCGTCGGGCTACCCACGGACGACCGGTTCGGCGTCTCCACCGAGCTACCCACGGACGACC
>CAXTTN010000088.1:0-21595 GCA_964247105.1 uncultured Pseudonocardia sp.
TCTAGCAGAGGACCTCAAGGACTGACCACCCGGGTTTCACAACACCCTCTCAGCTCCGGACGACTCGAGATGTCCCTGCGGGCCCCGCTCGGAGCCGTCGTCGGGGACGATGCAGCGCGGCCCGGTGAGGCGCCCACGGTGTCCGGCTGCGCGTCAGTCCGACGAGCGCGAGAAAAGGAGTGGCGAGCCTCGGTCCCCTCGCTGCTACGGTGCCCCCGATCGCGACTCGACCTTCGGAGGTGAGACCCATGTCCCCTGTACGCACGTGGGTGCTCCCCGCTCCGTCTCGATCGGGCGACTGACTCCGAGGTCGCCAGGAGCGCCCCCACCAGGCACTCCTGAGAGGGCGAACCAATGGATTCCGTTCAGTTCAGCGCGGGCGCAACGCCGACCGCGGTGCTGATCACCCGGGTCGACGAGCTGCGGTGGCACGCCGCGGACGACGACCGGGTGATCGGCCGCGGCGAGGCGACGAGCCGGTCCGACGGCCGGATCTTCCTCAGCATCGACACCTGGCACGGGGCGGTCTTCGACCGGCTCGCCACCGCGATGCTGAGAGATCTGGCTGGCCCGCTGTATACGCTGGTCGACGACGCCGACCACGACATCACCTCCCGGTGGGAGCGGGCCGGGCTCACGGTCCGGCGCCGCGAAGGGGAGTACCTCGTCGCCACCGACCCGCTGGTCACCGGGCTGGACACCGCGCCGGCACCGTCGGGGGTGACGATCCTGCCCCTCGGCGCCCCCGACGCGCGCCGGCTGCGCGAGGTGTACGAGGCGATCCGCGCCGAGGTCGACGCCGTCGCGGGCTGGGACACGATGCCGGTAGAGATGCCGCCCCGAGCGGCCGGGGCGCCGATGGACCCGTCGAAGTACGCCGTGGCGGCGGGAGCCGACGGGTACGACGGGCTCGTCCGCGTGGTGACGCGCCGCAGGCACGCGCGGATCGGGCTGGTCGCGGTCCGGGCCCGCCTGCGCCGCCGCGGTATCGCGCGGGCGATGCTGGCCGAGGTGCTGGGCGCGTTGCACCGCGGCGGGATCGAGGCGGCGACGGCCGACGTCGACGCATCCAACACCGCGGCGACGGCGCTCCTCGACGGCATCGGCGCGCGGCGCGTGGGCGGCGTCGTGGAACTGGTGCGTGCCTGATGGCGAGGGCAGCGGGAGCGATCGAGGTCGAGGGCACCGTCGTCGAGTGCCTGCGGGGCGCCACCTTCACGGTGGAGTTCGAGAACGGGCACCGGGTGCTGGCCCACGTCAGCGGCAAGATCCGGAAGAACTACATCAAGATCGTGCCGCTCGACCGAGTGCTGGTGGAGCTCAGCCCGTACGACCTCAGCCGGGGCCGGATCCTCTTCCGGTACCGGACGTAGCGGCCCTCTTCCGCCACCTCAACGTATAGCGCAGCGGGGGGCTTGCGGCAAGACCCGGGTCGTCCCGCAGAATTCCCGCCCGTGATGGACGTGATCGTGGCCGGTGGCGGGCCGACGGGTGTGATGCTGGCGGGTGAGCTGCGGCTGCACGGCGTGCAGGTGCTGGTGCTGGAGAGGGACGCCGAGCCGACGAGGGCGGTCCGCTCGCTGGGCCTGCACGCCCGCAGCATCGAGGTGATGGACCAGCGGGGCCTGCTGGAGCGGTTCCTCGCGCTCGGGCGGCAGTACCCGGTGGGTGGCTTCTTCGCCGGCATCACCAGGCCGTTGGCGCCGGAGCGGCTCGACACCGCGCACCCCTACGTCCTGGGCATCCCGCAGCCCGTCACGGACCGCCTGCTGGCCGAGCACGCGGTCGAGCTCGGCGCCGAGATCCGGCGGGGCTGCGAGCTGGTCGGGATCGACCAGGACGAGGACGGCGTGACCGTCGAGCTGGCGGACGGCACGCGGCTGCGCTCCCGCTTCCTCGTCGGCTCCGACGGCGGCCGCAGCACGGTGCGCAAGCTGCTCGGCGTCGGCTTCCCCGGCGAGCCCAGCCGGGTCGACACGCTGCTGGGCGAGATGGCGGTGGCCGCGCCGCCCGAGACGGTGGCCGCGGTGATGGCCGAGGTGCGCAGGACGCAGCTGCGGTTCGGCATCGGACCGCCCGACGGGGACGGCGTGTGCCGCGTCGTCGTGCCCGCGGACGGGGTGGCCGAGGACCGGGCGGTCCCGCCCACCCTCGAGGAGTTCCGGCAGCAGCTGCGGGCGGTCGCCGGCACCGATTTCGGCGTGCACTCGCCGCGCTGGCTCTCCCGTTTCGGGGACGCCACCCGGCAGGCCGAGCGCTACCGGGTCGGCCGGGTGCTGCTGGCCGGCGACGCGGCGCACGTCCACCCGCCGGTCGGCGGGCAGGGGCTCAACCTCGGTATCCAGGACGCGTTCAACCTGGGCTGGAAGCTGGCCGCCGAGGTGGACGGCTGGGCACCGGACGGGCTGCTGGACAGCTACCACACCGAACGGCACCCGGTGGCCGCCGACGTGCTGGACAACACCCGCGCGCAGATGGTGCTGATGTCCACCGAACCCGGTCCGCGGGCGGTGCGCAGGCTGGTGTCGGAGCTGGTGGACTTCGAGGACGTGAACCGGCACCTGATCGAGAAGGTCATCGCGATCGGGATCCGCTACGACGTCGGCGAGGGTCACGACCTGCTCGGCAGGCGGCTGCGGGACGTCGGGCTCGAGCGGGGCCGCCTCTACGGGCTGATGCACGGCGGCCGAGGGCTGCTGCTCGACCAGACCGGACGGCTCTCGGTGGACGGCTGGGCGGACCGCGTCGACCACGTCGTCGACGTCAGCGAGGAGCTGGACGTGCCCGCGGTGCTGCTGCGGCCCGACGGGCACGTGGTGTGGGTCGGCGAGGACCAGCAGGGCCTGCTCGACGCGCTGCCCCGGTGGTTCGGACCGGACCTCCGGGGTGCGGGGGTCAGCGCCCGGGCTCGACCGGTGACGTCAGGCCGGGCACCGGCCGGAACCCCTTGACGACCAGCCACACGCCGATCGACGCCTCCCAGAGCGCCACCGGCGCCGTGGCGAGCCCGCCGACCAGCGAGACCTGCTCGTGGAGGCCGAACACCGCCGCCGTGACCGACGCGAGCAGCAGCGGGGCACCGACGAGCCCGAGCGTGGGGATCCACCGCGGCACGAGCCGCGACCGGTGCAGCAGCGTGCCCAGGAGCAGCGCGTTCACGCCGGGCATGAAGCTCTGCCCGAGCAGGAACGTCCCGTTGTGGATCGCGACGAGCGACTTGCCCGCGGCGACCAGCGAGGCCGCGTCCGTCCCGGACGGATCACGGCGCAGGGCCACCACCGACAGCAGCGCCACCACGCCGACGACGATCAGGGCGCCTTCGAGCAGCCGCGACGCGACGAAGCCGATCGCCAGCCCCTCGTGCTGCCGCCGGACCACCGGGTAGAGGGCGACCGCGGTGCCGATGCTGGTCAGCGCGCAGAGCAGCTCCAGGAAGCCGCCCCACTGCACGGCGGTGTCCGGGCCGGACCCGAGGACGTAGGCGGGATCGTGCAGGACGGTGGCGTAGAGCGCGAGGGTCGGGATCGACGTGACGAAGGTGAGGAGGTAGAGGACGCCGGCGACGAGCGCGATCGTCCGCGCCGATCCGGGCCGGGTCGTCCTCGGGGCGGTGAGGGTCATGTCCGTCTCCAGGTGATCGAGATGAGGGCCTGGCCCGGAAGGTAGGCGGCGATGTGATGAGCGCGCGTCACCATGTGTGGTGAGCGCTCACAGCAGGTCGAGCTCGTCGGCCCGGTGCACCGCCGCCCGGCGGTTGGTCACGCCGAGCTTGGCGTAGACGTGCTGGGTGTGGGTCCGCACCGTGTTCAGGGAGACGGCGAGCCGCCGCGCGATGTCCGGGCCGTCCAGGTCGGTGCGCAGCAGCCGGAGCACGTCCAGCTCGCGCTCGCTGAGCGGGTCGACGAGATCCTGGACGACGGGCGTGCTGCTGACCGCGGCCAGCAGCCTGCGGACGTGGGCACGGGCGACGCCCTGCTTCGCCACCGCCCGCAGCAGCGCCGCCATCGGCGGGCCCTCGTCGGCGAAGACCCGGACGTGGCCCTCCGGTTCGGCCAGCTCCACGGCGCGCCGCAGCGCCGTCACCGCGGCGGGGACGTCCCCCCGCGCCCGGTGGTCCAGCGCCTGCAGCACCAGGATCTCGATGACGCTGCCGGTCCGCCCGCCCTCCTCCGCCGCCCGCCGGAGCCGCTCCAGGAGCGCCGTCGCGCCGTCGCGGGCGAGGAGCGCCCTGGCCAGCGTCACGTGCTCGTACTCGCGGAGGTAGGTGAGCTCGTCGGTCTCGGACAGGCCCCGCTCGCGTGCCCAGCCGAGCGCCTCGCCCCAGCGCCCCTGCGCGATCCACACCCGTGCCCGCACCGCCGCGACCGGCCGTACCTCGGGGAAGAAGTCGCCCGCGTAGCGGCGCTCCGCCTCGTCCAGCAGCGCGAGCGCGGCGTCCGGGTCGCCCTCGGCCGCCCGGATCCGGGCCGCCGCGACCCGCTCGCGGTACCGGTTCTGCGGCAACCCGGCCAGCTCGCCCAGCTCCTGGCTCCGCTGCACCTCCCCGGCGGCGGCGGGCAGGTCGCCGCGCAGCAGGTGGACCTCCGCCAGCCCCACGTGCATGTCGGCCGTGCCGCGCAGCGCCGGGGCGCCGAGCCGCAGGGCGTCCTCGTAGGTGCGCAGGGCCGCGCCCGGACGGCCCTGCGCCAGCCGGATCTCGCCCATCGCGATCGCGCACCCGAACGTGTCCGCGAGGTGCCCGGCGCGCCGCAGGCCCTCGGTGCACGCGGCCCACGCGCCGTGCGCCGCGTCGAGGTCCCCGGTGGTCCACGACGCCAACCCCAGCAGGCCGGCCGCCGCGGCTCGCTGGAGGTGGTCCTCGGCCGGGGAGAGCTCCAGTGCCCGTCGGGCGTTCCCGACCGTGCCGGGCAGGTCGCCGCAGGCCAGGGCATACGCCGCGCGGTAGAGCGCGATCATCGCCGGGAGCCGGCGGAACCCCTCGGTGTCGACCACCACCCGCGCAGGCGGCGGCGCGGCCAGCCGGTGCTCGGCGTCGTCCAGCATCTCCGCGACGCCCCCGAGCTCACCGCTCATCAGCAGCACCCCGGCGAGCGCGACGCCGAGCACGGGCCGGCCGCGCACCACGTCGTCGGGGAGCGCGGTCAGCCAGCCGCGCGCGGCGGCCTCCTGCCGGTTGCGGCTCAACGCCGGGATCTCGCGCTCCACCAGGTCGGCCGCCCGCTCGACGTCGCCGCCGGCCAGCGCGTGCCGGATGGCCTCGGCGGGCTCGCCGTTCTCCTCGAACCACGCGCTCGCCCGCCGGTGCAGGCCCGCGACCTCGCCGGGCCGCTCGTCCCGCAGGTGCGCCGCCAGGACGTCGGCGAAGAGCTGGTGGTAGCGGTACCAGCGGCGGCGGTGGTCGAGCGGCACGAGGAACAGGTTGCCCCGATCCAGCTCGGCCAGCCGGGCCCGGCCGCCGTCCTGGCCGGTGACGGCGTCGCACAGCGGGCCGCAGAGCCGCCCCAGGATCGAGGTCCGCAGCAGGAAGTCCCGCACCTCGGCGGGCCGGCGGGCCAGCACCTCCTCGGTGAGGTAGTCGACGATGTACCGGTCGTCACCGGCGAACCCGTCGATGAACCCGGTGACGTCCCCGCGCCCCTGCATCGACAGCGCCGCCAGCTGCAGCGCGGCGATCCACCCCTCGGTGCGGCCCTCGAGCGCGGTGACGTCCCGCTCCGTCAGCTCCAGCCCCATCGCCCCGGTGAGGTAGGCGGCGGCCTCCTCGGAGGTGAAGCGGAGGTCGGCGGCGCGGAGCTCGGTGAGCTCGCCGCGCCCGCGCAGCCGGGCCAGCGGCAACGCGGGGTCGGCGCGGCCGGCGATCACCAGGTGGACCCGCGGGGGCAGGTGCTCCAGCAGGAACGCCACGCCGTCGTGCACCTCGCGCGCGTCGATGAGGTGGTAGTCGTCGAGCACCAGCACGATGTCGTCACGCACCTCGCCGAGGTCGTTGACCAGGGTGGTCAGGGCCGAATCGGCCGGCGGCTGGAACGGCGACAGCGGTGCCACGGCCCCCAGCGCGGCGACGACGTAGGTCCAGAACACCGTCGGGTCGTTGTCGCGCTCGTCGAGCGACAGCCACGCCGCGGGGCGGCCGCCGGCCAGCCAGTCCGCCAGCAGGGTCGTCTTGCCGAAGCCGGCCGGCGCCGACACGAGCGTCAACGCGGTGCCGCGGCGCAGGCGCTCGACCAGCCGCGGCCGCGCCACCAGCCCGCGCCGCCGTCCGGGAACGTGGATCTTGGCGTCGAGCAGGGGGCTCGTCACACCCGCGACAGTAGTGGTCAGACGACTGCTCGGCCGTGTACGCGACGCCGTGCACCTCGAGGCCGCACGCGTCGAGCAGGGTGATCGCGCCGCCGTCGTCGCCGAGCGCGAAGCCGCCCGACGGCGTGACGACGAGGGTGGCGCCCGCGCCGAGCTTCCCGTTGCCGATCGGGCTGCTGTTCTTCGCGCGGTCGACCATCCGCCGGCCGGTGAGGTCGAGCGGGCCGGGGGAGGCGTTGATCAGGGTGACCGTCCCCGCCTCCGGGGCGCCCCCGAAGGGTTGGCCGGCGCGGCGACCACCCGCGCGGGCTCGGTGCCGCTGGTCACCGGTCGCGGTCGCCGTCGTCCACGGGCCCGTCGAGCCGGGGTAGCAGCACCGCGAGCCGGTCCGGGTCGGCGAGGATGTCGATCCGGTGGATCCGACCGTCGACGACGGTGAACGCGAGCACCGCGGCCGCGCGCCCGCCCGGTGCGGAGACGACGCCCGCGGCCCCGTTGACCAGCGCGCGCCGGGCGTGGCGCGCCCCGGCGGCGAACAGCACGGCCTGGCCCGCCACCTGCGCCGCCCCGCGCACGTGCTTCGACGTCCCCGCGCCCCGCACCCCGCCGTCGACCCGCAGCACGGCGTCCGGGTCGAGCAGCGCCACCAGCGCGTCGAAGTCGCCCGCGCGCGAGGCCGCCAGCCAGGCGTCGACCACCTCGCGCTGCCGGGCCAGGTCACGGTCGGGCCGCGGGGCGTCGGTCCGGATGCGGCGGCGCGCGCGGCTGGCCAGCTGGCGCGCCGCGGCCGGGGTCCGCCCGACGATCGGGGCGATCTCGTCGAACGGGACGCCGAACATGTCGTGCAGCACGAGCGCCAGCCGCTCGGCGGGATCCAGCGACTCCAGCACCACCAGCAGCGCCAGCCCGACGGCGTCGGCGACCAGCACCTGGTGGGCCGGGTCGAGCCCGTCACCGGTCGCCACCACCGGGTCGGGGACGTGGGTGTCGAGCGGCTCCTCGCGGCGCGACGTGCGGGAGCGCAGCATGTTCAGGCACTGCCGGGCCACGATCGTCGTCAGCCAGCCGCCCATGTTCTCGACGCCGTCGGCGCCGGCCCTGGCCACCCGCAGCCAGGCCTCCTGCAGCGCGTCCTCGGCCTCGGCGTGGGAGCCCAGCATCCGGTAGGCCACCGCGCGCAGGCGGGGCCGGTGCTCCTCGAAGCGGTCGGTGAGCCAGCGGGTGTCCTGCATCGTCACATCCTCGTGTCCTGGGGTGTCACCCCGGTGACCGGCGAGGGCCGGCCGATGTGACCACACCCGAGGAGCCACCCATGCAGGCCCGGATGACCAACCCCGTCCTCGTCCTCCCCGAGGCGATGAAGGCCCTGATCGCACTGAGCCGGGCCACGGAGACCGGCACCGTCCCCGCCGTCACCCACAAGCTCGTGCACCTGCGCGCGAGCCAGATCAACGGCTGCGGGGTGTGCGTCGACATGCACGCGCGTGAGCTGCGCGAGCTGGGGGAGTCCGACCAGCGGATCTTCGCCGTCGCCGCGTGGCGGGAGGCGCCCTGGTTCACCGACGGCGAGCGGGCCGCGCTCGCCCTCACCGAGGCGGCCACCCGGCTGGCCGACCGCTCGGACCCCGTGCCCGACGACGTCTGGGACGCCGCGGCCGACCACTTCGACGAGAAGGATCTGGCCGGGCTGATCGTCGGCATCGCCGCGATCAACGCGTGGAACCGCCTCAACGTCACCACCCGGCAGATCGCCGGGGCCTGGTGAGCAGGTGGCCGTTCACCCCGGTCCGCCGCCGTGGGGCTCGACCGGCGCGGTGCCGTCCGGCGGGTCCGCGGCGAGCCGCTCGGCCAGACCCCGCGGGGCGAGCGTGGCCAGCCCGCCGTGCCGCAGCAGCGCCCGGACACCGGTGAGGTAGGCCTCGACCGCCCGGTCGTCCCCGAGGTCGCGACGCTCCTGGACGAGCGCCGGGACGTGGTTCAGGTAGCCCTCGACGAACTGCGGTGGCGTCGACTCCCGGACGGCTCGCTCCAGCAGTTGCGCCGCCGCCGCCGGCGACGACCACAGCAGGAACCCGTCGGCCGCTCTGACCAGCGCGTACTCCAGGGTCGCGCCGCGGTGGGCCGTCGCGCGGGTGAGCAGGTTCGGGACGTCGGGACCGGCGGCGCCGCGGAGCGCGGGCAGCACCTCGCGCAGGTAGCGGACGCGGCGCGCCGATGTCGAGAGCGCCAGCGGCACGATCCGCGCGACCGTGCCCCGGGCCGGGTCGAGGGTGAACAGCGCCCCGACCGCCGCGAGCGGCGGCAGGCGTACGCCCAGCTCCCCGGCCGCCGCGACCGCGCGGGCCCACTCCGCGGCGAGGTCGATCGTGTGCGGCTCCGGATCCCACGCCGACGTCCCGGCGTCGAAGAGCCGCCCGCCCCGCGACGTCGTGAACACCACCTCGGAGGGGGTCGGGGAGACGACCTCCGGCATCACCATCACGATCTTGCCGAGCAGGCCGTGCTCGGCCAGCCACCCCAGCTCCCAGAGCGTGCTGGGCCGCGCGAGCGGCGTCATGACGATGAGCTCGGCGTGCTGGGCCAGCACCGTCATCGTCGACCGCCAGCCGGCGTCGGTGGTCTCGATCCGCGCGGCGCCCTCCAGGACCTCCCCCGGCCGCCCCAGCGCGACGACCGGGCACGTCCCCCGCAGGGCGCGCGACAGCAGCGTCTCGATGTCGAGGTGGCTCGGCAGCCCGTTGCCGCCACCGACCTCCGACGGCAGCGGTTGGGCGGCGAGCCGCTCCGTCGTGGCGAACGGCCGCAGGTAGAGCGCGAACCGGGCGGACCCTCCCGAGCGCAGGCGCTCCACCATCCCGGCGGCCGCCCGGTCCCGCAGGCGCTGGCCCCGGCGGATGTCGGCGCGGAACGACGCGTTGGCCCCGCTCATCAGCGGCGTGACGACGAGCGCGGTGAACAGCGCGCACCGCCACCACGACCACGCCGACACCGACCACACCCACCCGGCCAGCCCGGACCCGGCCGCCGACAGGACCATGGTGACCACCGACGGCCGCGTGCCCTGCATCCGTGCGACCACGGGAACGTAGGCGAGCACGCCGACGACGCCGACGACGAGCCAGATCCGCCCGACGACCTCGGAGCCGAGCCGCCAGGTGCCGAGCAGGGACGCGGCGAACACGGCGGCGATGCCCGCGGCGATCCACCGCCCGAAATGCTTCACCGCACGAGGAGTACGGGAAGCACGGTCGTGATACGGCCGCGCCCACCCCTGCTGGTCAGATCGGCTGGGCGTACTTCGCTCTGGTCAGGATCAGGTCGAGCAGGCGCAGGACGACCGCCTTCACCGCGGACCGGTCGCGCGCGTCGACCGTGATCACCGGGATGTCGGGATCGACGTCGGTGGCCTCGCGGACCTCGTCGAGCGAGAGGTTCTCGCGGTTGTCGAACTGGTTGACCGCCACCACGAACGGCAGCTCGATCTTCTCGAAGTAGTCGATGGCCACGAAGCAGTCGCTGATCCGGTCGGTGTCGACGAGCACGACGCCGCCCAGCGCGCCCGCGGTGAGATCGGGCCACATGAAGCCGAACCGGTCCTGCCCGGGGGTGCCGAAGAGGTACAGCACGATGCTGTCGTCGATGGTGATGCGGCCGAAGTCCATCGCCACGGTGGTGGTGGTCTTGGTGCTCCCGGCGGCCGGCACGTCGATGTCGAGGGTCACGTCCGTCATCGCGGCCTCGGTGGTGACCGGCTCGATCTCCGAGAGCGCGCCGATGGCCGTGGTCTTCCCGACCCCGAACCCGCCGGAGATGACGATCTTGACCGGGATCGGGGCCCGCGGGGGCTCCGGCTCGGGGGGTGTCGGCGACGGGATCATCGCCGTCGGTGGGGCGACCTGTACGAGTGCCTGGGTCGTGTCAGAGTGCAGCGACACCGGCGATCAGCCTTTCCAGGAAGGGGACGTCGGTGGCCTGCCTGGGCGCCGACGGTCCGGTCGCGAGCAGGCCGGAGCTGAGGAGGTCGGCGACCAGCACGCGGGCCACCCCGAGAGGCACGCGCAGGCCGACGGCGAGCTCGGCGACCGAATGGGGTTGACGGCACAGCTCGACGATGCGCGCGTGCTCGGCCGTGTCGGTGGGGCCCGGGCGCACCTCGGCCCGGCCCGCCGTCACCACCACCGTCTCCATCTGCACCGTCATGTCCTCTGTGGACGTTCGGCCGGTGGTGATCAGGTAGGGCCGGACCCGGTCGTCGTACGGGTCGTCGACGGGGCCGGGCAGCGGCTCCGACTCCTGGGCGGTCTCGAGGAACGGCCGGGAGAGGCCGTCCTCGTCGTCGTTCACTCGTCCTCCGTCACGACCGCGACGGGCCCGGTGTTCGGGTTGCGCGCCGGCGGGTGCGGCCGGGGGGCGGGCGGGATGTCGCTGGTGCGGGCCGCGGTGAGCCCCGCCTGCAGCGAGTGCAGCCGGCCGCGGATGCGGCGCGGATCCGGTGCCGCGTACCCGCTGTCGTCGGGGGTCGGCCCGAGATCGGGGAGCTGGGCGCCACGGACCCGGCGCGGCACGCCCGACGCGGTGGTCAGCACGGGAACGGGCTCCTTCTCGGCCTTCGCCTTCTCCGCCTCGGCCTTCTCGGGCGCGGCCTCGCCCTTCTGCGGGCCGGTGAGCCGGACCGGCTCCACCTTCTGGCGCGGGATCCTCGGCGCGAAGACCTCGGAGACCGGGACCGCGGGCATCGGCGGTGGGGCCGGCGGGAGATCCGACAGCGGGGCGAGGCACCGCTCCGGAACGACGACGTCGCCGACCAGGCCCGCGCCGCTGCCCGACTCCAGCACCACGTCGAAGCCGTGCCGCGCGGCGAGCTTCCCGACCACGTCGAGCCCGAGCAGGCGACCGCCCGTGCGGCTCACGAGCGTGCCCTTGACCCGCGCGTTGGCGTCCTCCAGATCGCGGCCCTTCATCCCGACGCCGTGGTCGACGATGCGGATGCGGTAGCCACCGTCCACGGCGCCGCCGGTGACCGTGACGCGGGCGTCCGGCGGCGAGAAGTGAGCGGCGTTCTCCAGGAGCTCGGCCAGCAGGTGCACCAGGTCGGCCACGGCCGAACCGGCGATGGCGGCCGCTTCCATGGGTCGCAGGTCGACGCGCCGGTAGTCCTCGATCTCCGAGAGCGCGCCGCGCAGCACCTCGGCGACCGCCGCGGGCCGGGAGCTGGTGCGGGTCTGGCTGGCGCCCGCGAGCACCAGCATGCTCTCGGCGTTGCGCCGGATCCGCGTGGTGGCGTGGTCGAGACGGAACAGCTGGGCGAGGATGCCGGCGTCCTGCTCGGTGGACTCCAGCGCCGTGATGTAGCTCAGCGTTCGGCTGAGCAGGCTCTGGTTGCGCCGGCCGAGGTTGATCAGCATCTCGGCGGACTCGCGCTCGCTGCGGTGCTGCTCGGCGGCCAGCTCGATGGCCTTCGTCTGCATCGTCGAGAACGCCTTCGCCAGCGCGTCCAGCTCGTCGACCCCGTTCACCTCCAGCGGGGCGATCGAGGGCGGCGGACCGGCGGTGGGCGCGGCGCGGATCTCGGCGACGGTGGCCGGGAGGGTCTCGTGCGCGGCCTTGTAGGCGTCCTGGGTGAGCGTGCGGATCGGGCGCAGGATCCGCACGACGACGAGCGCGGCCGCCGCGACCAGCGCCAGCAGGCCGAGCACGGCCACGATGATCATGACCAGCTCGCGGGTGCCCGCATCGGACGCCACGGCCTCGGTCCGGGCCCCCACCGCGTTCTCCAGGCCGGTGGCGACGGTGGCGAGCAGGTCGCCCGCGGGGCGCTGGAGGCCGATGACCGTGCGATCCGGCGGTGCGGGATCGTTGTTGCGATCGGTGGTCAGCCCGCCGATCACGTTGTCGTAGGCGGCCTTGAGCGTGCGGTGCTGCCCGGCGAACGCGGCGAGCTGATCGCGGAGAGCGGGGTCGTCGACCTGCGCCGTGAGGGACCCGACGAGCTGGTCGACCTCGGCGGTGCGGCTGCGCAGGGCCTCGATGGTGGTGCGGCTGACGAGCACGTCGGTCCAGGCGCGGCCCTCGGCCGCGAACGCGGCCTGCAGCTGCCGGGCCTGCTGTGCCCGCGCCACGTCGGTGCGCAGCACCGCGTCGTAGCCGCCGGAGACGGCCGGGACCTGCACCACCATCGTGACGAGCACGGCGACGAGCAGCACGGCGGCGCCGCCGAGGATGAGGCCGAGCTCCGTGGCGACGCCGGCCCGTCGGGTGCTCGCGGCCGGCTGCGCCTCGCTCACCGCGGCCGTACCTCTCCGCGCCGTAGCAGCTCGGCCAGCTCCGAGACGACCGGAGAGACCGTGGGCTGCGGCGCGGGCGCCGGCCGGCCCTGGACGATCTCGGCCCGCAGGCCGGTCTCGTCGCGGAAGAGGCGCACGGCGACGTCCGGCTGGGATCCCGAGGAGATCGTCAGATCGAACTCCGGCACCTGCACGGCCAGCGGGACGAGCGTCCGCACCGCCGACCTCAGGACCCCACCGGGATCGGTGGCGAGATCGGCGTCGAGCTGCTCGAGTACTCCTGAGATCACGGAGAGTCGCTCTGCGGTGGTCTCGCGGCGCTTCTGGTGCGTCGTGCGCGCGCCGATGGTCGCGGTCATGAAACTACCCCCTGCCCGGTGTGTCCGGCGTTCCCGAAGCCGCGGATGCAAGAACCGGGGAGTGCGACCAGGAACCCCTGAAACGCTACAGCACCTCCGAATTGCGATGTGACGGATGGGGTGCTCGTGCGAATGCGCGAATCCGGTCGACACCATCGGAGGTATGAAGCGTAGCCAGGTCACCTGGGTAGCGGAAAGCAGGGCGGAGTTTATCGCTGCGTAATTGAACGGATGCGCTGAGTGGTCACAGGTCTCCCGTGCGCAACGGGTCCACGGGGTGGGAAATCCTTGCGATCACTCCGAGTAACGGGCACTCTCGCGCATCTCCCCCGCCAACCGGCCACGACCCGGAGGTGCTCCCCGTGACAGCGCGCTGCCGACGATCTCACCACCTCGCTTCGTCACTTTCCGTGATCATGCGGACGTCGCACGCCGTTGTGGACACCGGGTGAGCCGCGGCGAGGCCCGCTGGACGACCGTCACCAGCGGCGAGGACGGCCTCGCCCACGCGGTGGCCGACCCGGTGCTGGCGGCCGGCGCCGGACAGGCGGGCAGGTTCGTGGCGGCGTGCGGCCGGCTCGTGGTGCCGGCCGCGTTGAGCGCGCCGCCCGGACGGCCGTGCCTGCTCTGTGCGGCGGGCACCGGCGCGCAGGACCCGGCGCCGGAGGCTGCGCGCCGCCACCGTCGGGGGCGTCGGTGGAGCTCCGTGCGGGCCGCGTTCCCGCAGGGCCCGTCAGTTGCCGCGCGCGGCCTCGCGCATGACGGCGAGCACGGACTCCTGGTCGTCGGTCGTCTTCTGCCGCGCCGCGCGGTGGATGCCGTCGACGTGCGCGATCAGCGCGATGTCCGGCTCACCGTCCGCGGCGACCCTCGCCATGGCCCACTTGGAGAACACCCGCTCCGCCTCGCCGGTCTCGATCACCGAGACCGAGTCGTGCCTGCTGTCCTTCTCGATGTGGGAGAAGAGGCTCCGGACGGTGTCCTCGTCGCCCTCCAGCGCCTGCACGAACCAGTCGTCGGACAGCAGCAGGGCGCCGGTGACGCCCCTCTTCTTGTTGTTCGACCGGGCTACTCCGAAAAGGGTGCCGAGCTCGGCCTTGCGCTGGTCGTCGGGGATGAGGTTGCGGCTGCGGTAGATCAACCGGAACGTTGCTGCTGCACCCATGAACTCAGTTCTCCCTTGAGTGAGCCGCGACACTGTGACGCGGGTCATCATTGGTCGCGCGCCACCTCCGGGAAGTCTCATTTTGCGACCGTCGCACAGCGGCCGCACCCCGAGGGTCCCCGAACGGCCCGCGCGCGGCGGCACTCGCCAACCGGGCAGGTGCGCTCGGCGCTCCGGAGCGGTTGACTGTCGTGGTCGTCACAGATCGGGAGGTCCGCCAGTGAGCCAGACGGTCGATGTAGCCCGTTCCGATGCCGCCGTCCGCGTGGACGAGTGGCTGTCGGAGTTCCAGTCCGCGCTGACCGCGCGCGACCCCGATGCGGCGGCCGCGCTGTTCGCCGCGGAGAGCTTCTGGCGGGACCTGATCGCGTTCACCTGGAACATCAGGACGGTCGAGGGTCCGGCCGGGGTGGCGGACATGCTCCGCTCGCAGCTCGACGCGATCGACCCGACCGGTTTCCGCGTCAGCGAGGAGCCGACCGAGGCCGGCGGCGTCACCGACGCGTGGCTGCTGTTCGAGACGGCCGTCGGGCGGGGGAGCGGGCACCTGCGCCTCGTCGACGGGAAGGCGTGGACGTTCCTCACCACCCTCGACGAGCTGAAGGGCCACGAGGAGCCGGAGAGCGAGCGGCGGCCGATGGGCGCCGAGCACGGCGCGAACAAGGACCGCGTGACGTGGCTGGAGGCCCGCGAGCGGGAGGCCACCGAGCTGGGCTACACCACCCAGCCCGACGTCGTGATCGTCGGCGGCGGGCAGGGCGGCATCGCGCTCGGTGCCCGGCTGCGTCAGCTCGGTGTCCCGACGATCATCGTCGAGAGGCGGGAGAAGCCGGGCGACTCGTGGCGCAGCCGCTACAAGTCCCTCGCCCTGCACGACCCGGTCTGGTACGACCACCTGCCCTACCTCCCGTTCCCGAAGAACTGGCCGGTGTTCTCGCCGAAGGACAAGATCGGCGACTGGCTGGAGATGTACGCGCGGGTGATGGAGCTCAACTACTGGGGCTCCACCACCGCGAAGAGCGCCGTGCGCGAGGGCGACACGTGGACCCTGGTCGTCGACCGGGCGGGCGAGGAGGTCACGCTCCGGCCGAAGCACCTCGTGCTCGCGCTGGGCGTCTCCGGCAAGCCGAACGTGCCCGAGATCCCCGGCCAGGACGTGTTCGCGGGCGACCAGCACCACTCGTCGGCGCACCCGGGCCCGGACGCGTACAAGGGCAAGAAGGCCGTGGTCATCGGCTCCAACAACTCCGCGCACGACATCTGCGCGGCGCTGTGGGAGGCGGGCGCCGACGTGACGATGGTGCAGCGGTCCTCCACGCACATCGTCCGGTCGGACTCGCTCATGGACCTCGGGCTCGGCGACCTCTACTCCGAGCGGGCGGTCGCGGCGGGCGTCACCACTCATCGGGCGGACACGATCTTCGCGTCGTTGCCTTACCGGATCATGAACCAGTTCCAGAAGCCGGTGTACGACGCGATCCGCGAGCGCGACGCCGAGTACTACGAGGCTCTGGAGGCGGCGGGCTTCGACCTCGACTTCGGCGACGACGACTCCGGCCTGTTCATGAAGTACCTGCGCCGCGGCTCCGGCTACTACATCGACGTCGGCGCGTCGGGGCTGGTGGCCGACGGCAGCATCAAGCTCGCCAAGGGCGCCGTCACCGAGCTGACCAAGGACGAGGTCGTGCTCGCCGACGGCACCCGCCTGCCCGCCGACCTGGTCGTCTACGCCACCGGGTACGGGTCGATGAACGGCCTGGCCGCGGACATCGTCGGGCAGGAGATCGCGGACCGGGTCGGCAAGGTGTGGGGCCTGGGCTCGGACACCACCAAGGACCCGGGGCCGTGGGAGGGCGAGCAGCGCAACATGTGGAAGCCCACGCAGCAGGACGCGCTGTGGTTCCACGGCGGCAACCTGCACCAGAGCCGCTACTACTCGCTCTACCTAGCGCTGCAGCTCAAGGCCCGGGTGGAGGGCATCGAGACCCCGGTGTACGGCCTCCAGGACGTGCACCACACCTCCTGAGCGGAGCGGGAGGGACCCACCACCCGACGAGTGGCACATCCGTTCGATAGGTTGCGACGGATGTGCCACTCGTTCGGTGGGTTGGCGTTCAGGTTGAGCGCTCATGCGATCGGCGGCGTACCGTCTGGTCGTGAACGGTTCGACGGTGCGCGTGGTGGCGCTGCGGTGGGGGTTCCGTTTCGTGTTCGGGCTGCCACGCGGCGTCAGACGCGTGCTCGCGGGCGCCCCCATCCGGCGCGACGGGCAGACGCTCGACCTCGACCTCCAGCTGCTGGGGCGCATCGGGGCGCTGCTGGAATCGTCCGACGGGGGCACGCTCGACCAGTCGGTGCTCGCCGAGCAGCGGCGCCAGGCCGATCTCGCCGCCGAGGTGGCCGCCCAACCCGGCCTCGACGACATCGAGACGCGTGACCTGCAGGTGCCCGGGGCCGCGGGCCCGCTGGCCGCGCGGCTGTACGTGCCGCCGTCGGCCCCGGTCAGCGCCGCGCTGCTGGTGTACTTCCACGGCGGCGGGTTCGTGCTCGGCAGCGTCGTCTCGGTCGACCCGCTGTGTCGCCTGCTCGCGGCGCAGTCGGGGGTGCGCGTGCTCTCGGTGGACTACCGCCTCGCCCCCGAGCACCCCTACCCGGCCGCGCTCGACGACGCGATCGCCGCGTTCGGCTGGACGCGCGCGCACGCCGCCGAGCTGGGCGCGCGGGCCGAGCTGGTGGCGGTGGGCGGCGACAGCGCGGGCGCCAACCTGGCCCTCGTCGTCGCCCACGAGAGCGTGGATCGGCCGGCGTTCGTCCTGGCGATGTACCCCGTCACCGACGCCGAGCGCAGCGGCGGCTCCCGCGAGCTGTTCGGCACCGGTTTCGGCCTGACCTCCGAGTACCTGCAGGAGCTGGAGCGGCTCTACCTCCCCGACGGCATCCCGCACGACGACACGCGCGGCGCGATCCTGCGCGCGTCCGACCTCTCGGACATGCCGCCCGTGTACCTCGCCACCGCCGGCTTCGACCCCCTCCGTGACGACGGCGAGGAGCTGGTCGACCGGCTCCGGGCCGACGGCGTGCCGCTGGTGGCACGCCGTTTCCCCGGCCTGGTGCACGGCTACGCGAGCTTCACCGCCATCAGCGCCGCCGCCCGCGACGCCACGCTCGACGCGGCCAGCGCCCTGCGCGCGGCCCTCGCGCTCGTGGAGTCCCGCCGCTCGGCGTCGTCCCGCCGAGCGAGCTGACCCTCCCCGGGAGAAGCGCGAGTCCACGATCTCGACACGCCGTGTTTGCCGATCCGGCACGTGCTGGATCGGCACATCCGATGTGTCGAGGAGGTCGACTCGCGTCGGGCTCTGCGGAGCGCCTCGGCGAGGCCCGCGGGCAGCCCCACCCTCCGTGCCACAGCCGGTGATCAGCACGAACGTCCCGGCCATCGCTGCTCCTCGCTCGGGGGGAGATCATCATGGAGTTCCCGCGACGCGGGCGTCGACGTAGGCTCACCACGTGACGCGGGTGGCGGTGGTCGGCGGCGGACCGGGCGGCCTCTTCCTCGCCGCGCTGCTCCGCAAGGCCGATCCGTCGATCGCCGTGACCGTGTTCGAGCGCAACCGGGCCGACGACACGTTCGGCTTCGGGGTCGTGTTCTCCGACCGCACGCTGGCCGCCATCGACGAGGCCGATCCCGTGCTGCGCGACGGCCTGCGCGAGCGCGGCGTGCACTGGGACGAGATCGAGGTCCGGCTGCGGGGCGAGGTGCTGCGCTGCGGCGGCAACGGCATGGCCGCGATCTCCCGCAAGGTGCTGCTCGGGCTGTTGCAGGAACGCGCCCGGGGGTTCGGTGTCGCGCTGGAGTTCTCGTCGCCGGTCGGGCTCGGCGACCTCGCCGGCTACGACCTCGTCGTCGCCGCCGACGGCACGGGCTCCGCGCTGCGCGCCGAGGTCGGGCTGGAGTCCACAGTGGAGGCGGCGACCGCCAGGTTCATCTGGTTCGGCACCGACTACCGCTTCTCCGGCCTGACGTTCGTGCACGAGCGCGGGTTCGCGGTGCACGGTTACCCGATCTCGGCCGACGTCGGCACGTTCATCGTCGAGACCGACGAGGCGTCGTGGCGGGCCGCGGGCCTCGACGAGTTCGACGTCACGCAGCCGCCCGGGCCCAGCGACCTGCGCAGCCAGGCCTACCTGGAGGAACTGTTCGCCGACCAGATCGACGGCGCGAAGCTGCTCACCAACAACTCCCGCTGGGGCAACTTCCGCACCCGCCGGTCCCCGCGCTGGACCGTGCTGGATCCGCGGCCCGTCGCGTTCCTGGGCGACGCGGTGCACACCGCGCACTTCTCGGTCGGCTCCGGCACGAAGATGGCGATGGAGGACGCGGTGGCGCTCAGCGCGGCGCTCGTCGAGCATCCCGGCGACCTGCCCGCCGCGCTGGCCGCCTACGAGGCCGCGGCGCGCCCGTCGGTGGAGCGGATCCAGGACGCGGCGCGTCCGAGCCTGGCCTGGTGGGAGCACTTCGGGCGGTACCAGGAGTTCTTCGAGCCGTGGCAGTTCGCCTACCACTTCCTTTCCCGCAGCATCACCGACGCGCGGCTGGCGCGGCGGGCCCCGGAGTTCGTGGCGGGCGCGCACGAGCGGTGGGTCGCGGAGCACGGGGCCGAGCCGCTGGAGACGCCGCTGCGGCTGGGCGAGCGGGTGCTGCCGGGGCGGCTGGTCGAGGCCGGTGCGCTCCCCGCGGTGGAGGCGCCGGACGACGAGGCGGGCCTGCCCGCGGCGTTCGGCGCCCTGCGCGCCGTTCGCGGCGCGGTGGCGGTACGAGGCGGCACGCCGCTCACCCGGACGCTGGTCTGCGAGGAGGCGAGGATGCGGCTGGGTCTGGTCACGGTCCTGGTCGACCCCGACCTGGACCGCGACGGGGCGCTGACGGCGGTGCTGTCGGGCCGGGCCGACGCGGTGGCGAGGGCCGGTGCCCGCGGCTGCAACTCCAGCGACGCCCCGGAGGTCGACCGTGCCCACCCCCATCGCTGACGGCACCGTCCCGTGGCCCGACGAGTTCGCCCAGCGCTACGTCGCGGCCGGGTACTGGCGGGGCCGCTCCCTGGGTGCGCTGCTGGGCGCCGCGCCCCCCGGCGCCGTCGCGCTCGTCGACGGCGACACCACCTTCACCTACGCCGAGCTGCTCGCCCGCGCCGACGCCACGGCGGCCGGGCTCGCGGGTCTCGGGATGGTGCCCGGTGACCGGATCGTGGTGCAGCTGCCCAACGGCTGGGAGTTCGTCGTCCTGACGCTGGCCTGCCTGCGTCCGGGGATCGTGCCGGTGATGGCGCTGCCCGCGCACCGCCGCGTCGAGCTGGCCTACCTGGCCGAGCACGCGGAGGCGGTCGCGATCGCGGTACCGGGCGTCCTGCGCGGCTTCGACCACCAGGCGACGGCCGCCGGGCTCGGGCTGCCGCACGTGCTCGTGGCCGGTGATCCGGCACCCGGCCACGTCGACCTCCGCGCGCTGGCCGAGCCGGGCCCCACCTGGGACGGGCCGTCGCCGGGCAGCCGTGACGTCGCGGTGTTCCTGCTGTCGGGCGGCACCACCGGGCTGCCCAAGCTGATCGCCCGCACCCACGACGACTACGCCTACAACGCCGTGGCCAGCGCCGCCGTATGCGGGGTCGACGCCTCGACGGTCTACCTGGTCAGCCTGCCCGCCGGCCACAACTTCCCCCTCGCCTGTCCCGGCATCCTCGGCACGCTGCTGGCCGGCGGGCGCGTCGTCATGATGGCGTCGCCGGAGCCCGGGCGGGCGTTCGCGACGATCGCCGCGCAGGGCGTCACGCACACCGCCGTGGTGCCGGCCGTGGCCGGGCGGTGGCTGGAGCACGCGGCCGCGGCCGGACCTCCCCGGCCGCTGCGGGTGCTCCAGGTCGGGGGAGCGCGGCTGGCCGACGAGCTGGCGCGCAAGGTCCGTCCGGTGCTCGGCGCCATGTTGCAACAGGTCTTCGGGATGGCCGAGGGCCTGCTCAACTACACCCGCCTCGACGACCCCGACGACGTCGTCTGCACCACCCAGGGCCGCCCGCTGAGCCCCGGCGACGAGGTGCGGCTGGTCGACGAGTCCGATGTGGACGTTCCCGACGGCGAGCCCGGATCCCTGCTCACCCGCGGCCCGTACACGCCCCGCGGGTACTACCGCGCCGCCGAGCAGAACGCCCGGGCCTTCACGGCCGACGGCTGGTACCGCAGCGGCGACATCTGCCGCCGCACGCCCGAGGGCAACCTGGTCGTCGAGGGCCGCGACAAGGACATGATCAACCGGGGCGGGGAGAAGATCTCGGCCGAGGAGGTCGAGAACCTCGTCTACCGGCTGCCGGGCGTCAGCCAGGTGGCCGCCGTGGCGATGCCGGATCCCGTGCTGGGGGAGAAGGTGTGCGTGTACGTCGTGCCGCGGCCGGGAGCCACCGTCACGCTGGAGGAGGTCCGCGCGTCCATGTCTGACGTGGCCCGGTTCAAGCTGCCCGAACGGCTCGAGATCGTCGCGGAACTGGCCACCACGAACGTCGGCAAGATCGACAAGAAGGTGCTCCGCGCGGACGTCGCGGCGCGGATGGGAGTGCAGCAGTGAACGTCGACGAGGCCCTGCCGTGGATGGGGGCGGGCACCGAGTTCGTCCTGCGCATCGTCGACGTGCTGCCCGACGACGCCCTCGCCGCCCCGAGCGTGCTGCCCGGCTGGACGCGGGCGCACGTCGTCGGGCATCTGGCCCGCAACGCCGAGGCCCTGACGCGCCTGGCCACGTGGGCGCGCACCGGCGTCGAGACCCCGATGTACACCGACGCCGCGCAGCGCGCGAAGGACATCGAGGC
Source organism: uncultured Pseudonocardia sp. (assembly GCA_964247105.1). GTDB lineage: Bacteria > Actinomycetota > Actinomycetes > Mycobacteriales > Pseudonocardiaceae > Pseudonocardia. Next base: position 20,963 of record CAXTTN010000088.1, read on the forward strand.
CTCGGTGCTCGCGCCCGCCGCGACGCTGCGCGCGGAGCTGGTGAGCACCGCAGGCGACCTGGACGCGGCGCTCGCCGCGCTCGACGCCGAGACCTGGCAGGCTTCGGTGCGCAGCGCGCTCGGCCGGATCCTCCCGGCCAGCGGCATCCCGTGGATGCGGGTGCGCGAGGTGTGGCTGCACGCCGTGGACCTCGACGCGGGGGCGAGCGTCGGCGACCTCCCTCCCGCCGTGGTCGACGCGCTGCTCGACGACGCCACGGGCACGCTGTCGGCGAAGGAGGGCTGCCCGTCGGCGCTGCTGGCCCCCACCGACCGCGACACGACCTGGATGCTCGGCCCCGGCCGTGACGCGGTGCCGGTGCAGGGCCCCGCGGCCGACGTCCTGGCCTGGCTCATCGGCCGCACCGACGGCGCCGGCCTGAACGGCGAGCTGCCCACCCCGCCGCGCTGGATCTTGACCCCGCCGCGGGCCCATGATCACCGCACGGGGGCGCTCGACCGTGCGGGGGACGGCGCGGCGTCCCCCAGCGCTGATCGTGGTGGCGCCGGGGATCGGCGGCCCGGTGATCGCTGGTTGGGGACGGTCGGCCGGGTGTGGCGCGGTTCTGTGTCCCCGGGTGTTGATGTTCGCCG
>CAXTTN010000089.1:0-21379 GCA_964247105.1 uncultured Pseudonocardia sp.
ACCACCCGCCGATGATGAAGAACAGCGCCAGCGCCACGAACGGCATCACCGCCATGATCCGTGGCGCCGCGACGTCGAGGAAGGCGTTGCCGCGCTGCGCGACCGTGCCCGGCGAACCCACCACGGGCAGCTGCGCGGTCGCCGGTGGCACGGCCGGCAGAGGGGCCGTGCCGGGGATCTCGGGGTGCGGCGCCGGCAGGTCGGTGAACAGGTCGGTCAGCTCCGAAGCGAGCGTGGCGCCCGCTGCCCTCGCCGACCGGTCCCCGTACTCCTCGACGCCGAGCCGCCCGGCCTCCAGGTGCACGTCGAGCGCCTTCATCGCGGACGTGCGCTCGGCCGTGCCGATGCGCAGTGGCGGAGTCCCCTCGCTCATGACGCGGAGCCTGCCACTCGGGCGTGATCAGCGCACCTGTGCGGCGGGCGGCGGGTCGATCGCGACGGGCCGGCCGGCCGGCCACCCGAGGGGCCGCATGCCGAACCTCACGCACTCACCGTGGGGAGTCACGGCCGGAGAGCGACCAGCACCCTGCGTAGCGCCGCGAGCCGTCCGGGTCGCAGCAACCCCTTCTCCACGAGGGTGTCCAGCGCGCACTCGGGATCGGCCGGCGGCCCGAGGTGGCCGCAGCCGCGGGGGCAGTCCTCGATGGCCGTCGCGAGGTCGTCGAACGCGGCCGGCACGTCGTCGGCCCGGACGTGGGCGAGGCCGAACGACCGGATGCCCGGCGTGTCGACCACCCAGCCGCCGTCGCGCAGCGGCAGCGCCAGCGCGGCCGTGGTGGTGTGGCGGCCCTTCCCGATGGCCGAGACGATGCCGACGGCGCGCGCCGCGTCGGGGAGCAGCAGGTTCACCAGGGTCGACTTGCCGACGCCCGAGTGCCCCACCAGCGCCGACACGCGACCGGTGAGCTGCGCGGCCAGGGAGGCCGGCCACTCGTCGCGCCGCGTGACCAGCACCGGGATGTCGAGCTCGCGGTACTGCCCGGCGAACGGCTCCGGATCGGCGAGATCGGCCTTGGTCAGGCACAGCACCGGCGCGAGGCCGCCCGCGTAGGCGGCGACGAGGCAGCGGTCCACGAACCCGGTGCGCGGCTCCGGATCGGCCACCGCCGTCACGATCACGAGCTGCTCGGCGTTGGCCACCACCACGCGTTCGAACGGGTCGTCGTCGTCGGCCGTGCGGCGCAGCACCGTGGCCCGCTCCTCGCGGCGGACGATGCGGGCGATGGTGTCCGTGGCGCCGGACAGGTCCCCGACGATGCCGACGCGGTCACCCACCACGATCGGGGTGCGGCCCAGCTCGCGGGCGCGCATCGCGGTGACCGGCGGGCGGGTGCTGTCGCCGTCGGGGGCGCAGGTCCAGCGGCCGCGGTCGACGGTGGTGACCATCGCGACGGCCGCGTCGGCGTGGTCGGGACGGGTCTTGGTGCGCGGCCGGGCCCCGCGCCGCCCGGGCCGGATCCGGACGTCGGACTCGTCGTACTCGCGCTTCGTCACGCCAGCAGATCCGCCCACCGGCCGGGGAAATCGGGGATGGTCTTGTCGGTGGCGGCGATGTCGTCGATCTCGACGCCCGCCACCACCAGCCCGATCAGCGCGCCCGCGGTCGCCATCCGGTGGTCGGCGTAGGCCTTCCAGCCGCCGCCGTGCAGGGGTGCCGGCCGGATCTCCAGGCCGTCCGGGGTCTCGTTCGCGTCGCCCCCGAGCCCGGTGATCTCCGCGACGAGCGCCGCGAGCCGGTCGGTCTCGTGGCCGCGGATGTGCGCCACCCCCCGGATCCGCGACGGGCCGCCCGCCAGCGCGGCGACGGCGGCGACGGTCGGGGTCAGCTCGCTGGCGTCGTGCAGGTCGACGTCGACGCCCGACAGCGCGTCGGGGCCGGTGACGGTCATGCCGTCGGGCCCGGCGTCGACCGTGCACCCGGCCTGGGCGAGCACCGAGAGGATCTCCACGCCCGGCTGCGTCGACCCGGCCGGCCAGCCCGCCACCGTGACGCGGCCGCCGGTGACCGCGGCGGCGGCGAGGAACACCGCGGCGTTGGAGAGATCCGGTTCCACCGCCCAGTCGCGGGGCCGGATGGGGCCCGGAGCCACGCGCCAGGTGTCGGCCTCGCTGTCGTCGACGTCCACACCCGCGGTGCGCAACATGTCCACGGTCATCTCGATGTGCGGCAGCGACGGCACCGGCTTGCCGTCGTGGTGCACGGTGACGCCCTTGTCGAAGCGGGCGGCCGAGAGCAGCAGCCCGGACACGAACTGCGACGACGCCGACGCGTCGATGACGACGTCCCCGCCGGGCAGGCCGCCGGTGCCGTGCAACGTGAAGGGGAGGCCGTCCCCGTCGATCCGCGCGCCGAGGGCACGCAGCGCGTCGAGGACGGTGCCCATCGGCCGGGACCGCGCGCGTTCGTCGCCGTCGAAGCGGACGGGGCCGTCGGCCAGCGCGGCGGCGGGCGGCACGAACCGCATGACGGTGCCCGCGAGCCCGCAGTCGACGGTCCTCCCGCCGCGCAACCCGCCGTGGGCGGCGAACGCGACGTGCTCGCCGTCCACCTCGACCGGGACGCCGAGCGCGCGCAGCGCCCCCACCATCAGCGCGGTGTCGCGTGTCGCGGGCGCGCCGGAGACGGACGCGGTCCCGCCGGAGAGGGCGGCGAGCAGCAGCGCGCGGTTCGTCACGGACTTGGAGCCGGGCACGGCCACCCGGCCGCGGACGGGGCCGGTGGCGAGCGGTGCGGGCCAGGAAGGGGTCACAGCCGACATGATCCCCCATCGGCTGGGACGATGGTCCGCATGTGCGGTCGTTACGCCTCGATCAAGGCCCCCGCCGACCTGGCCGACGAGTTCCGGGCGGTCGACGCCACCTCCGGCGTGGAGCCGGACTACAACGTCGCGCCCACCAAGAACGTCGTCGCGGTGGTCGAGCGGCACCCCCGCGACGCCGAGGGCACCCCCGATCCCGACACCACCGAGCGCAGCCTGCGCGTCGTGCGGTGGGGGCTCGTGCCGTCGTGGTCGAAGGATCCGAAGGCCGGGGCGCGGATGATCAACGCGCGGTCGGAGTCGGTGGGGGAGAAGCCGTCGTTCCGCCGCGCGCTCGACGTGCGGCGCTGCCTGCTCCCGGCCGACGGGTGGTTCGAGTGGCAGCGGGGCCCGGACCACAAGCAGCCCTACTACACGCACTACGTCGACGGCAGCTCCCTCGCCATGGCCGGGCTGTGGGAGTTCTGGAAGCCCAAGGACGACCCGGAGGACCGCTACCCCGATGGCCTCGTCACGGCCTGCGTGCTCACCACGGCCGCGGTCGGGCCGCTGGCGGAGGTGCACGACCGCATGCCGCTGGTGTTGCCGCCGTCGGCCTGGGAGGCGTGGCTGAACCCCGACGCGGACGGTTCCACGGTCGGCGGGCTGCTGGCCCCGCCGAGCGCCGAGCTGGTGGCGACGATGGAGCTGACGCCGGTGTCGGCGCTGGTCAACAGCGTGAAGAACAACGGGCCGGAGTTGCTGGCCCCGCTCGCCCCGGGGGAGGTGGCCGAGCCGCTCCAGCTCGACCTGCTCGCCGGCCCGAACCCGCAGTGACCCGGGATCGGCCCACCCGGGGTCCCGGGCCGGTGGTCGCGGCCGGCCGCACGTGGCCGCCCCGGCGGGGGCGCCCCGGTGCGTCCCACGCCGATGAGGGCGGCGGTGCCCGGTGACCGTCGAGGTCGACACCCCCCACGGTCCGTCCCGGATCACCCGCCACGACGCGCCCGACGCCCGCGCCGTCCTCCTGCTCGGTCACGGTGCCGGCGGCGGGGTCGCCGCCCCGGACCTCGTGGCTGCGGCCGGGGTGGCGGTCGTCGCCGGGGTGTCGGTGGTGCTCGTCGAGCAGCCCTACCGCGTCGCCGGTCGCCGCGCCCCCGCCCCGGCCGCCCAGCTCGACGCGGCCTGGCTCGCCGTCGCCGACCACGTCCGGGACGAGCTCCCGCTGCTGTTCGGCGGCCGCAGCTCCGGCGCGCGGGTGGCCTGCCGCACGGCCGCGGCGGGCGGCGCGATCGGCGTCCTGTGCCTGGCGTTCCCCGTCCACCCGCCGGGCCGGCCGGAGAAGGACCGCCTCGCCGAGCTCGCCGCCCCGACCGTCCCGATCCTCGTGGTGCAGGGTGAGCGCGATCCCTTCGGCCGGCCGGACCCGGCCCCCGGCCGCGAGGTGGTCCTGCTCCGCGGCGACCACGGCCTGAAGTCCGACACCCCCGGTCTCCGCGCCGCCGTCGCCACCTGGCTGGCACAAACCCTCCCGCGAGTCGACTGATCGGCCACGGTGTTCTCGCCGATCGGGCCCGCCCGTGGGCGTGTCGGATCGGCCATCACCGCGTGCCGAAGATGTCGACTCGCGTCCGTGTTGGGCGCGAGTCGACCGAACGGGCACGGTGTTCTCGCCGATCGAGCCCGCTCCTCGGCATGCCGGATCGGCCATCACCGCGTGGTGAGAAGGTCGACTCGCGGGGGTGGGTGGTCAGGTTGCGATCGGGGCGAAGGTCGCGTCGGTCAGGCGGGCGAGGTCGGCGGGGGACAGCTCCACCTCCAGGCCTCGACGGCCCGCGCTGCAGTACATCGCCGGCAACGCCTGGGCGGAGGCGTCGAGCACCGTCGGGAGGCGCCTGCGCTGGCCCAGCGGGGAGATGCCGCCCGCGACGTAACCGGTGGCCCGTTCGGCCGCCGCGACGTCGGCCATCTTCGCCCGCTTGCCGCCGACGGCCGCGGCGAGCGCCTTGAGGTCCAGCATCGCCGACACCGGCACCACACCGACCGTCAGCGCACCGTCGACCTCGGCGACCAGGGTCTTGAAGACCGTCGCCGGGTCCAGCCCCAGCATCTCCGCCGCCTCCGGCCCGTACGCCGCGCCGCTGCCGTGCTCGTAACCGAGCACGCGGTGCGCCACCTTCGCCTTCACCAGCTGCGCGGTCGCCGGGGTTCCCTTGCCTGCCACATCAGGGGACAGTAAGGGAATCACCCGGCGGAAGTCCGTGTTGGACACGTTCGTGACCCACGCAGTGATGGAGGCCCCGGATACGCGGCCGACGAGCCGGACCAGGGCGGAGCGCGTACGCTCTGGCCGTCATCCGGTTGCCGCAGCGGTGACCGTCCCCCTGGTCGCGCCCCGCGTGATCCGGCGCGAGAGGAGCGCGGTGCCCGGCACCGAGCAGGCGGCCCAACCCGTGGCCGGCGAAGTCGTCGACCAGGAGCAGGAGCAGGAGACGGCGGACGAGCGCGCCGCCCGCTTCGAGCGCGACGCGATGCCGTTGATCGACCAGCTCTACGGCGCCGCCCTGCGGATGACCCGCAACCCGGCCGACGCCGAGGACCTCGTCCAGGAGACGTTCCTCAAGGCCTACTCCGCGTTCCGGACGTTCCGCGCGGGCACCAACCTCAAGGCCTGGCTGTACCGCATCCTGACCAACACCTACATCAACGGCTACCGCAAGAAGCAGCGCCAGCCGTTGCAGTCGCCCACCGACGAGATCACCGACTGGCAGGAGGCCCAGGCCTCCGAGCACACGTCGCGCGGCCTGCGGTCCGCCGAGGTGGAAGCGCTGGACCTGCTGCCCGACGACGACGTGAAGTCGGCCCTGCAGCAGCTCCCGGACGACTTCCGGATGGCGGTCTACCTCGCCGACGTCGAGGGGTTCGCCTACAAGGAGATCGCCGACATCATGGGAACCCCCATCGGCACGGTGATGTCGCGGCTGCACCGCGGCCGCCGCCAGTTGCGCGACATGCTCACCGACACCGCCCGGGACCGCGGCTTCATCCGCCACGAGCAGGGCGTCCGCGGCGGGGAGACCGTGTCATGAGCTGCGGCGAACCACACGAGACCAACTGCTCCGAGGTGCTCGCCGAGGTGTGGCTCTTCCTCGACCAGGAGTGCAACCAGGAGCGCCGCTCGCTGCTGGCCCAGCACCTCGACGAGTGCGCCCCGTGCCTCGCCGAGTACGGCTTGGACGAGAAGCTGAAGAAGCTGCTGGCCACCAAGTGCGGTGGTGAGCAGGCCCCGACGGAGCTCAAGGCGAAGCTCCGCCAGCAGATCCGCGACGTCGTGCTGGAGCAGGCCGAGGTCACGGTCGCGACCACGGCCGACGGCGTCACCACCACCACGGTCGAGGTTCGCACCACCCGCATCGAGCAGCGCTAGCCGGTAGACAGCCGGGAGGGAAGCACCCTCCCGGCTGCCGTCGTGCTCACGTGTTGGGCTTCTTGCCGTGGTTGGCGCCCTTCTTGCCCCGGTCGCGGCGCTTGCGTGCACGCTTCGACATCACTACCTCCTTCGTCGCTGGTCTCTGGGTCCCAGTGTTCCACGTGGTTGGATGGGATCAACGAGCACGGGAGGCCCACCAGACGTGTCGACGTTGAGCGAGCTGCTCGCCGAGCACACCCACCTCTCCGGCGAGGCCGTCGAGCACCTGCAACGCGTCGTCGCGGAGTGGCAGCTCCTGGCGGACATGTCGTTCGCCGACTTCCTCCTGTGGATCCCGCTCGCGAGCGAGGAGTTCCTGTGCGTGGCGCAGGCCCGGCCCACCACCGGCCCCACCGCGCACCCGGAGGACATGGTCGCCCGCCGCGTCCCCGTCGCGAAGAACCCGCAGCTGCGCCGCGCGATCATCGAGGGCCGGATCTGCCGGGAGGACGACCCGCGCTGGCACCTGGAGATCCCGGTGCGGTCGGAGACGATCCCGGTGCGCCACGGGGGCAGCGTGGTCGCCGTGCTGTCGCGGGACACGAACCTCGCGATGCCCCGCGTCCCCAGCCCGCTGGAGATCGCCTACCTGGGCTGCGCGTCCGACCTGTGCCAGATGGTGGCCGACAGCACGTTCCCGCCGCGGGCGTCCGTGGTCGGCGCCGACACCAGCCCGCGCGCGGGCGACGGCCTGATCCGGCTCGACGCGCTGGGCCTGGTCGCCTACGCCAGCCCCAACGCGCTCTCGGCCTACCACCGCATGGGCTACGCGAGCGACCTCGTGGGCGTCTCGTTGGCCCAGGCCACCCGCGCGCTGGTGCACGACCCGTTCGACGCCGCCGAGGTGGCCGCCCGCATCGCCGCCGCGCTGGACGGCCGCAACTCGCTGCGCATGGAGGTACGGGCGCGCGGCGCGGTGATGCTCGTGCGCGCGCTGCCGCTGCGACCCCGTGGCGACGCGGCGGGCGCGCTCATCCTGGTCAGGGACGTCACCGACCTGCGCCGACGCGACATGGCCCTGCTGAGCAAGGACGCCACGATCCGGGAGATCCATCACCGGGTGAAGAACAACCTGCAGACGGTCGCGGCGCTGCTGCGCCTGCAGGCCCGCCGCACGGCGATCCCGGAGGCCCGGCGGGCGCTCGCCGAGAGCGTGCGCCGCGTGAACTCGATCGCTCTGGTACACGAGACGCTCTCCGCGTCGGTGGCCGAGCGCGTGGACCTCGACGAGCTGGTCGACAAGGTGCTCCCGGCCATCGGCGACGGCGCCACCGCCGAGGTGCGGGCCAAGGTGCGCCGGGAGGGCAGTTTCGGCACGCTGCCGGCCGCGCTGGCGACGCCGCTGGTGCTCGTGCTGACCGAACTGGTGCACAACGCGCTGGCCCACGCGTTCGACCCGGGAACGGCGGGCGAGGTGGTCGTGTCCGCCCAGCGGTCGGCGGGCGGCCTGGACGTGGTGGTGGCCGACGACGGCCACGGGCTGCCGCCCGGCTTCGACCTGGCCTCGTCGCACGGCCTGGGCCTGCAGATCGTGCGCACGCTCCTGGACTCGGAGCTGGACTCCGCGCTCCAGGTGCGCGCGCGTGCCGGCGGTGGCACGGAGGCCGTCATCAGGCTCTCGCTACGGGGGCGTTAACCTTCAGGTCGTGGTCGACGGTTCCTGGTCGCAACAAGGAGCCCCGACTCCCCTCCGGAGCTGCTCTCGCGTGCGCCCGGTGGAACGACCGAGGGCCCGGAACCGGGTCGTGTCCGGTTTCGGGCCCTCGGTGGGGGAGTGTGTAATTCTCGGATTCTGCTGCTGATCAGGCCGTGCGTGCGCGCGTACGCGCGTTGCGGCGCTTGAGTGCACGCCGCTCGTCCTCGCTCATGCCGCCCCAGACGCCTGCGTCCTGGCCGCTCTCCAGTGCCCACGTGAGGCACTCGGTGACCACGGGGCAGCGCCGGCATACGGTCTTGGCCTCGGCGATCTGCAGCAGCGCCGGACCGCTGGTCCCCACAGGGAAGAACAGCTCGGGGTCCTCGTCGCGGCAGATAGCGCGGTGACGCCAGTCCATGTTGCTCTGCTCCTCGTACTTGCGCGATCGGGGTCGCGCCGATCGTCTGTCACGGTGTTTCCGCGCTTGTGAATAGTTTCACGAGCACGCTCGATCTTCAAGGGCCGAACTTCACCCGGTGAGGGAGCCGTCTTCAGCCCCTACCTACTCACCGCAACGATTCTCGACGCGATCGGTTCCTGATCGTGTCCTCGATGCGACGAGGGTTACATCCCGTCCCGCCCGGCGGGGCCCGATCACCCGGGCTTCCGTCGGACCATGCCCGAACCCCCCTCGCGAGGTGTTCGCTTTCGCCTGCCCTACCTTGGGGCACCGTTTGTCCTGGTGCGAGCCCTTATCGGCTCGACGGTCCGCAAGGATCGGTGAGTGGACGCGAATTGTCACTCACCCGAGTGACGCGAGGTGTCGGGCTGCGACGAGCTGCGCATCTGGTACGACGACGCGTAGCGGCTCCGTCACGGCCCGGAAGGAGGAACGCCGCCCTGCTCCGGGACATTCCGCATCGCCGTGACCTCGCTACTCTCGCCGGCGTGACCTCCGCACCGCCCCCGCAGATCCGCGTCGCCGGGGTGCTCGTGGCGGTGCAGGCGCTCGCCGCGATCGCGTTCGCGATCGTGATCGGGGTGCAGGCGTCGTCGGCGAACCTGCCGTTCAGCGCGGTGCTCGGCGAGACGGCCTACTTCGTGGTGATCGGCCTGGCCCTGCTCGGTGTCGGGATCGGGCTCGTGCGGGGCCGCCGCGGGGCGCGGACGCCCGCGATCGTCACGCAGCTGCTCCTGCTGCCGGTCGTCTACTCCCTGATCGGTCCGTCGCAGGAGCTCGTGCTGGGCATCGCGTCCGGTGTCTACGTGGCGGGCACGTTCCTGTTGTTGATCAGCGAGCCGTCGCGCCAGTGGTCGATGTCCGGCTGAGGCCGGTGTTGGCTGCTCAGCGCAGTCACGTGATCACGCTGAGCGCGCGAACGTGCCCCGCTCGGTCCATCACGGGCTGCACTGATCGCACCAATTGTTGCTTCTGAAAGGGTTGAATTCCGCTGGTCCGGCGGGCTGTAGCACACTCTGTTCAGCGGAAGGATCTCTGTTCGTGACGATTCGAGACATGGTGGGTCGGTTACTCGACCCACCCGGTTCGGCGTACTCGTGCGTGGCCGACACCGGTACCGGTGAAATCGTCGCCGAATGCGGTGAGGCGACCATCGAGCCGGCGACGGTACTGCGCTGGGGAAGGGAGGTTGCCGAGGTTCTCGGAAGGCCGCCCCGGTTCGTCACGGTGCACCTCCGCTGGACCGGCGGCTACCTGCGGTGTCGCGCACGGCGGCAGCGATGCCACCGGCGTCGGGACGCCCTGCGGACATCCCGCTGCCACGTCGCTCCGGCTCGACGCCGCTGCCCCGGACGGTGCAGTCCCGGCGACCGCGGCCGGCCGCCCCGGTGCCCGGCCAGGCCTGGGCCGACGACGTGGCCACGATGAACCGCCTGCTGCTGGCCCTGCGCCCCTACCCCAGGCGCCTCGAATCCGAATGAGGAACCGAATACGCCGCCCCACCGAATGGTGGTCCGCGGTGTCCGCAAGATGGTCGTCCACCCCCGATGAGAAATTGGTCGTCCCGCCCCCACTCCGATTGCGTGGACACCGTGCCCTGGAGGCTTCGGCAATGAGCAGCATCGATCACACACTGGACATGGCAGCGAACATCAAGGGCGCCTTCGCCGCCGCGATCGTCGATTACGACAGCGGCATGACCCTCGGGTCGCGTGGCGGCAGCCCCGAGTTCGACCTCGACGTCGCCGCGCCCGGCAACAGCGAGGTCGTGCGCACCAAGCTCGAGGTCATGGCGAAGCTGGGCCTGCGGGAGTCGATCGACGACATCCTGATCACCCTCGACACCCAGTACCACCTGATCCGCCCGATCCACGGGAACTCCGAGGAGAAGCTCTTCTTCTACCTGGTGCTCAACCGGGCGCAGGCGAACCTGGCCATGGCCCGTCGCGACCTGCGGATGATCGAGCAGCAGTTCTACATGGCCGGCCCCACGCCGGGGCGGCTGCCCGGTCAGCAGGACGGCCAGGCCTTCTTCCCCAGCAGCGCCGGCCACCGCTGACCGCGCGGGCAGGCCGGGACGGGCGCGTGGTCACCCGTCCGGGACGACGGCATCCTGGCCGCTCTCGCCCTGAGCGGCTCAGGCCCGGTCCAGCGCCCCGCCGTCCAGGCGGAACGTCGTCCACCCGTCCATCGGCACCGCGCCGAGCGTGCGGTAGAAGGCGATCGAGGGCTCGTTCCAGTCCAGCACCGACCACTCCAACCGCGCGTAGCCGCGTTCGCGGCAGACGGCGGCCAGCCGGGCGAGCAGGGCCCGGCCCAGCCCGGCACCGCGGTGCTCGGGCCGGACGTAGAGGTCCTCCAGGTAGATCCCGTGCACCCCCCGCCACGTCGAGAAGTTCAGGAACCACAGCGAGCAGCCGACGACCTCGCCGTCGACCTCGGCGACGTGCCCGAACAGGGCCGGGGACGGTGCGAAGAGCGCCGCGGCCAGCTGCTGCTCGGTCATGTGGCAGGACGCGAGCTCCTTCTCGTACTCGGCCAGCTCGCGGACCAGGCCGACGACGGCCGGCACGTCGGAGGGAGCGACATCGCGGATCACCGGGCCCCGGATCACAGCGCCCGCAGGTTGACGTGCTTGAGCTGGGGCACGCCGCGCTCGTCCCCGAGCACGGCCCAGGCCGGGGCCTCCATCGCGAAGTGCACCCCACCGGAGGCGGGCAGGCCGATCCAGCGGGCGGCGAGCACCCGGCTGAACTGCCCGTGCCCGACGAGGATCACGTCGCCGCGGTCCAGCTCGGCGCGGGCGTCGGCGAGCACGGCGTCGGCGCGCTCCGTGACCTCCTCGGCCGTCTCGCCGCCCGGGCACGGGTGCGTCCACACCGTCCAGCCGGGGACGGTCCTGCGGATCTCGTCGGTGGTGACGCCCTCGTACTCGCCGTAGTCCCATTCCGCCAGCCGCTCGTCGACGCGGTCGGCGTGCAGCCCGGCCAGCTTGGCGGTGTCCCTGGCCCGGACGCGGGGGCTCGTCAGGACGAGCGCGGGCGGCACGTCGCCGCGTACCCGGGTGATCACGGTTCCCGCCGCCTGGGCCAGGCCGCGGCCGCGCTCGGTGAGCGGGACGTCCGTGCTGCCGGTGTGTCGACCCGACAGCGACCACTCCGTCTCACCGTGGCGGAGCAGGAACACGCGACCCCTCGTCATGCGCCGACCCTAGTGTCCTGAGCACGGCCGGTGTCTACGAGAAGATCGGTGGGCGCGGGTACCGGGTGTCGCGCCGCCAGGTCGTGTTCACCGGGGACCAGGCCGTCGCGGTGCGCGCGCTGGGCCCGGGTGCACGGGTCGTGCCGGTGCCCGTCCCGCACGACTGCGCCGACGGGTTCCTCGCCGCGTACCGGCGCCGGCCCGCGCGACGAGCTCGACGTCAGCTACCCCGTCGTCGCGGCCGGGTGAGCGTGGACGGTCGCCGCGGTGAGCCGGGGGACGGCGTGGGTGAGCCGGTGCTCGGCGTCGTGCGCGATGCGGTGGGCGTCCTCGATCGTGACACCGGGTGACACCGACAGGTCCACCTCGGCGCGCAGGGCGTGCCCGATCCAGCGCAGCCGCACGCTCTCGACGTCGACGACGCCCTCCACCGTCCGCAGCGCCGCGGTGCCCTGGTCGACGAGCGCGGGGTCGACGGCGTCCATCAGCCGGGCCAGCACCTGCTTGGCCGCGCCCCAGGTGACGGTCGCGATGGCGGCGGTGATCGCCAGCCCCACCACCGGGTCGGCCCAGCGCCAGCCCAGCGCCGCCCCGCCTGCCGAGAGCAGTACGGCGGCCGAGGTGATCGCGTCGGTGCGGGCGTGCAGCCCGTCGGCGACGAGTGCCGCCGAGCCGATGCGGCGGCCGGTACGCAGGCGCACCTGCGCCGCGATCTCGTTGCCCACGGCGCCGACCAGCCCCGCAGCCGCGACCGCCCACAGGAACCGCACGTCCGACGGCTCGGCGAGGCGCCGGATCGACTCGTACCCGGCGAAGACCGCCGACGCGAGGATCACCAGCACGACCACGATGCCCGCGACGTCCTCCGCGCGGCCGTAGCCGTAGGTGAAGCGGCGCGTGGCCGGCCGACGGCCCAGGACGAACGCGATGCCCACCGGCACGGCGGTCAGGGCGTCGGCGAGGTTGTGCAGGGTGTCCGAGAGCAGCGCGACCGAGCCGGACAGCACCACCACCACGGCCTGGAACCCGGCCGTGACGCCGAGGACGGCCAGCGAGATCCACAGCGCCCGCATACCGTCGGCCGAGGACTCCATGACGGAGTCGACGCGGTCGGCGGTGTCGTGGCTGTGCGGGGTGACGAGGTGCCTGACCTCGTGCCAGAGCCTGCTCGGCGCGTGCCCGTGGCCGTGCCCGTGGTGGACTGTCGTGCTCATACCGACGAGAATAGGTGCTCATGTACGCACACGACAACACTGGTGTTGCGGACGACACGGTTCGCTGGGAGGAGCTGCCTCCCGGCGAGCACGTGGACGCGGCCGTCGAGTCGTTCCGGATGCTCGCCGACCCCACCCGGCTGCGGCTGCTCTGGCTGCTGTGCGGGGCCGAGCACGACGTCGGCGACCTGGCCGAGGCGGTCGGCGCGGCGCGGCCCGCCGTGTCGCAGCACCTGGCCAAGCTGCGGATCGCGGGGCTCGTCGCCACCCGCCGTGACGGCCGCCGCGCCGTGTACCGGGCCCGCGGCGGGCACGTGCGCCGGCTGCTGGCCGAGTCGTTGGAGGCCGCGGGCCATGTCGTGTCGGGTGTGCCCGATCACGACTGATCGGGCACTATCGCGCCATGCATGCGACGCTCCGCAGGATCAGGACCAAACCGGGCAAGGCCGCCGAGGTGGCCGCGCTGATCGAGGCGGAGTACCTGCCGCTCCTGGACGACGGCCTCGTGTCCTACACGCTGGTCGACGTGGGTGACGACGAGGTGTCGAGCGTGGGCGTGTTCACCACGGCCGAGGGCGCGGACGCGGCCAACGCGAAGGCCGCGACCTGGACGAAGGAGCGCCTCGGCCCGCTCGTCGACTCGCCGCTGGACGCCCGCGCCGGCACGGTGTTGGTCGACTTCCGCCCCTGAGCCGCGGCTATCGTGAGCGCGTGCAGGTTCTGGCGCGCGTCTGGTTCGCCGCGGGTGCGCTCGTGGTCGTCGTCGCACTGGTGATCCAGATACCGATCACCGCGGGCCACGCCGACGACGCGTTCTTCACCACCCCCGCCGGCCGCGTCGCCAACCTCTTCGCGTTCTTCACGATCCTGTCGAACCTGCTCGTCGCGGCCACGGACCTCGTGCTCGCGGCCCGCCCGACCGCCCGCTCGACGCTGCTGCGCGTCGCCCGGTTCGACGCGGTGCTGGCGATCACCATCACCGCCGTCGTCTACCACGTGCTCCTGGCCGGGCTCGACCGGTTCACCGGCGCGGAGGCGTTCGCGAACCAGCTCTGGCACACCGTCAGCCCGTTGCTGACGGTCGTCGGCTGGGTCCTCTTCGGGCCGCGGGGGCTCGTCGACCGCAGGGTCGTCGTCCTCTCGCTGGCCTACCCGGTGGCGTGGCTGGTGTTCACCCTCGTGCGCGGCGCGCTCATCGGCTGGTACCCGTACCCGTTCCTGCGGGTGGACGAGCTGGGCTACGGCCCGGTGGCGCTCTACTGCGCGGCCATCACGCTGCTGTTCCTCGTGGTCGCCGCGGGCGCCGCCGGGATGGAGCGGCTCCTCGCCGTGCGGGCGGCCCGGCCGTGACCTGCGGGCGATCAGGTCGTCACGGGCCCAGGACGGTCAGGCGGTGGGCCGGCACCGCTTCGACCAGCCAGACGCCGTTGTCCGAGACCGAGAAGGCGTGACCCTCGGTGTGCATCGCGGCGGCGTCGACGGCGAGGACGACGTGGGCGCCGCGCCGGGAGCCCACGCGCCGGGCCGTCTCGACGTCGGCCGACAGGTGCACCGCGTGGCGGCCGCGCCGCTCCAGCCCGCTGCGCAGGATGCTGTCGAGGTTGCGCCGCGGCGTGCCGTGGTAGAGCCGGCCGGGCGGGGTCGAGGCGGCCAGGCCGAGGTCGACCTCGACGCTGTGGCCCTGGTTCGCGCGGATGCGGTCCGCGGCCTCGTCGAGCGCGAAGCGCTTCTTGTCACTGGCGGCGACGATCGAGGCGAGCCGCTCGCGGGTCAGCGCCGTGCCGTGCGCGTCGAGCGCGCTCAGCAGGGTCGGGACGGCGACCCAGCCGTTGCCGTCCAGCTCGATGCCGATCCGGCCGGGATCGTGGCGGAGCACCAGCGAGAGCAGCTTCGACGCCCTGACATCGTCCACACGAGCACCGTAGATCAGCTGCCCAGCCGTTTTCCGATCGGTGCAGAGCAGGTGGGCGTCGCCGGTCTCTCCCGTGGCGCCGGAGCTGCGCGTACGCGAACAAGCCGGGAAGCGAACTCCCCTCGCGGCGGCTCCGCAACTGCTGCTATCGCCGATCTGAAGTAACGGCATCGCGTAGTAGATCGCCATCTTCGGGGCTCAGTCGCCCCAAGTTCTGCAACCTGCTGATCAGAGCAGACAAACTAACACGAAGAGTTCTAGCCACGGTTGCGAGCACCTCGACGGAGCGCCAATCGTCAGCTACCCGTCCCAACTGTTCATCTAGCAGGGCAGTCGGCATCAAGAACGCCGCAGCGAAGCCGTTGGCGCGCTGTTCGACTTCGTTCGGAGCCCACGGGCCGCTGGCAACCAGCATCTCCGACGCTCGATCCTGATCAAGGATTAGATGAGCCAGCTCGTGTGCAAGAGTAAAGCGCCGAACGGCACCGCTTGAGCCTGATCGAAAGTTGCGATTAAGAACGATGCCCACGGCGCCTTCCCGCGTCAAGTAGCTGATTGCACGCGTGGATCGGTCGCTCAGCGTCGCGTCGAGGATGGGGACGCCGAGATTTACCACTATCGATTCGACGTCGACCCACCGGCGAGTGGAAGTCTCACCAGTGGTGAGATTGCGCCAGATCTCTTCGCCGCACATGCCCCCCAACTCGCCGGGCCCAACGCCATATCGGTCCTCCTCTTCAAGAACCGCAATACCGAGTCGATGAAGCTCGTCCGACAACGTCTTTCTGGGCGAAGCCGCGACAAGAGCATTGATGATCTGACCGATATCATTGGGCGCGACCGTGGGGGCCAGCGAGCCAAAGAGCAAGGAAATCGGCGAGTTGTTGAGATACGACGAGCCTGCGTCTGCTGGCTGTCGTATGGCGTCAAACGCATCCCGCACGGCAGGCGGAATCGCCTCACGCACCTGTGTCGCCAAGGCAAGAAATGATGCGATGTCCGATCCCGCACCGCTCAGCCACGCCATCCTGCTGGATGTACGCTCTGGTGAGTGGATTTCGTCTAATGCTCGGCCAAGTTTCTCGACGCGCTCAGACGGGCCGATGGTCCGGCGCTGCAGTTCCTGCGCAAGACTGCTTATGGCGTCGAGCAGCGGTCTGGCCACAGCCTCTACCGGAAGTCGCTGGGTGGGCACGGTCGAGAACGCGATCCCCCAGTTCTCTCCCGGAATCGGCGCGCGCCCGGTCGAGAGCTCTATTTTGTCGCCATATCGACGGATGTAGAGGTCTGGTAGAAGCGCTCCCGGAGCGCTAGCTCGAAGTCTGTGTCCGAAAGCCCAATCTTGATACAGCTCGGCTGTATCAAATTTTCCATTGCTGGCATCGACTTCGGCTAGAGCTGAGGCGCGAAGGGCAGACTGCTCGGCGGTATTGGCTTGCGTGCGGATGGGAAAGCGCTCTTCATGGAGCAGTTGGTCCCAATTCTCTGCAAACCACTCGCATATCGGCAACAAGTACCAGTGCGCAGAAGCGAGCCGCTCGCCCTGGACGTAGTGCTCGCACAAGTTGCGGCCACCAATCCATATCGCAATGGAGCCCCAGCTTGTGCGCTCGTCGGGATCAACCATGCTGTCATCCGTTTGGTCGCGAACTAGGGAAAACTCGACAGCAAACAAGTCGGTATCGCCAGCGAGATACTTCCAGGTCACCGGGGCCATGGTCAGTCCCTCAGTCGAATTCGACGGATGAGACCCGCCTCGACCCATGCGCGCTGAACTTGAATGGGGACCACCGACCACTCGATCGGAAATCCGTGCCAAGTTGTGCCACCCTGCCCGTTCGGAACATTATCTGAATGCGCACAGTAGGCATTGGTCCCGTCCGTGTTGTAGCGCTTTCCAAGATGTTTGGGGTCAGTCAAAGCGTTGCGGAAGAGTTCAGGCCCGTTAGCGCTTCGCGGGCAGAGAGTTCCACGAGCTCCGGGCTGCCATGGAACTTTATGCTTGGGGTTCGCAGCGTATGTGTCCGCCATAGCGATCCTCCCTTCTTGGACGCCAAAGCCCCACCTGGCTTTCTTCCCAGGCGGGGCTTTGAAGCCACGCTACCACAGGGGGTCGGGCGCGGTGTGGGTCGAGAGCAGCACAAGAGCGTCCGCGTGGTCGGGCTGTGCCAGGTCGACGGGATGGCACCTGGAACGCAACCGGTGTGCGGCGAAGCGGGAGTGGGTCGGCCGCGGACGGTGGAAGGTCGCCCAACGACGGGAGCGGCACTGACCGTCGGTGGGTGTCCCGCCGGTCAGCGCCGCTCCCACAGCCGGATCAGGCGGCCTGCTTGGTCTCCCAGAAGATCTTGTCGATCTGGGCTATCAGGCCGAGCAGGTCCTCGCCGGTCTTGGGGTCGTTGGAACCCTTGGTGCCACCGGCACCCGCGGCCTTGGTGGCCTTGTTGAACAGCTCGTGCAGTTCCGGGTACTTCTCGAAGTGCGGGGGCTTGAAGTAGTCGGTCCACAGCACCCACAGGTGGTGCTTGACGAGGTCCGAGCGCTGCTCCTTGATGTCGATCGCCCGGGCGCGGAAGGCCGGGTCCTCGTTGGCCTGGTACTTCTCCTGGATGGCCTTGACCGACTCGGCCTCGATCCGCGCCTGAGCCGGGTCGTACACGCCGCAGGGGAGGTCGCAGTGAGCGGTGGCCTCCAGCCGCGGGCGGAGAATGCGGGACAGCATCCGCACGGGTCCTCCCTGGTTGGTGATCTTCTCTGGCCGGCCCGACACTACTCCCGGACCGATCGCCGGGCCGAGTGACGAGGGGGACTGTGCGCTGGCGCAGGGTGGGTGTCCGCGGGCCGTCGATGTCGCCGACCCTCTCGGACGGGGACGTGGTGCTGGCCCGCTTCGGCGCGCCCCCGAAGCCCGGTGACGTGGTGCTCGCGCGCTGGTCGCAGCGCCCGGGGCAGCTGTCGGTGAAGCGCGCGGCGCACCCCGACGGCGACGGCTGGTGGGTGCTGGGCGACAACCCGTTCGGCAGCACCGACTCGCGCACCCTCGGCGCGGCGGAGGTGGTGGCGGTGGTGCGGTGGCGCGCGTACCCCCGTCCGCGGCGCCTCTCACAGTGACGCGGGACGCCGGGCCGCGTTACCGTGATGTCGTACCCGACTGCCTTCCTCGTCGGGCGTCGCCCCATCCGGCGGCAGCCCCCGAGCGGCGTCCGGCACCCACGGGCCCACACCGCGGCCCCGGTGCACGGCGAGCACCTTCCGAGCACCGCACCGTGGAGTCCCCGTCATGACGCTTCTTCCCGATCTCGCCGTCCCCACCACGCAGGAGATCCTCGACGCCCACCGCGGCGGCAAGCTCTCCACCGGGCTGGCGGCCCCGCTCGCCAACGCCCGCGACCTGGCCATCGCCTACACGCCCGGCGTCGCGGAGGTCAGCCGCGCCATCGCCGCCGACCCGTCCGCCGCGGCCCGCTACACCTGGGCCGACCGACTGGTGGCCGTCGTCAGCGACGGGACGGCCGTCCTGGGCCTGGGCGACATCGGCCCGCGGGCCGCGCTGCCGGTGATGGAGGGCAAGTCGGCGCTGTTCAAGGCGTTCGGCGGGCTCGACTCCATCCCGCTCGTGCTGGACACCACCGACGTCGACGAGATCGTCGAGACGCTCGTGCGGCTGCGGCCGAGCTTCGGCGCGGTCAACCTGGAGGACGTCGCAGCGCCGCGGTGCTTCGAGCTGGAGCGCCGCCTGATCGAGGCGCTGGACTGCCCCGTCATGCACGACGACCAGCACGGCACGGCGATCGTCCTGCTCGCCGCGCTGCGCGGGGCCGCCGCGGTGCAGGCGCGACCGCTCGCCGGGCTGCGCGTCGTCGTCTCCGGCGCCGGGGCGGCCGGCGTCGCGTGCGCGCGGATCCTGCTCGCCGCGGGGGTGCGCGACGTCGTCGTGCTCGACTCCCGCGGCGTGCTCGACGCCGCCCGCGGCGGGGAGAAGGGCCGGTTGGCCGCCGAGTCGAACCCGCGTGGCGTCGCCGGTGGCATCGCCGAGGCCCTCACCGGCGCCGACGTGTTCGTCGGTCTGTCGAGCGCGCGGCTGCCCGAGGAGACCCTCGCGCTGATGGCGCCCGGGGCCATCGTGTTCGCGCTGTCCAACCCCGATCCGGAGATTCACCCGGACGTGGCGGCGCGGCACGCCGCGATCGTCGCCACCGGGCGCAGCGACTTCCCGAACCAGATCAACAACGTGCTCGCGTTCCCGGGTGTGTTCCGCGGCGCGCTCGACGCGGGCGCCCGGCGCATCACCGAGGTGATGAAGCTGGCCGCGGCCGATGCGATCTTCGACGTGGCCCGCGACGACCTGGCCGCCGACCGGATCGTGCCGAGCCCGTTCGACCCGCGTGTCGCGCCCGCCGTGTCGCAGGCCGTGGCGCGCGCTTCTGGACGGTTTTCCTGACTCGGAGTCACCTCCAGGTGGGCTCGGTGCTGCGGGTTCGTCTCGGTACCCCGATGGCCGTCACTCTCCGTACCTGGCCTGTCGACGCGGCGTAGGCCGATCGAGCACCGTCGGGCGGGTGACGTCGTTGAGTCCTCGAGACGTACGACGCCACACGCCCAGGAGATGCCGTGACAGAGCTCGGCGAGGACCCGGACACCGTCCCGAACGCCGCGGTGCTGCCCGACGCCGTCGTGCGCGCCGACCTGCGACGCGCCCGGCAGGCCGTGCTCCGTGGCGGCACCGACCCGCAGGCGAGGCTGTTCGCGTCCCAGCTCGTCCGGGCCGTCTCCGAGGAACCCGCGCCGGCCGTCGTCGACCCGTTCGCGACGGTCGACGAGGCCGACGGGTGGGGCGCGCCGCGGGTGCTGCCGGCCCTGCGCGACGCCGTGTTCGGCGTCCTCCCGGTGACCGGACCCGAGTCCGTCCGGCTCCCCACCACCCCGGCCGCGCTGTGCGACCGGTCGGACCGCGTCGTGCGCGCCAACGACGCGCTGGCGCGGCTGGTCGGCGTCGACCCGGCGGGCGGCCGCCTCACCCGGCTCGTCGTCGGGCCCGACGTCGATGCGCGGCTGGTGCGGCCCGACGGGCGGCTCGTGCGCGTCCGGGTGGTCCGCTGGGACCTGCCCGGTGACGAGCTGACGGCGGTGGTGGTCGTCGAGCTGGGCGACGCCGGAGCCGGCCTCGGCCGCACCGCCGACCGCGACTGGACGGCCGAGCTGGAGCGGATCGCGCACGTCGGGACGTGGAGCTTCGAGCTCGCCACCGGCACGCTGCACCGCAGCGACACCCTCGACGAGCTGTACGCCTCGGTCGGTCTGGATCCGGAGACGGAGGCGGGGCCGGTCGAGGGCGAGCAGGTGGCGCTGCTGTGCGAGGGGCTGCGGGCCGGGGGCCCGGGGCCCGAGGGCCACCACGCCGAGCTGCGGCTCCCCCTCGACGTGCTGCTCAGCTGCCGTGCCGAGGTCGAGTACTCCGACGACGGCACGCCGGTGCGCGTGGTGGGGGTGGTCCGCGACCTGAGCGCGGCGCACCGCGCCCGCAACGCGGGCCGCCGCTTCGCGGACCTGATGGCGCTCGTCCCGAGCGGTGTCGTGGTGATCGACGCGACGGGTCACGTCGTCGAGGTCAACGCGGGCCTGTCCGCCCTGCTCGACGTGCCGGCGGAGCGCCTGCTCGGGGTGCCGGCCGGGCTCATGGCGGCCGACGTGCCCGTCGACGCCGCGGCGCACGAGCGGCCCGACTGGCTGCGCCACGTCCCCCCGGGCGCGCCGTTCGGCTACCGGGTGGACGTCGCGCCGCTGCGGCGCTGCGACGGCACGACGGTGTGGTGCGAGCTGAACGTGTCGGTCACCTCGGGCGAGGACGGCGGCTGGTTCTGGCTGGTGGTCTGCACCGACGTCTCCGAGCGCCGCCGGGCCGCCGAGCTGCTGCGCAGCGCCGGCACCGTCGACGAGCTGACGCGGCTGCCCAACCGCGCGGCCAGCCTGGAGCTGGTGGACCGGCTGCTCGCCGGGCCCGGCCGGAACCGGGTCGCGGTCGTGTGCGGCGACCTCGACGACTTCCAGCGCGTCAACTCCTCGCTGGGCCACGAGGCCGGCGACGACCTGCTGGTGTCGCTCGCCGCGCGGCTGCAGCGCGAGCTGCCGGTGGGCTGCACCGCCGCGCGCCTGTCGGGCGACGAGTTCGTGGTGATCTGCGCCGACCACGCCGAGGTCGGCGGGCCCGACCAGCTGGCCCGCCTGGTCGCCGACCTGCTGCGCACCACGATCACGGTGTGCGGGCGGCCGGTGCAGATGACCGCCTCGGTGGGGCTGGCCACGCCGGTGCCCAGCGGCGACGTGCGGGCCGCCGACCTGCTGCGGTTCGCCGAGGTCGCCATGCACGACGCCAAGCGCAGGCAGTGCCGTGGAGGGATCGGCATGGCCACCGACGGCGTCGTCAGCTCGGCGACCAGGGCGCTGGAGGTGGAGGCCGAGCTGCGCGCCACCATCGCGGCCGACGGGCTGGTGCTGGAGTACCAGCCCGTCGTCGGCCCGGACGGCACGGTGATCAGCGCGGAGGCGCTGGTGCGCTGGCCGCACCCCGAACGCGGGCTGATACCGCCCGGCGACTTCCTGCCCGTCGCGCAACGCAGCGGGCTGCTGCGCGACCTGGACCTGTGGGTGCTGCGCACCGCCGTCAACGAGGCGGCGACGTGGCCGGAGCACCGCGGCAGGCGCCCGGCCGTCGCGGTGAACCTGGCGGGGCTGCTGCCCGGCGACGTGTT
>CAXTTN010000090.1:0-2113 GCA_964247105.1 uncultured Pseudonocardia sp.
TACGAGCCGCACTGGGTCGACATCGCCCGCGCCAACCTCGACCTCGCACGCACCCTCGGCGTCGACCCCGACATCGCCGACGACTCGACCGTGTTGCACGGCGACGCACGCCAGCTCGCGACCCTGCTCCCCGCCCGCTACGCGGACCAGGGCGCGCTGGTGGTCACCTCCCCGCCCTACGGGCCGTCCACGCACGGGCAGGTGTCCGTGGTTCCCGGCGGCGGCGTGCAGAAGTACCACCACCTCTACGGCAACCTCCTCGACCGCGGGAACCTGGCCAACATCGGCCACCACCGTCTGCTGTCCGGGTTCGGGCGCATCCTCACCGCCCTGGCCGGTTACCTGCGGCCCGGCGCGCACATCGTGATCACGGTCCGGCCGTGGCGCGAGCACGCCGAGCTGATCGACCTGCCTTCGCAGATCCTGGCCTGTGGCGTTGGCGCGGGCCTCGTCCCGGTCGAGCGCTGCGTGGCCCTGCTCGGGAGGGTCGCCGACGACGGCCTCGTCGCCCGCGGCTCCTTCTTCCAGCGCGACTTCATCCGCAAGCAGCGCGAGGCCGGGCTACCGCTGCATTTGATCGCGCACGAGGACGTCCTCGTGTTCCGCACCGAACACGTCGCGGTCGCGCCGAGCGGGAGCCTGCTCCGTCCCGACGCGCGACGGCAGCAGACCGAGGTCGCCGGAACTGCAGAGATCGACACGGACGCAGCATGAGCAACGACGCTCTGCAGTGGGCCGAGCCTGTCACGAACACCGAGCACCCGTCGATCGTGGAATTCGACGAGCTGCCCGGTGGCCGAAAAGCGGACGGACCGCGGCTATCCTCGGGCAACGACAGCCCAGCGCCCGAGCAGGTGTTGCCTCTCTACACCCCGGCCGAGGCGGCTCGCTTGCTGGCGGTGCGCGAGTCGTGGTTGCGGCGCCGGGCGACGGCGCGGGCGGTGCCGTGCACGTTCCTGGGTAAGCACCTGCGGTTTTCCCACGCCGACGTCGTCGCCATCGTTGTCGCCGGTGCCAGCAAGCCCGGCCCTGCGACGCGTACCGGTCGGATCGCTCGACGTGGCAGACGGTGACGTGTCACCAGTCCGGACCCGAGTGGGGCTTCCGCTCTGCGCCGAAACGAGCGTCCATAGCGGGTGTACATGCCGCCGTGCCAGCGCCGCCGTGCCAGCGCCGCCGCGTCGAGGGTCGGTTCGGTGTGAGTGTCGATGAGGGGACGGTAGGGATGGCGTGGATCGAGAAGTCCGGCACCAGCAGCTGGCGGGTCCGCTACCGCCGTGACGACGGCACCATCGGCGCGATCAACGGCTTTCCCACCAAGGCCGCGGCCACCGATCACGCCCAGACCTTGGAGTCCGATCAGCGGGAGGGCCGGTTCATCGACCCGGCGGCAGGGAAGATCACCCTTTGCGCGTGGACCGAGGACTGGTTGGCCGCGCTCGATGTGGCGATCCGCACCGAGGACTTCTACCGAAGTCTGCTGCGCTGTCACGTCCTGCCCCGCTGGGGCGAGCACGCGCTGGTCGACATCTCCGGGATCAGGGTCGCCGGCTGGGCCAAGGACCTGCGCGGTCGTGGCTACTCGCCGACCACCGTAGCGTCGGTGACGAAACTGCTGTCGCTGCTGCTCGCCGACGCCGCCGAGGAACGTCTCATCCCGGCCAACCCGATCCGGGCCCGGCGCCGCGGGCGCCGCCGCGCGGAACGGCGCGTCGAACGGATCTGGGCCACCCCCGCCGAAGCGCTCGCGGTTGCCGACAACGCCGCCCGACTTCCCGCCGCCGGGCCGGGAGCGGCGATGCTGTTGGTCACCGCCGCCTGGACCGGTGCCCGCTGGGGCGAGCTGGCCGGGCTCCAACGACACAACATCCACCTCGACGACGGCCGTCTTCTCATCGACCCCCTGACCGGGGCCTTGCACGAGTCCAGTCGAGGGGTCGAGCTCGGCCCGCCGAAGACAGCCGAGTCCGCCCGTACGATCACCCTGCCGTCGTTCCTGATCGACCTGCTCCGCGCCCACCTGGCAAGTCATGATCACCGGTTCGTGTTCGTGTCCCCCCACGGCGAGCCGCACCGGCGCAGTAACTTCGGCCGCCGCGCCCTGCGACCGGCC
>CAXTTN010000090.1:2123-21305 GCA_964247105.1 uncultured Pseudonocardia sp.
GCCGTGGACGGCACTGGCTACCTGGCCCGGCCCCCGGTCGAGCTGACTCCGGTCAAGCCGGGGCTGACCTTCCACGGGCTCCGTCACGGCCACAAGACCTGGATGATCGCCGACGGCGTCCCCGAGGTCGCCCAGGCCCGCCGGCTCGGGCACATCCTCGGCGACCGTATCCAGGAGACCTACTCCCATGTCGCCGCCGAGGTCGAGCAACGGCTGCTTGACGGGCTGCAGGACCGGTGGCTCAAGGCGATCGCCGATAGTGATATGGAACCCACGTGGCGGTGCCCGGCGTCGGGGGAAGGCGCTGCTGGCCAAGGCGATTGACAGGGCGTGCTCGACGACGTCCAGCTTCGCCCCCGAGCGGGCGAAGCTGGACCGGCACCGACCGTGATCGTCACCACCAGCCGCGGCTTAGACGGGCAAGACAAGGTCCACCTCGCGAGCGGTACGCCGTCACCTGCGCCGCGACGCGGACCCTCCTGCTCGCCGACACCGCGCTCGGCTTCGATGCGATCCGGCGTGCCGGCTGGCCGGTCCAACCGACCGGCACGGTCAAGGAGGTGCTCGGGCTCCCGCGACACCGACGAGATAGTGGGCTTCGTCTACGTCGGCACCGGCCCCGAAGGGCACGTCCCGGCGCCACGGCGACCGTCGGAGGCGATCAACTCGGCCACCTCCCACAATCGCGCGCAAACGGACTCCCCTCCTGGGCATTTCGGCTCGTCGTCCTGGTTCCCGGCCGCACGGACGGGACTCGAGCTCGCCGAGAGTCTGAATGGTGAACGACAGGGGCTCGTGGCCTCTCAGGCAGGTCAGCAGTGCCCTACCGTGGTCTGTGCACCGACCTGCGTGGCGATCACGTAGCCCGTCGGGTACTGGCTGCTCACCTTGAACCAGCGGTTCGTGCCGTTGTACCACTGGCTGTCGGTCCAACACAGCATGGTCAGCGGCGTACCGCCAGGCATGCTGAAGAAGATCTGACCGGTGTTCGGGGCGCCGGACAGATCGCATCCGGGGGCCTTGCAGTACGAGGGCCCGTAGGCCAAGGCGTTCGGCGTGCCGAGCAGCATCAGACTGACCACACCGACCACCGTCGCCATCGCAGCGCTCAACTTCTTCTTCATAGATTCTCCTCGATTCCGTTACTGATCAACCTGAACTGCGCGGCTTCAGGGCCGGACTGCGCCCTTCCACCAGCGTCAACTCGCCCGCCTGAGCCGTCGAATTACGCTGGGCGTACCACGTGACCGCGGTAGCGACCTGGGCTCGAGCGAAAGCGGCAGCGGGGCAGCGACGCGGTCCCAAGCCGAACGGGACGAACCACCTGTCCCGCTGCTGATGGCGCCATCGCGCGGGGTCGAAGCACTGTGGCGCCGACCACTTCGTCTGGTCGCGGTGGATCAGCCACGGGCTTATCAGCACGATGTCGCCGGACTCGAAGGGCAGCGGGTCCGGTGGCGGTTCGACGATCCTTCTGGCGATCATGAAGCTGGGCGGGTAAAGGCGCAGGACCTCATCGAGTGCAACTCTGGTCAGGACTGGGCCTGCATCGAGGGAGAGCGCGCTGAGGGTGGCAGCGGTCGTGCTGCCCCAACCGGCCAACACCATCCCGCGCAGCTCCTCTGCGATCGCCCGATCCGCCCACGCGTGCTCACGCAAGTGCTGGAGGAAGAGCGACTTCGATGCGCGCACCAGGTCGACGAGGTAGGCGGCCAGGTCATCGTCAGCCGGCCCGCCGCCGTCCTCGCTCTCGAGGTGGACCCACGATGACTGCACCATGCGCCGCAGGGCCGCACCGTCGACGGAGCCAGGATGACGTCCGGTGAGCTGGGTCAGCAGCGCCGCCGACAGGGCTTCGGTCAGTCGCGAGGGTTCGGGCAGCGCATCGTCGAGACAGGGATGCAGGTGCCACGCCACGTCTGCCGGCCTGCTTGCTTCTCGGGCCATTGCGTCGATCAGGTGCCGCTTGACCTGCCGAACCGTTGGACCTTGTCGCGCTCCGACCCCGCCGAGCAGGCGCTGGGAGTGTGTCGGTCGGGACTTGCGGCCCGCGCTCGAGGTGAGCAGCCGTCTGGCTGCGGGCATCTCCGACACGACCCAGCCGGGACTGCCGTCGAAGGTGCAGCTCATGATCCGTTCATTGTCAGCCGGGAGGGCAAGGAGCTGCGCGAAGAGCTCACCGCGGTGCGCCAGCGCCAGGTCCGGAAACGTCGGGCGGGTCATCGGCGCGGAGTCCCGTCGACCTTGAGCCGCAGCAGCGTTCGACAGCTCCTTCGGCGGACCGCCGGGCCGCGGTGTAGTACGGCGTGGTTGTCGAAGACCAGCACCCGTTCCGCCGACACCTCTGCCTCGAACCAGGCGGTCGCTCGCTGTAGGCAGTGATCTATCGCAGCGCACGCGGCGACCCGGCGTTGTGGGTCGTCGAGGAACTCGGCCAGCGCCGGACGGAACCAGCGCGGCACATCGCCGAGCACGGGCGCGCTCAGCGCCGGCAATCCCTTGTACCGCTCCCGCCAGGAGAACCGGTGGGTCCGCAGTTGGTCCTCCAGCGTGCGTTCGCCACACCATGCCGCGGACACCAGCGTCCAGGGCAGCACCGAGGTGACCGGACGCTCGAGTGTGGGATCGGCGGCCAGCAGCCCGAGCACGCTCCACTTGTGAGGAACGTCCCACGGCGTGCTGTCGGTATGCCATGCCTGCTCGTAGTGGTCGACCCCGCCGGTCGGCACAACGGAGGCCGAACCACCGAGGACCCCGTCCCGCCGATACGTCACGTCGCCGAGCACGGCACCGACGAGCGAGATGACCGGCACTACCCACGCGGGATCGCCGAAGGCGACCATGACGCTCCCGGCTGCACCGGCCAGCGCCGCGCGCAGCTCCGTCACGAAAGTTCCGGTCATGGCGTCGGCGACGAGCCCGGCCGTCCGGGCGTGCTCGATGCCCGCGACGACGTCACGCGGATGGTGCGCGGACGGCCAGGCGTCCAGCACCCTCGCCCAGTGTTCGGGGACGGGCAGCTGGGGAACGTCCCGTATGCGCTGATCGCCCGTCTGTCCTGTCGTGCTCACTGGTTCACACCGAAGTGCCGCCCCAGCAGCTCCCGGACCCTCTCGATGTTGTCCGCGGTGGCCTGCTCGGTGACGAACACGTCGAGGTCATCGACGTACGACACCGTTCCCCACGCGCCGGAGAATGCCTCCGCCATGCCAACGAGGAGGCTCAGGCCGAAGGACGGGTATGCCGAGTCCATGGCGTGGGCGAGGAAGAAGGCCAGGCTGCGCTGTCGGGTCGTGTACGGATCGCGCTCGCGGTAGTTCTCCAGGCTGAACTGGGGATGGCAGGCGTCCAGCAGCAGCTTCGGCACGCGCCACACCGGCATCACGACCCGGTGACGTGCCAATGGACGGACCGGGTAGGGCAGTGGCCGGTGGCCGTTCATCACCATGAACAGCGCCTCGGCGAGCAGGTCTTCGCGGTTGTAGCCGAACGCCAGGTCACCGTAGCCATACCCGTCCGCGAGCCGGCGGGCCGTGCGCAGGATCAAGAAGGTCCCGAAGAAGTGCAGCGCCTCGTGTGTGAAGACCGCGCTGAAGTCCTCGTACAGCTCATGCACCGAAGTCGTGATGCCCAGCAGCTCGGCGATGTCGTCCGGTCGGAGCACCCGATGCTCGATCTCGAGATCCTGGCACAGCATGCCTGCCCGAACCGCGGCCTCTGGCGAGAAGACCGCGCCGAAAACCAGCGTGAACGCCAGCAGCCGCTCCTTCGGCACGGCGTTGGCCAGCCCGTAGGCCAACGCGTTGCTGTCACCGCCGCCCGAGATGCCGAACACGCAGCCGCGGGCCGCGATCGAGTGCTCTTTCCCGAACGAGGCGACCTCCGTCGATACGAGCGTTCGAGCCTCGTTCGTGTCGACGGTCGCGTGTTCCTCGTATGCCCGGCCGTCCGCTCCCGCACGGATCGACCGGAAGCCGACGCCTGGGCTCGACTGATTCGCAGCGGCGGCGTCGGCCGGCGTCACGGTCGGGAACAGCGTGTTGCGGATGGCCCGCAGCAGCAGCCGTTCGGCGTCATCTGGCAGATCGCGCAATCGCGCGGTGAGGGGTACGGGAGTCGCGACCGCACCACGGACAAGATAAGGCTGGAACAAGCTCTCCGGCAGCCGGTTCGCGGCGAGCAGCGCCCCGATGGTGAGGTCCTTCGCGCCGAGCGGCCGGGTTTCGAGTACGTCCTCCACGTAGACGGGGACGGGCATGGTCGTGCTCCTTCACGTCGTGTAGCCCGGCGGCAGCCTCGCCGCCGCCGGGCCGCCTGCTCAGACCTGCGCGGTGAGCGCCGAAACACACAGCACGAACTCGACCTTGCCTTCGGTCATCCGGTCCAGACCGATGTCGGGAAGGGTGTCGAAGATGACGTGCGCCGCGGGCTCGGCCAACGTCGTCGCGGGCGGGGGAACCAACTCGACCAGCATGGATGCTCCGTTCACATGGTGATGGGACGCCCACAACGACAGCACCTAGCGCATGATGGGGCTCGTGAGGCTGGACAACTCTGGAGAGAGCCAGAGTTCGCCGAGACGGCAGCTGGCGGCCGCGCTGACCCGGGCCGTCCTCGACGCGGAACGGCAACGGGGCCGCGCCATCAGCCGGACGGACCTGGCCACGCGTGTCAACGTGTCGGTGGCCAGCCTCTACGCCTACCTCAACGGCACCACGCTTCCTCGCGGACTCACGTTCGAGCGCCTACTCGACGAGCTGGGCGTAAGCGGATCCAGGCGCGGCAGGCTCGGCACGCTGCGCGACAGTGCCGAGATCACGCAGCGGATCGCACGTGAGGTGCACCCGAACCCGTCTGACCTGCCGCGTCCCCAGCAGCTGCCGCCGAGCACCCGGCACTTCGTCGGGCGCGCGAAGGAACTGGCGTCGTTGCTGGCCGCGACCTCCCAACCCCGGCCCGACGCGGCGCCGGTATGTGTCGTCGACGGCCCGGCAGGCGTGGGCAAGACGACCATCGCGATCCACTTCGGACATCTGGTCGAACAGCACTACCCGGACGGCCAGCTGTACGCGGATCTGCGCGGCTTCGGCCCGTCACCCCCCGCAGATCCGGCTGAGACGCTGCTCGACTTCCTCGTCGCCATCGGCATACCGGTGGCTGCGATCCCGCCGACCCTGGCCGCGCGCTCGGCTCTGTACCGCAGCGCCATCGCCGGCAAGCGGATGCTGATCGTCGTGGACAACGCGGCTACCTCCGCGCAAGTACGTCCGCTGCTACCACCTACGACAGGTTGTTCACTTCTGGTGACCAGTCGTAACCGACTCGACAGTCTGGTGGCTCGTGACGGTGCCGCCCGGGTCGAGCTGGCCGTTCTCGAACCGATGGGTGCGACGGAGCTGCTCGCCGCTCGGATCGGTCCGTCCAGGGTGGCGGCCGAGCAGGATGCCGTACACGCGCTCGTCGAACTGTGCGCAGGGCTGCCGCTGGCGCTCTGCGTCGTGGCGGCGCGCGCGGCCGACCGCCCGAGCGACCCACTGGCGGCGCTCGTCGACGAGTTGCGCGATGACGATGACCGGCTGGATTACCTGTCCTCGCGCGAGGACGACCTCGATCTGCGAACGGTGTTCCGGTGGTCCTACGACGCCCTTGAGCCAGCGACCGCGCGGTTGTTCCGGTTGCTGGGCCTGCATTACGGACCGGACATCGGGCTGGCGGCATGCGCCGCGTTGGCCGGAACCGCCGAGCCACCTCGGCGAGCGTTGCAGGAGCTGCTGTCGGCGAACCTGCTGACCGAACGCCCACGTGGACGGTTCCGGATGCACGAGCTCTTGCTCGCCTTCGCTCGCCGCCTCCCGGCGGGGAGCGACCACAAGGACGACCCGGCGGAGGTGTTGCGACGGGTGCTGGACCACTACCTCGAAGCCGCGGAAGCCGTCTACGCCCGCATCCAGCCCGACGACGTCGAGAAGCGAGCCGATGTCCGTCCTGCGTCGATGAGCTACGCCGCCGCGATGGCTTGGTTCAGCGCCGAGCACGAGGTGCTGCTTGCACAAGTCCAGATCGCTGCAGAACGTGGCTTCGACTTCCAAGCGTGGCGGCTCGCGTGGGCGTGCGTGGTCTTCCTGCGCCGCTCGGGCAGACACTCCGCGCGCGTCGCCGTGATGCGCACCGCACTGTCGGCCGCGGAGCGGGCTGGCGATCGAGCCGCCGCCGCCACATCACGCCGGATGCTCGCCGACGCGCTGGCCCGATCACGAGACGGACGCGACGTCCGGCCGCTCTTGGCGGCCGCGCTGGCGGACTTCGAGGACCTCGAGGACGACAGCGGCGCACTGTGCGCCCACCTCTCGCTCGTCCGCGCGCTGGGCGCCGGGGTCGACGAGGATGCCGCGCTCGAGCACGCCGAGGCTGCTCTGCGCATCGCGGAGTCGATGGCGGACCCGGCGGCACTCGCTGACGCCTTGGCCGCGACCGCAGGCCAGCTCGCCTGGGCTGGTCGAACGTCCATTGCGCTCGATCGGTGCGCCCAGGCGCTGGAGATGTACACGACGACCGGGAACACCGAAGGACAGGCGTCGGTGCTGAAGATCGTCGGCGACATCGAGCTCCGCAGCGACCGCCCACGCCGCGCGATTACCGCACTCGAGCGCTCCCTCGCGCTTGACCGAGCTCTGGGCGACCGCTACTGGGCGGCCTACGCCCTTCACCGCTTGGCGAAAGCGCACCTGGCACTCGGCGACCAGCACACCGCCGATCGTCTGCGCGCGGAAGGAGCCGCCATGCTGACTGCTATCGGCCACCCCGACGCTGCGCTGTTTCGCGCCTGACGCCGCCGGTTGGTTCACGGCCGCCGTGACCGCGGACAGTCGGACATCCGGCGGCGTCACCGTTGGCTCACACACGTCCCTGACCCGCAGTCGCTCCAACCCGCGCTCGGCCAACTCGGTCAACTCAGCCGGTTGCATCAGCGTCCGGAGCAGCATCTGCGCCGCCGACTCCCGGAACTGCCACGACCACCGGCTGGCTGAGCCGCCCAGGGCCAATCCCTCCTCCAGGTGGGAGAGGTAGGTCGGGCTCTCGGTGAGCATGCGACGTCCCTGCTCGACACCGACCATGTCGCAAGAGATGGTGGTCGCGAACACCTCATGCGCTCGGCGGCATGCGCCGTTGGCCGCCGCGGCACCCGTCGGAGGCGACCCAGAGCCGGATCCGCGTCGGCGAGAAGGCCCGTCATCGCTGCTACGAGGCCCCAGGCGGTCGACCAGTGGGGCTCGTGATGCAGCATCTCGTGCATCGACACCATGAGCTGAGTTGCCCGATCCGGCAGCGCGTACACATTCAAGTCTTGGCGATCCCGCCCCGTCAAAGGCGCCCGGCACCCGTTTGATCGCCTCTACCTCGAAGCCTTCCGTCTCACACTGGAACATCAGGGTCTTGGCTTTTCTGGATCTCGTTCAGGAGAGCCTTCGCAGCGCCGCCCCATGTTCGTTGCCGGGCCATGATGTCGCGGATCAAGGCTGCGGTGGCGAACGCGCGCGGAAGGTCTCGTATGACTGCGGCGACCGCCGCGCCCCAGACCTCCGCATCCACAACGTCATCGCGCACGGGGAGCACGATCTGTGCGGCGAGATGCTCCGGGAGCGTCTCGCGGAGCAACATGCCCAGTCCGCTGCTACCGCTGATCAGGACCGGGGTGCCCTGCTCGATGGCCTCCAGTCCGGCGAGGCCGAATCCTTCGGCCCTGGACGGCATCAACAGCAGGACCGCTCGCCGGAGGTCGGCGATCAACAGCTGAGAATCAGTCGTGAACAACCGCGGAGTGGCTGAGACGGCAGGAGCTGCTGCCCAGGCCAGCAACGCCTCGCGCAACTCGGCCGAGGTGCCCGCCGGCGCGCCGCGGACGAGGATCTCTATCTCCAGGTCCGCTGAATCGAGGATCTTCACCGCCCGACCAACAGCCTGCGCGGCGATGTCGAGTCCTTTGAGCGCGGCGTCCTCGAGCCGCCCGGTCACCAGTACCTGGAACGGCGAACCGGGTGTCGGCTCGCGTTTCTCGTTGTCGGCGTCGAATCCGGGATCCAGCCGGTACACCGGAGGCACGCCGGGCACCGCATGCGCGTCTCGCCGGAACCGGGCGTGCAGGCGTGGTCCGACGGCGACGATCAGCTCCGCCCCTCGGGCGAGGTCGAGTTCGAGCGCTGTCCGGGATTCGGCGCGCTCCCCGGCGTCGTCCCCGCGGTCGAGCTTGAACCACTCGATTTCGTCCGGTGACATGTGAACCACGTGGAGCCGGGTCGCTGCCGGGAAGTGGTCCTCGGCAACGGCTTTCGCCTCTTGGCCGGTGAGCCGACTGTGCCCGACGATGACATCGGGCACGAGGCCGTCCGGTAGGGGAGGCCGGCGCATAAGGGCCGTCCGGGGCGGGCGCCCGGCAACCCGCGGGGCACGGAGCAACTCGACGTGTGCACTACGCGCGTCGTCCAGCTCTTCCAGCGTGAACGCGGGAAGCAGACAGAACACCTGGGCCCTTTCCGCGGCGAGCGCCTTGCACAGGTGGCGATTCAAGGAGCTGACACCGCCATGCGCGGGGAACCACTCGTCGGCAACCGCGAGGACCACCGGCTTGCGGGACGGACTGGCGGAGGGCGGCCGGCGAAGGGTGTGGGCGAAGTTGCGATGGCGCAGGGTTCCGGCTCGCCCCAGACGTTCCACCTTCGCGGCGCGCAAGCAGTCCGCACACGGGCCGCTGCCCGGCCGGTACAGACCGACCGAGACCAGCGGTCGGCAATAGTCGATGTGCACCCAGGGAGTGCCGCTGCCCAGGCGGGCGCGGTTGGTCCAGTAGCGGATGTCGACCGGCTGGTCCGCGGCGAGCACGACGACGTCGTACTGC
Source organism: uncultured Pseudonocardia sp. (assembly GCA_964247105.1). Taxonomy (GTDB): domain Bacteria; phylum Actinomycetota; class Actinomycetes; order Mycobacteriales; family Pseudonocardiaceae; genus Pseudonocardia. The sequence continues at coordinate 11,017 of CAXTTN010000090.1, forward strand.
TCGGCCAGGGCGTGCAGGTACTCCTCGCCGTCGACGTCGCGATACTCGCCGCTGACCCGGACCGCGGGTTTGTGGGTCCGCAGCGTCCGCACCGCCACGTCGACCTTGCGCCGACCGGCGTCGGCGTCGGCGTCGGCGTCGGCGTTGAGGATGTAGAGGATCTGCCGGTTCAAGTTGGACGACTCCACGACGTCACGGTCGACGCAGTGCAGGTGGCCGACATCGGACCGCACGAGGTTCAGTCCGATGACGCACCCGGCACCACCCACACCGACCAGCGCCACCCGCGCCTCCGCCAGCAGCACCTGGGTGTCCCAGCTGGTTCGGCGCGGTACCGAGTCCATCCACTGGAACAACTGCCGACTCCGGCTGTAGCGCTGCTGGGCGACCGGAGAGAGACCGCTGTAGGGCTCGTCGGCGTCCTCGACGTATCCAGCGCTCCTCAGGTCGGCCACAGCGGCTCGAACCCGGGACGGGGGCTGGGCGGGGAACGAGCGGGTCATCACCGACACCGCCTGATCCATGGTCCACGGTCCGCGAACCATCGAGCAACCCGACCAGAGCCCACACCCACCCGTCGGGGTCGAGCAGGTCCCGGCAGACCCCCGGGACCACGCCACCGATCCGGACTCGACCGGGACGCACCCGCACCGCTCGATGCGGGTTCTTGATCCGAGGCCGGCGCACCGCGCGGCCTGCGAGTCCACCGTGTCCGGGCAGAACACATGCTCGGCTTCGCGCTCGATGAACTCGAGCACCAGGAACGTCGGTACCGCCCGACGTTCCACCCCGCGCCCGCGGCCCCAGTAACCTGAGCCTGCCGGGTGTACGGCGTGGGAAGGGCTTCGATGCGGCAGCGGACTGACGTCTTCGACGGAAAGAACTGTCACGGCTTCTCCAGCGCAACCGGGTCCGCGACTCGATGTCACGAACGGCAACCGCGAGGAACTTCCCAGGCTTTCTTTCGAATTCGGTCTTTCCCCGGCTTTCTGTCTAATTCCGGAACTTCACAGAAAGGTGACTGTTGGAGTGGATGGCCTAGCCGCCGCCCGCGCGGAGCGCGACACCGCCAATGATCGCGTGAAAACGGCCCGCAGCGATCTACAGGCAGCAAGCATCCTGGCGAAGGGCGCGATCGACGAGTTGGACGGCACCCTCGACGCCATCGCGAAGAAACATCAGCTGTCCCCCTCTACGCTGTCCAAGCTGAGCCCTCAGACGGACGACGGTGGATGGGAGCCACGGCGCATGCAGACGTATCAGGCCGTCGACGACATCACAAGAGGGCAGTACCAGCTTGCCGAGCTGCGTGCAGCCTTCGACAAGGCCGTGCGACAGTTGAAGGAAGCCGGGAAGGCTGTCCTCGTGGCGGAGGCGCGGGCGGACAGACCATCTGCCGCGCCACGGCCCCGCCCCGCGGACAACCCGTTGGTGATCGACGACGTGCTGGTCGAGCGACATGCCGACCGGGTAGTGCTCGACACGAGAGTGCGCAACACCGGAGCACACGCCGCCAACATCACCCGGGCCGCGGTCCGCATCGTCGACAGGACCGCATACCTGACCGCGTACGCCACCAGCGCCAACTACGACCTGAAGGTGGACGGCGACTACACCGAGATCGGCGTTGCCCAGATGGTCAAGCCCGACGACGTGGACAGGTTCACGCTTACCCTCGGGTTCGCCGACCGGGCACTCGGCTGCGTGTTCATCGCAGAGTTGGTGCTCCACGTCAACGGCGGTCGCCTGGTCGTTTCAGAGCCCTTCACCTTCGACTCCTGCTTCGAATGAACGGCCGGCCCCCGAGCTCTCGGGCCGAGGAGATCCCGAAGGGCGTCAACACTGAGGTCACGGCCACCGTGGCAGCAGTGTGCACGCTGCTGGTGCGACAGTGCCTGGGCGCCTCCAGGCTGCCCGATGTCGACGCGGCTCGCGGTCTGTGCCGTCATCTGGTGAAGATCGGCGCTCCTGACGTGATTGTGGCCGTCGCGACCGTCGGGGTGTGGGCCGCCTACCCACCCCACCGCGCATCGGGCGACGACCTGGATGACGACGTCCTGCGTGAGGTCGCCGAGGTGGCCAGGCTGATGATGGACGCCGACGCGGACGACGGCATGAAGCTGCTGGCCGCGGTCACCCTCATCATGATCGTGCATCGGGACCGCTCGGACAGTCCGGCACACGATCTGGTGGTCGCGGCGCAAGCGCTATGGACTCTGGAACATCATGACCTGGCGGTGGTCGCCTGCCGCCGCGCCCTCGACGCCCCGGCGTCGCTCGCACCGCTCGACGAGGCGACAGCGCTGACGATCGTCGCCCGGATCACCCGCGACCCGGACGACGCCCAGCGGCTCCGGTGGGCGAGCCGAACCTGGCCCGTCGACGTCGCGGCCCGGATCGACGTGCGCAACCTGCTGGTTCGGTCCGAGCCGCGCGACGATCACGCGCTTGACGCGTTCGTCCGTGGCGACCGGACTACCGCCGCTCGCCTGATGGCCGAGACCACGGCAGACCTGATCGAGCAGAGCACCCAGGACCACGACTTCCTCGACGGCTTGCGGCGTGGATTCCTCGCGATGTCAGAACTGTCCATCGACGTCGAGAACCTGCGGCTAGGGCTGATCGAGGTCGTTCGGCAGGTGCGGAGCAGGCAACGGTTCGGCCATATACCACCAGCCGCACGGAGCGGCCTGGAACTGCTGATCCTTCTCATCAGCAGCGACGAGAACGAGGCACGGAGCAGCGTGCTCGCCGAGCTGCTGGAGGCGCTCGCCGACGCCGGGCTCTCCGAAATCGATCTGCCCGCGTCCGACGGGCTTCCGCAGGTCGCCGAGGCAGCCCTCGCCGAGCAAGCCAGACACTTCCCGCTGTGGCCCGATCTTCGTGCGTGCGCCGACGGCCTCGGCGGCAACTTCGGTTTGCTGATCCGAGGTACTGGTGGCGGAGCTGCGGCCACACGGCGTTGGCTCTCAATTTTCATCGTCCCGCCGGGCGGTGCCTTGCTCACTTCGGAGCCCATCACGGCCGGGGGGATCGCTGTTCTCGAGCGTCTGAACCCCGTACACGGTCCGGTCACCGACCTGACCCAACTCGAGCTGGACGAGCTCGTCTCCACGTTCCTGCACAGCAAGGCCGTAGAAATGCTGACGACGGAACCGACGAGGGGCCTCGTGGTGGTCCCGGACGGTCCGCTGTGGAGAGTCCCATGGCAGGCAGCGTCATTGCTGCGAACCAGACCCACCACCATCGCGCCGTCGCTGACCGTCTACTCCGTCCTGAAGCAACCACCCGCACGGATCCGGTCCGTCGCGGCATTGATCGACCCGGCGATCCGCGATGCCGAGCAGGTGACTACAGCACTGGACGCGGCTCATCGACAGGGCGCCTTGGACGTCAGCTTCGGGGTGTCCGCACTCGACCGGGAATGCGACCTGCTGCTGGTGATCGGTCACGGCACTGGCGACGGCTTGTCGTTCCAGCTCGGTATCGACGGTGGCCTGACCGCTCACGATCTCGCCCGCCGCTCCCGCGCCCGATGCGCCCTGGTGGCCTGCTGCGGATCGGCGAAGATGCCACCCGTGGCGCTGCCGATCAACTTGTCGGTGAGTCTGCTCGTGCGCGGCTGCACGCACTGCGTCGGCGGAATGTGGCTGCTGCCTCAAGCTCGAACGTCTCACCTGGTCGCCACCACGATCAACCACATCGCTGCGGGCCAGTCCCTCGTCGATGCGCTCGCCCAAGCGCGCGGCGGTTCGTCGGATCTGTGTGGCGACTGGGGGCTTGCCTCGGCCGGTTCGATCAAGCCGTGGGCAGGATGATGAGGCGCAGGTGAACCTGCATATACTCAGTTCGTTGTGGGCAGCTTGACCTGCCTCAAGACGAAGTAGAGACCGGGCCGGCCAGGCGTGCCGAGTACAGCTGAGCTCGCAACTCGCCGGCCGGGTCGACCAGGCCGCGCTGTCACTGGGTGGTCTCGGCCGACCCGCCACCACCGCCACGCTGACGTCCTGACACCGAACCGTCACCGATGTCCTGAGACATGACAACTGAAACGGAGCATCCACTAGGCATCTCTCGAACGAAAGTTCGAAAATGGGTGATCCGATCGGGACGCACAATCGGGGCGCACCGGATCGTTCAGAAGGCGGATGGGCCCGTGGCGTCGTGCCAGGTGGGCCGCTCGGCTGACTGTTTGATGCGGAGTCAAAGGGTCACGGCTCGAGCTCTTTGACCGTCGGGTCTGGAGCAGATCTGGAGCCCGGACCTGACGTGAACCGGCGTAAGCCGCATCCAACGGGGTCGTAACGCACCACCGTGACGTGCGTAGAGTCTGTTTATGCAGGTCAGGGGCGCTTGCCGGGCCGGGCTGGCAGTCAAAGGGTCAGGGGTTCGAATCCCCTCAGCTCCACATCTAGAACTCCAGGTCAGGGCCTTGATTTCACTGCGGTGAGGTCAAGGCCCTGACTGCTTTCCGGGCCCGGATCTCACAAAATCTCACGCGGTGTTGCTGATCTTGCTATCCGAGCAGTGCCGAGAGCGCGTCCCGGCCCTGCTCCAGATCCTTCGCCGACGGGTGCACGTACACCCGCGCGGCCAAGCTCAGATCGGAGTGACCGGCCCACGCAGAGACGATCACCCCTGGTACGCCGTTGACGGCGAGGTAGGTCAGCGCGGCGTGCCGCGCGTCGTAGAGCCGCACCTTGCGGACCCCGGTCTCCGCCATCGACTCGTACGCCCGGCGACGCAGCCAGTCCGTCCGGCACGGCTCGCCGATCTCATCGACCAGCACGTAGCCCGTCGCCGAGTAGGCGGGCCCGGCTGCGAGCTTCTCCGCGGCCTGCATCGCACGCAGGCGGGTGAGCGCGGCAGTCACCTGCGCCGGCATCGGCAGCTTCCGTCGGCCGGCGTCGGACTTGGGGCCCTTCTCGACGACGACGCCCTCGACGAGCGTCCGCGTGTTCGCGACCGACAACGTGCCGGCGTCGAGGTCGACGTCGGACCATCGCAGCCCGCACACCTCGGCCGGCCGCAACCCGAGCAGGCTCAGCAGGAGCGGCGCCTCCAGCCTGCCCCCGGCCAGACCACGCAGGAACGTCCGCACCTCGACGTCGGTCCACGGCTCACGGCGCACCTTCTTCTGCGCCGGAGGCCTCACCGGCGCGGCGACGTTGTAGTCGACGAGCCGGTGCATCACCGCGTCGTTGAGCGCCGAGCGCAGCCGGGACAGCGTGAGCTGCACCGTGCGGGGGCCGAGGCCGGTCCCGACCTTCCCGCCCCGGCGGCGGCCCTCGGTCGACATCCAGTCGACGAGATCCTCGACGTGGCGCGTCGTGAGCTTCTGCAGCGGCACCGCGCCGAGCCGCTCGCGCGCCGGCCGCAGCGCGTCCTCGTAGTTCCGGATCGTCGCCACCTCTTTGCCCCGCGTCGCCGACCGCAGCCAGTCCGTGAGGTACTCCTCGACCGTCGTCCGAGACGGCGCCGAGTAGGTGCCGCGGTCGACCTCGTGCAGCATCTTCGCCAGCTCGCGCTGTGCGTCCTTCTGTCGATCGAATGTGCGCGTCACCTGCCGGCGCTTCCCGGTCACCGGGTCGCGGCCAACGTCGATCACGAACCGGTACCGCGTGCGGTCACCGACCTGAACCGGTCGGATCTTCGGTGCTGCCATCACTGCCCCCTTCCTCGTTGATGTGCGTCGGGTCGACCTTCACGCCCCGCCTGCTCCGCCGTGCCTCGATCGCCCGCTCGACGTCCGCCGAGTCCGCCACTGGCGGCGGAGACGGGTCGACGGGGCGGAGTCGCGGCACGGGCTCGTCGGCATCGAGGTGCGCCAGTTCGGGCGGCAGTGCGGGCGGGAGGTCCCCTCGACCCCGGATCGCTCGGCGGATGAGCCGCAGACCGTCCTCGATCTCGCGCCGTCGGGTGAGTGCGCGCTCGAACAGGTCGTTGCGCTCATCGGGCGAGTCGGCGACGGCGATGCGCGTGCGCGCCTTCCAGTCCCGTTCCTTCGCCGCGTGCTCGCGGTAGAGCGTCAAGAGGTCGACGTGCCGTCGCCACAGTTCGCGCGCCCGATCCTCCGGTCCATCACGGGGTGGTGGACCCTCCCCCGTGATCCATTGCGCAACGTCCCACGTGTCCGTGCGCATCCCAGGCAGCGCCTCGAACTCGGGCTCTTCGCCCACTGGTGTGATCAGCAGCAACGGTGGGACGCCGAGGACGTAGGCGAGCGCCAGGATTTCCGAGAGGGTCACGGCCTTGCGTACGCCACTCTCCAGACCGCCGAGCACGGTTCGTTTCATGTCGACGCCGAGCTGCTCGCGCAGGGCGTTGGAGAGCTGCTGCGCAGTGAAGCCGCGTTCGCGGCGGTAGTGAGCGACGCGCTCACCGACGGCGGCCGCCAGCAGGTCGGGCCACGGCTTGGGGGATTCGGGCACGGCGTCAAGCTACGACACTCCGGAAAATCTGGCAATCCAGGGGTTCGGTTCGCGTCCGTGGGGGCCGTTGCGCGATCGTCTGGAGTCGTGCCAGACTGGCGGCAGGCCGGATGATCCGGCGCAGCTCCGGATTATCCGGACTAGCCCCGAGAAGGGTCGGATGCCCAGATGATCACCGCAGCTCGATCGACAGCAGTCGAGGTCCCCGCGCCGACGCTGGACGAGATCCGCACGTGGCCCGCCACCGTCGACGTCCCGACGGCCTGCGCGCCGTTCGGCATCAGCCGCAGCTACGGCTACGAGCTCGCCGCGCGGGGCGAGTTCCCGGCGCGCGTGCTGCGAGTGGGAGGCCGAACACGTGTCGTCACGGCGTCCATCGTCGCCGCCCTGGAGAGCCCCTGAGACGGATCGAGGGCTAGGCGCAGTGCAGGCGCCCAGCCCTCGCGATCCCGCCGACCAACCATCGACAGAACGGATCTTAGCCCCGTGAGTGCCCCCACGCGCACCTCCAGTGCCGGCACCGGGCGCCCCAGGCTCGCCGAGGACGAGCAGGGGGTCGCCCGCGACACCTGGCGCGTGTGCGGCCGGACCGTCAAGGACGACCGCAGCGGCCGCGGGTGCGTCTGCCCGCCCCACGGGCCCACCGCCGCCGTCGCGGTCGCCGCAAGGATCCGCCGGGAGCGAGCCGCATGAGCATCGTCATCCCCGACGTGCACCCCGAGGCCAACTCGATGGACCTCGCGTTCACCCTCGCCGGCGCCGGGATCTACGTCCTGCCGACCTCCAGCACCGGCGACGCCAAGCACGCCGGCAGCGTCGTCGGCGAGGGGTGGCCGTCGAAGTCCAGCCGCGACCCCCAACAGATCGCCGACTGGTTCTCGGGCACCAGCCATCGATGCGCCGTCCACGCTGGACGCTCCGGGCTCATCGTCGCCGACGTCGACCACGCTGAGGAGCTCACGCCCGAGCTGCGCCGCGCGATCACCGAACTTGACCCGCCGTTCCACTCCACCCGACCCGACGACCCCGGCCGCGGGCACTACCTGTTCGCCCAGCCGCCCAGCCGCCGGATCGGCAACCGCGCCGGCCAGACCGGCAAGGCGTGGGGCGAGTGGCGGGGCGCCAACGGGATCATCCTCGTCGGCGGCGAGGGGCGGCGCTGGGTGCGCACAGGCCCTGTTCCCGAGCTGCCTCACTACCTCGCCGAGCTGCTGCCCGATGTCGACGACCAGCAGACCGCCGTCAGCGACGCAGAGGTGCAAGCGTTCGTCGCCGAGCACTCCCTCGCCCTGCGTCCCGAGAGCGTCGAGGTACCCATCCGCGCGTTCACCGCTGAGATCACCGCGGGTGGCTCCCGACACAACGCCGCCGTCGCAGCAGCGTGCTGGGTGGTGGGCGACGCCGTGGAGGGCCGCTACCCGGCCAGAGTCGGGCTGCGCAGACTGGAGGGCGAGTTCGTCCCGGCGATGGTCGACCACGGCCGCGACGGCAAGCCGGTGTCCCGCGCCCAAGCCGAGGCCGAGTTCGCCTCCGCGGGTGGCATGGGCGGTGGCGCAGCGATGGCACCGCCCCGCCCCGGATGTGATCGTGGAGCGACCCGACGAGGACGCCCCAGACCCGACCGCCGGACTCCGTGAGCGCGCCCGTGAGCTGCGCCTGGCGGAGCTGGTGGAGCGGCGCCGCGACAACGCCGAGGCTGACCGCAGGTTCACGCTGGAGGGCACGACCCCTCCACCGCCGGTCGGCTCGACCCTCCTTACCGACCTCCTCGGCGAGGAGGACGAGCCCGACACCTACCGCATCGACGGGCTGTGGCCCACCGACGGGAAGATCATCCTCTCGGCGCCGCAGAAGGCCGGCAAGACGACCCTCATGGGCAACCTCGTCGCCGCCCTGGCCGATAGCTCCCCGTTCCTCGGCCCGCCCCTTGGGCACAGCGGCGCACTTGGGTTCGCCGTCGAGCCGCTGGAGGCCGGCGGGACCGTGGTCCTGCTCGACTTCGAGATGACCCGCCGCAAGCTGCGCTCCTGGCTCGCCGCGCACGCCATCCGCAAGACCGACGCCGTGCGGGTCGAGCTCCTGCGCGGGGTGACATGGGACCCCCGTGACCCGCACGTGCGGCGCCAGTGGGCCGACCACTTGCGCGCCGTCCAATGCGAGGTGCTCATCGTCGACCCGCTCGGCCCGATCTTGCACGCCCTCGGCGTCGACGAGAACGACAACACCGGCGTCGGCCAGGTGCTCAACGCGCTCGACGCGCTTGTCCGCGACGCCGGGGTGCGCGAGCTGATGCTCGCCCACCACATGGGTCACAGTGGCGAGCGCAGCCGCGGCGCCACCGTCCTACGTGGTTGGCCCGACGCGGAATGGCGGCTCGTCCTGGAGGACTGGGCGGGCAAGCGCGACGGCAAGGAGCCGCCGCCCGACGTGGCGCGGTTCTTCGCAGCGACCGGCCGCGATGTCGCGTTCGCCGAACGCGATCTCGTGTTCGACCCCGACACGCGCCACTACTCGATCGGCGGCGGCACCCGCACCACGTACGCCGTCGACAAGCACGCGGCTGCCCTGGCGGGGCTCGTGGCGTCACAGCCGGGGATCACGCAGCGGGGCATTCGGGACCGCCTCGAATGCGGCACGGACCGCGTTCCCGCTGTCATCAGGGCGGCCGAGGGTGCCGGCGTGCTGCATGTGCACGCCGGACCAAACCGCTCCCAGGGGCACTACCCCGGGCCTTCCTCGCGGGACTGCGGGAGGTGCTTGGACGACGACCAATTCACCTAGTGGCCCTGTGGCCCTCGGTGGCCCTCGGTGGCCCCGGCCCACCGGGTGGTCCGGTGGCCCTCTCCCTTAGGAGGGCCACCACCACCGCAGCTCTCGACCAGGCACAACGAACCGACCACCACCCCGGGGCCACCCACAGCCAGCAAGATCAACCATCAGGAGCTTGAACATGACCTCCACCCGCGAGGACACACACCCCACACCGCGCCAGGTCGCCGAGCTGCTCGGCTGCACCTACGACCATCGCCTGATCCGCCGCCGCAGGGCCGCCCGCGCCGCGGCGCGACAGACCGCTATGGCCCATCTCGACCAGATCAGCGCCGACCGTGCTGCGCTCCTGGTCGCGCTCGACGAACGCTGGCTGGACGACGTGCGTGCCGCAGGCGAGGTGAGCGCCCGATGAGCGCGCGGACGATGAGCGCCGGTGAGGGCGAGCCGGTCGGTCCGCGCCCCTCCCGCGATCCGGCCGGACGATGCGCGCCCGTGAGGTCGGATAGCAGTACGCGCGTACGGGAGATCGACGTGAGAGACGTCGATTCGACCCAGGTCAGCGCGTCGTCATCTGCGTGTCAATCAAGTGACCAGGCCCTCGCTCTCGCCCCCGACGACGCCCACGACGCGCTATCCGAGCTCGTCGGCCGATGGGGTCTCGGCGGTGCACTCGCCGAGCTCCAGAGGGTGAGCGCCGAACACGACGGCCTGCCTGACGAGGCCGAGGCCGTCCTCGCCCCGCTCGCCATGCTCGTCGCCGCGTACGCCACCACCGGCTCGGCGACGGCGGCGCTGGCCGGCCGCGCCGACCCCTGCACGATCTGCGCCGCAGAGACCCGCTTCCTGGCCCGGATGGCGGAGGTGGCCCGTGGGTAACGGCGCCCGCGGTTACACGTGGCCGCCGTTCGAGCCGGGCAACACCGCGGCCCTCCGCCACGGTGCCCGCTCGCCCCGCCGGGTCGACCCGATCGCCGTCGAGCTGGTGTCCGGCGCCCTGGCCGACCCCAAGCAAGGGCCCAAGTTCCTCGATGCGCTATCGCGGAGCGCCGACCGGCTGTCACAGCTCGTCGCCGACCTGCTGGACAT
>CAXTTN010000091.1:0-21020 GCA_964247105.1 uncultured Pseudonocardia sp.
GTGAAGATCAAGATCGAGCGTCCGGACGCCGAGGCGGCGCAGGACATCTTCTCCAAGTACCTCACCGACACCCTCCCGATCCACGTCGACGACATCGCCGAGTTCGGCGGCAGCCGCAAGGCGTGCATCGACGCGATGATCGAGCGGATCGTCGAGCGGATGTACGACGAGACCGAGGAGAACCGGTTCCTCGAGGTCACCTACGCCAACGGTGACAAGGAGACCCTGTACTTCAAGGACTTCAACTCCGGCGCCATGATCCAGAACATCGTCGACCGCGGCAAGAAGTCGGCGATCAAGGCGGTGCTCGAGTCGGGCCAGCCCGGCCTGCGCGTGCAGCACCTCCTCGACGCGATCGTCGACGAGTTCGCCGAGAACGAGGATCTGCCCAACACCACCAACCCCGACGACTGGGCGCGCATCTCCGGCAAGAAGGGCGAGCGCATCGTCTACATCCGCACGCTGGTCACCGGCAAGAACGCCGAGACCGGGCGCGCGATCGACACGGCCAGCAACACCGGCCAGTACCTGTAACCGGTCCCGCCTGCACGACCGCACCCCGGCGCCCAGCGCGCGCCGGGGTGCTGCCGTTCCCGGTGTTCGCGCCCGCCGACGGCACAGGCCGAGCCGGCACCTCGCAGGTTCGCCCGGACCCTGCGGAGTCGGGCGCGAGCGGCGGGTCCGATCCGTTCACGACCGGCATCGTCCGCGGGCCCTAGCCTCCTGCCATGAGCATCGAGGCGAAGTTCGACCTGATCGGGATCGTGGTGGCCGACATGGGGAAGGCGCTGGCCTTCTATCGGCGGCTCGGGCTGGACCTGCCCGATTCCGCCGACGCCGAGCCGCACGTCGAGACCACGCTCCGGGGCGGGCTGCGGCTGGCGTTCGACACCGAGGACGTGATCCGCTCGTTCCACCCCACCTGGACGCCGGTGCGCGGCGGGCGCACCAACCTCGCGTTCCTGCTGGCCGACGCGGCGGGCGTCGACGCGCTGTACGCCGATCTCGTCGCCGCCGGGCACCACGGCGAGCTGGCGCCGTTCGACGCGTTCTGGGGGCAGCGCTACGCCGTGGTGCACGACCCGGACGGCAACGGCGTCGATCTGTTCGCCCCGCTGGCGAGCTGACGCGGCGAGACCCCGGCGAGTGCCCTGACCTCGCGGGAGAGGTGGGGCTGATCGGCGTAGCCCGCGGCGGCCGCCGCATCGGCCGGGGCCACGCCCGCGTGGAGCAGGTCGGTGGCGTGGCGGAACCGCAGCACCCGGCGCAGCACGGAGGGGCCGTAGCCGAAGGCGTGCAGGCAGCGGCGGTGCAGGGTGCGGGTGGTCCACCCCAGGGTGTCCGCGGTGGCGGCCACCCCGGCGCCGGTGGCGATCCCGGTGAGGAGTGCGCGGGCCGCCGGATCGGGGTGGCCGGGCAGGGCGAGCGCGACGCCGGTGAGGACCGCCGCCGCCTCCAGCGCGGCGGCGTCGAGCGCGGCGGCGTCGAGCGCGGCGGCGTCGAGCGCAGCGGTACGAGGCTCGGCACCGCGGAGCTCGTGGCCGGCGCCGAGCCGGGCCGCGGCAGCGCGTGCCGCCCGCGGATGCAGATCGGCCAGCGGCACGCGCTGATCGCGCAGCGCCGACGCCGGGAGGTCGAGCAGACCCGCCAGCACGCCGGGGGCGAACCTCAGGCCCACCAGCGGGTCGCCGGGACGGCGTGTGACCGTGTGCGCCGCCGTGTCCGGCCCCGCGACCAGCAGCTCGGTGCCGCTCCAGATCAGGTCCATGCAGCCGTCCGGCAGGACGCTCTGGGTGTGCGGCGCCTCGCCGCCGTCGAGCGCGGCGATCCAGCCGCACTCGACGGCCCCGCGCAGCGCGGGCGGCGGGGCGAACTCCCGGTAGGCCACAGCACGACGGTAGCGGGTCACCCCGACAGGATCGGGACGACCAGCTCCACGTCGACCCAGCGGCCGACCGGCCCGCGCGCCGGCCCGACCGGGTAGGGCCGCCGGTCGATGCGGCCGCGGGCGCGCACCGTCGGGCCCGGGCCCACCTCGACGACCTCCAGCTGCACCGGAGCCGACACCCCCGTCACCGTCAGCTCGCCCACGAGCGGTGCGCCGGGCCCGTCCCAGCGGCCGGTGAACACGATGTCGGGGTGGCGGTCGGCGTCGAGGAAGCGCGTCCCCCGGACGTCCCGGTCGCGCCGGCTGCTGCGCGTGCGGAAGCTCGCCGCGTCCAGCGTCGCGGTGACGGCCGTGCCCGAGGCGTCGACCACGACCTCCCCGGAGCGCACGGTGAGCTCCCCGCGGACCGGGAGCCCCAGGCTGCGGGCGACGAAACGAACGCGGCAGTGCTGGGCCACGAGGGCGTGGCGGCCCGCGGTGAGGGTGCTCACGCCTCCACCCGGAACATCTCGACGCGGTCGGGGCCGGGCAGCAGCGCCACGTCCTCGCCGGGCAGCAGCGGCAGCTCCGCGATCTTCCGGCCGGACTCCTGCAGTGACTCGATCGAGGTGGCGAGCGTGATGACGACGTGCCGGCGCAGCTCGGGCTGCACCAGGGCGATCAGCCGGACCCCGCCGGGATGCCCGGCCATGGCCGGTGTGATGCGTTCGCGGCCGGCCCGCTCCGCGGCCTCCAGCACGTCGTCGGAGAGCGGCCCGTCGAACGTCACGACCGAGGCCGCGGTCGGGGTCTTGTCCGGTTCGGTGAGGCCGTGGTCCGCGACGACCTCGTACGCCGCCGGGTCGGCGGGGCGCTCCGGCCAGAGCTGGACGGCCATGGTGATCGGGCCGCCGATCAGGCGCAGGCGCAGGGACGGGTCGGGTCCGGCGGGCGGGGCGCCGGTGGTGCGGTGCAGGGTCGCGTACATCGGGGTCCTCCGAGGTCGGTGGGGCGGTCGGAGACCGACGGTGCCGCGCCCGGGCCCAGGCCCGGATCCGGGGAACCACGCGGACGCGGTACGGAGCTACGCGTTGCGGACCGCCCAGGCCGCCGCCTCGGCCCGGTTCGCGACGCCGAGCTTGCCCAGCACATGCGCCACGTGGGTCTCGACGGTGCGCTCGGAGAGCACCAGCTCCGCGGCGATCTGCCGGTTGGTCCGCCCGTCCGCGATCCGGGAGAGGACGTCCCGCTCGCGCGCGGTCAACGCCACGGCCGGCCGTTCCCGCAGGCCGGCGAGCACCTCCTGCGCCGCCGCCAGCGCGGGCGCCATCCCGAGCCGACGTGCGGTGTCGGCGGCGCGCCGGGCGAGCCCGGTGGCGCGCTCCCGTTCCCGGCCGGCGACGAGCCGGGCCAGCGCGATCTCCGACAGCACGCGGTAGGGCAGGGCGCCGATCCGGTCGTCCATGGCCACGGCGTCGACGAGCCGCCGCTCGGCGTCCTCGTCGCGGCCGACCGCGGCGGCCATCACGCCCAGGACGCGCGACACGGACCCGTCGCAGCGCACCGAGCCGGATCCGCTCGCGAGGTAGTGGGTGGCGTACGGGGTGGCCAGCTCCAGGCACCGCTCCACGGTCGCGCCGTCGCCCAGTGCGGCGGCGAGCAGCCCGGTGTCGGTCACCACGGTCAGCCAGCGCCCGTCCTCGGGCTGATCGCCGATGATCGGGCGCAGCAACTCCAGGTAGCGGTGGCCGTCGTCGATCTCCCCGGCCTCGAGCAGGCGGAGGCCGACCCCCGCCCAGAAGACCGGCAGCCGGACCGACCCCACCTGCGCCGCGAAGCGCCGGACGTCCTCCACCAGCTCGGCCCAGCGGCCCTGGAGCCGGTAGAGCTCGGACCGGAACGCCGAGTCCATCCCCACCGCGGACACGTCGCCGGTGCTGCGCGCCCTGGCCAGTGCCCGGTCGGCCGCGGCCTCGGCCTCGGCGAAGCGGCCCGCGAGCAGCAACCGCGCGGCGCGCATCCGGTGGTGGTGCCACGCCGCGATCGGCCAGCCGAGCCGCTCGGCGATGCCCGCGACGTGGTTCAACTCGGTGTCCACGACGTCGAGCGACCCGATCTGCAGGCCCGCGTCGATCCGCCACAGCCGGCCCCACAGCTCGCTGTCGGCCGGGCCGCCCCGCTCGGCGAGATCGAGCATCCGGCGGGCGACGTCCAGCCGCTCGCGCACCCCGCCCGGCCCGCTGAGCGCGTGCTGGCGGGCCCGGAGCGCGTCGGCCAGCGCCTCGACGGAGCCGCTCTCCTCCGCCAGCCGCAGCGCCTCGACGCTGGCGGCGCCGACGCCCTCCCAGCCGACCACCTCCGACGTCGCCAGCGCCCGCTGCGCCATCACGCGGGCCCGGCCTGCCCCGTCGCTGCCGGGCAGCGCCCGCAGCGCCGCGTCGCAGAGCTCGATGAGGTCGGCGTTGTGCGGTCCGCTCATCCCGCGCACGGTCAGCGCCGCGCGGACGAGCCGGGCCGGGTCGGGGCCGGCCGCGGCGGCCAGGCGGCAGCGGCGCACCGCGGCGTCCGGGCGGCCCGCCGCGAACTCGGCGTCGGCGGCGTCGAGCAGCAGGTCGGCGCGCGTGGCCGGGTCCAGCCCCGGCTGTTCCAGCGCCGCGTCGAGCAGCTCGACCACGCGGTCGAACGCCAGCATCGCGGCCGCGGCACCGGCGGCGGACCGGCAGGCGCGGACGGCGGCGGCGCGCCCGGCCGGGTCCGCGGCCGCGCGGAGCCGGTGCGTGACGCCGTCACCGGCGAGCGCGCCGGACTCGACGGCGTCGGCCAGGCGGGCGTGCCAGGCCAGGCGCCGTGCCGCGGGCAGGCGGGCGTAGACGGCGTCGCGCAGCAGCGCGTGGCCCGGCTCGAACCGCGGCGGGCTCCCCACCGCGGCGGCGGCCGGGCGGCCGGTGGCCGTCAGCAGCCCCGCGGCGACCGCCTCCTCGCAGCCGGCCAGCGCCTCCGCCGCGTCGGCCGGGATCCCGGAACCGAGCAGCAGGACGTGGTCGGGCGTGCACCCCGGGCCGGTCACGGCGGCCACCTCGACGGCGAGCCGAGCGACCGGGCCGAGGCGGGCGAGCCGGTCGGCGGTCGCGTCGGCCAGGTCGTCGGGCACTCCCAGCGGCCACGACCCGTCCGGCGGCGCGGGCCGGCCCGCGTGCCCCGTGTCCAGCAGCGCCGTCAGCAGCGCGCCGACCAGCAGCGGGATCCCGCCGCCGGTGCGGTGCAGCACGGGGGCCCACGACGGGTGCGCGCCGCCCGGCAGGAGGGCTGCGACGTCGCCCGGCTCGAGCGGGCGCAACGTCACCGAGCAGGTCCGGTCGTGGCGGCGCAGCTGCGTGAGGGCCGCGCGCAGCGCCCCGTCCTGCTCGGTGGAGCGGTAGGTGCCGACGAGGACGAGGCCCGGTCGGCCCGCCGCGAGCGCGAGCAGGTGCAGCGTCGACTCGTCGGCCCAGTGCAGGTCCTCCAGCACCACGACGGTGCCGGCCGCGAGACCGTCGAGCACCGCGTCGAAGGCCAGGGTCCGAGCGGCCCGCCCGAGCAGCGTCGCCGCCGCCGGGTCGGCGGTGCGGGGGAGCGGGTCCGCGGTCCCGATCGCGGTGAGCGCCGCGCGTTCGGGGCGTCCGGCCAGTGCTTGGAGCCACGGCCAGAGCGGGGGAGCGCCGGCGTCGGGATCGGCGTGGCCGGTGAGGGCCGCCCGGCCGGCGGTCAGCTCCGACACCAGGCGGGTCTTGCCGATGCCCGGCTCGCCCCCGACCAGGACGACCGCCCCGCCGCCCGCCAGTCCCGCCTCCACCGCGGCGCGCAGCTCGGCCAGCGGTCCGGCACGGCCGACGAAGCGGGGCATACGGCGCATTCTGGCAGGCAGCGACCCCCGTCCGGATGCGGATCGGGGGTCGCTCGCGACAGGGGGATCAGGCGGTGCGGAGCACGCCCTCGATCTCCAGCGAGATCTGCACCTTCTCGCTGACGACGACGCCGCCGCCGTCGAGCGGCATGGAGATGTCGACGCCGAAGTCGCTGCGGTTGATCTGCGCGATGCCCGAGAAGCCGACGCGCGTGCCGCCGTAGGCGTCCGGGCCGAAGCCGTTGACCTCGAGGGTCAGCGGGACCGACTTCGTGACGCCCTTGATCGTCAGATCGCCGTCGACGATGATGTCGTCGCCGTCGGTCCGGACGCCGGTGGAGGTGAACGTCCAGGTCGGGTGGTTCTCCACGTCGAAGAAGTCCGCGGACTTGATGTGGCCGTCGCGCTGGGCGTTGTTCGTGTCGATCGAGCTGGCGTCGATCGTCGCGCTGACCGTCGACGACGTGATGTCCTCGCCGGTGGTGATCTCGCCGCTGAACGCGCCGAAGCGGCCGCGTACCTTGCTCACCATCATGTGGCGAACGGTGAAGGAGACGTCGGAGTGCACCGGGTCGATGTCCCAGGTACCGGCGATGTATCCGGGGATCTGAACTGCTGCCGTCATGACAACCTCCGTGAATTTCGTTGAACTCTCAGGTGTTGAGAGCGACAATAGCGCAAGCCGTTTGAGAGTTCAACTATTCCCTGGGAGGTGTGGTGTGGACGACACCCGCTGGCTGGACGCCGACGAGCAGCGGACGTGGCGCAGCTTCCTCACCGCCAGCCGGCTGTTCTTCGACCGAGTCGAACGGCAGCTGCAGCAGGAGGCCGGCCTCCCGCACGCCTACTACGAGATCCTCGCGCGGCTGTCCGAGGCTCCCGGCCGCACGCTGCGGATGAGCCAGCTCGCCTCCACCTCGCTGTCGTCGCGCAGCCGGCTCAGCCACGCCGTCGCGCGGATGGAGGAGGCGGGCTGGGTGCGGCGGACGCAGTGCCCGACCGACAAGCGCGGGCAGAACGCCGAGCTCACCGACACGGGCTTCGCGCGCCTGGAGGCGGCGGCGCCCGGGCACGTGGCGGAGGTGCGCACCCTCCTGTTCGACGTGCTGACGCGCGAGCAGCAGCAGGCGCTGAGGGAGATCAGTGAGGCGCTCGCCGCGGGCCTGTCGGACACCCCGCGCTGGCCCGCTGCGCCCGATTCCTAGGCCTCCCCGCGCAGCCGGGCGTTCTCGGCCCGCAGGGCGACCAGCTCGTCGCGCAACGGGCGGATCGAGCGGGCCACCTCCTCGGCGGTGAACCGCGGCGTGATGTGCTGCGGGCAGTTCCAGGCGAAGGCCTCGACGTCCACGAGCACCGAGCGCTCCACCCGGCCCGGCTGCCCCTCGAGGGTCAGCCGCGCGGCAAGCGCCGGATCATCGGCGACGTCGACGACGCGGGCCCGGCCCAGCAGCTTGATCCGGCTGGGCTGCGCGAGGTCCATGAAGATCATCGCCACCCGTGCCCCGCCGGCCGGGTCGAGGTTGCCGGCGGTGATGTACTGGCGGTTGCCGCGCAGGTCGGCCCAGCCGATCGTGGTCTCGTCCAGTACGTGGACGAAGCCGGGCGGGCCCCCGCGGAACTGCACGTACGGCCAGCCGTCGGCGGTGACGGTGGCGAGGTGGAACCCGTCGCGGGACTCCAGGAACGCCGCCTCGTCCGGCCCCAGGCGATCCTGCCGGTCGTCGCTGGACAGCAACCGGGCGCCGACGGCTGCGCTGCCGTAGTGCTCCTGGGCGGACCGGACGGCCGGGCTGAACGCCAGTTCCGCGAATCGTTGTGCCACGACGGCTCCTAACCACTCAACAACCGAATACCGGTTAGAGTACACCTGTGCAGCAACGACCGCTCCGCGGTGAGCCACTGGCCCTCGACCTCGTCGACACCCGCTGGAACGGCGGTGACCAGCTCGGCGATCCGGCCGGGGTCGCCGCGTGGCTGGCGGAGCACGGCTACGAGCGGGGTTCGGCCGCGGCGCTGCGCGCCTGCCGCGACGCGCTGCAGGCGGCGCTGGAACGCGGGGAGCGCGAGCCGCTCAACGCGGTGCTGGCCCGTGGCACCCGCACCCCGGTGCTCCGCGCGGACGGGCCGGGGGAGGAGGTGCGCGTCGATCCCGAGTGGCGGGCGGCCTGGGACGCCGCCGTCGACTACCTGGCCCTGCTGGGCGGCCGCCCCGACCGCATCCGGCGCTGCGCCCGCGGCACCTGCGTGCTGTGGTTCCACGACACCTCCCGCAACGGCACGCGGCGCTGGTGCTCGATGGAGGTGTGCGGCAACCGGGTCAAGGCCGGCCGCCACTACGCGCGCTCGCGCCGCCCGTAGTCCGTGAGCCAGCGCTCGATGCCCTCCCGGCCGTCTGCCGCGAACGGCCAGGTCACCGGGTCGGCCAGGAGGGAGCGCAGGTCGTCGAGGGTCACCCAGGCGCCCCACACGACCTCCGAGGGCTGGTGGCGCACCGGGCCGTCCCAGGACGCCTCGTAGAGGAAGGCGTGGTAGCGCAGCACGCCGTCGTCGTAGGGGTAGCGGCCGATCGGCACCAGCGCGACGCCGTCGATCCCCAGCTCCTCGGCCAGCTCCCGGGCCGCGGCGCCGAGCGGCTCCTCGCCCGGCCCGATCACGCCGCCCGCCCAGCAGTCGTAGCAACCGGGGAAGACCAGCTTGTCGGCCGCGCGCCGGTGGAGGTAGACGCGGCTCCCGTCGGTGCTGCGGACCAGCACTCCGGTGGCGCCGTGCCACAGGCCGTCGCGGTAGACGACGCCCCGCGCCTCGACGCCCGTCACCCGTCCGGCCGCATCGAACACCGCAACCCGCTCGTCCTCCGCCCGCACGCGCCCATCATCCCCGCGGCACGGCGGTTAGGCTCGGGACATGAGTGCGCAGAAGGACCACCGGTGACCGCCCGCCGCATCATGGGCACGGAGATCGAGTACGGCATCTCGGTGCCGGGCGACCCCACCGCCAACCCGGTGATCACCTCCACGCAGGTGGTGCTGGCCTACGCCGCGGCCGCCGACATCCCGCGCTCGCGTCGCGCCCGCTGGGACTACGAGGTGGAGTCACCCCTGCGCGACGCCCGGGGGTTCGATCTCTCCGCGCCCACGATGCACCAGCCCGGCAACGACTCCGAGCTCGACGACCTCGGCGCGGCCAACGTCATCCTCACCAACGGCGCCCGGCTCTACGTCGACCACGCCCACCCCGAGTTCTCCACGCCCGAGGTCACCACCCCGCGCGACATCGTGATCTGGGACAAGGCGGGGGAGCGGGTGATGGAGGAGGCCGCGATGCGCTCGGCCACCGTCCCCAACGCGCCGCGCATCCAGCTCTACAAGAACAACGTCGACGGCAAGGGCGCGAGCTACGGCGCCCACGAGAACTACCTGATGGCCCGCTCCACCACGTTCCCGTCGATCGTGGCCGGGCTGACGCCGTTCTTCGTCACGCGCCAGGTGGTGTGCGGCGCCGGCCGGGTCGGGCGCGGCGCGTCCGGCGACGAGGCGGGCTACCAGCTCTCGCAACGCGCCGACTACATCGAGGTCGAGGTCGGGCTGGAGACCACCCTCAAGCGCGGCATCATCAACACCCGCGACGAGCCGCACGCCGACGCCGACAAGTACCGCCGCCTGCACGTCATCATCGGCGACGCCAACATGAGCGAGTACTCCACGCTGCTCAAGGTCGGCACGGCCGCGCTGGTACTGGACATGATCGAGAACGGGGTGCGGTTCGACGAGCTGCGCCTGGCCGAGCCGGTGCGCTCGGTGCACCGGATCAGCCACGACCCCTCGCTGAAGCTGACGGTCGACCTCGCCGACGGGCGGAGGATGACCGGCCTCGACGTGCAGCGCGCGTACTTCGAGAAGGCCAGCAAGCACGTCGAGAACACGATGGGCGCCGACGTCGACGAGGCCACCGCCGAGGTGCTGGCGATCTGGGGCGAGGTGCTCGACGACCTGGCCCGCGATCCCCTGAGCACCGCCGACCGCCTCGACTGGACGGCGAAGCTGCGCCTGCTGGAGGGCTACCGCGAGCGCGACGGCCTGGCCTGGGACGCGCCGCGCCTGCACCTGGTGGACCTGCAGTACGCCGACGTCCGCATGGCGAAGGGCCTCTACAACCGGCTGGCCACGCGCGGCTCGATCAAGCGCCTGGTCACCGAGGAGGAGGTGGTGGCCGCGATGCGCCGGCCGCCGGAGGACACCCGCGCCTACTTCCGCGGCCGCTGCCTGGAGCGCTACCCCGCCGAGGTGGCCGCGGCGTCCTGGGATTCGGTGATCTTCGACCTGGGCCGGGAGTCGCTGGTGCGGATCCCGACCCTGGAGCCGCTGCGCGGCACCCGCAAGCACGTGGGCGAACTGATCGACAGCTCCCGCACGGCGGAAGAGCTGGTGGAGGCACTGACCCGGGGGTGACACGCCACCGATCGCGGGCGTTTCGGCCGTTCGCCGGTTAGTGTTGGGGGAGTACCGGACTCCGGTGTGCCGTGCGGGTGCCGCGCGGTGAACGGGGCCAGGCGCGAGAAGGAGACATCCATGTCGCAGGAGCAGACCAAGCGCCAGGGCGGCGGAGGCGGCGACGACGACGAGGCAGGCGACGCCGCAGCCGCAGGCCAGGAGCGCCGCGAGAAGCTCGGTGAGGACGTCGACACGATCCTCGACGAGATCGACGACGTGCTCGAGGAGAACGCGGAGGACTTCGTCCGGGCGTACGTCCAGAAGGGTGGCGAGTAGCCTCTCGCCCGCCGGTCCCTCCGGCACCGGTCTTCACCCGCACGACCCGTACGACCGCACCCCGCACGTGGAGAGGCACGCCCTGACCATGGAGTCCCGCCCGCCCGCAGGTCTGGATGCGTACCTCGCTCCCGGCCCGTCCTCGTTCACCGACTTCGTCACGCAGCACGCGCCCCACCTGCTGCCCGGGCGCGTCCCGGCGGGCCTCGCCGCGTCGGGCGGCCCGGGTCTGGACGTGCCGCACGGCACCACGATCGTCGCGCTCGTGTTCAACGAGGGCGTCGTCATCGCCGGTGACCGCCGCGCCACGTCCGGCAACGTGATCGCCCAGCGTGACATCGAGAAGGTGTTCATCACCGACGCCTACTCGGCCGTCGGCATCGCGGGATCCGCGGGCATCGCCATCCAGATGGTGCGGCTGTTCACCGTCGATCTCGAGCACTACGAGAAGACCGAGGGCGCGTCCCTGTCGCTGGAGGGCAAGGCCAACAAGCTGGCCGGCGCCGTCGCGCAGAACCTCGGGGCCGCGCTGCAGGGATTCGTGGTCGTGCCGCTGTTCGTGGGTTACGACACCGAGGCCGAGCCGGCCAAGGCCGGGCGCATCGTCACCTACGACGCCACCGGCGGCCGCTACGACGAGTGGCTGGGCTACCACGCCGTCGGCTCCGGCTCGGTGTTCGCGAAGTCGGCGCTCAAGAAGCGCCACCGCACCGACGCCGATCTCGCCACCACCGTGCGCACCGCCGTCGAGGCCCTCTACGACGCCGCCGACGACGACTCCGCCACGGGCGGCCCCGACCTGACCCGCCGCATCTACCCCGTGGTCGTCAGCATCACCGGCGCCGAGGGTGCCGTCCGCCGCCCCGAGGCGGAGATCGAGGCCGTCGTCCGCGACGTCGTCGCGGGCCGCACCGAGAACCCCGGTGGCTGAGAACCCCATGCTCCCCATCAGCACGACACTCCAGGAGCTCCTCCCGTGACGATGCCGTTCTACTCGTCGGTCGACCAGCTGCTGCGCGACCGCTCGGAGCTCGCCCGCAAGGGCATCGCGCGCGGCCGCAGCGTCGTGGTGCTGACCTACACCGGCGGCGTCCTGTTCGTCGCGGAGAACCGGTCGAAGGCGCTGCACAAGGTCTCGGAGATCTACGACCGCATCGGGTTCGCCGCGGTGGGCCGCTACAACGAGTTCGACAGCCTGCGCACCGGCGGCATCCGGATGGCCGACGTCCGCGGCTACGCCTACGACCGCCGCGACGTGAGCGGCCAGATGCTGGCCAAGGCCTACGCGCAGGCGATGGGCACCGCGTTCGTGGAGCAGCAGAAGCCCTACGAGGTGGAGCTGTGCGTCGCCGAGGTCGGGATCACGGCCGAGAGCGACCAGCTCTACCGCATCACCTACGACGGCTCCATCACCGACGAGCCCCAGTTCGTGGTCATGGGCGGCACCACCGAGCCGATCAGCACCAAGCTCAAGGACACCTACCAGCCCGGGTTGGATCTGGCCGACGCCATCGCCGTGGCCGTGGAGGGGCTGGAGGCAGCCGCCGCCCCCGGTGCCCCGGCGAACGGCGCCGCGGCGTCCCGCGTGCTCGGCGTCACCGCGCTGGAGGTGGCGGTGCTCGACCGCGCGCGGCCGCGCCGCACGTTCCGGCGCATCACCGGCGCGGCCCTGCGCCCGCTGCTGCCGGCGGAGAACCAGGCCGTCGACGAGCCGGTCGCCTCGGCCGAGCCGGCCGGTGGCGACGACGCCCCCGCGGGCGGCGGAGCCGTGGAGAGCTGATCGGTGTGCCGCGGAAGTCGGCCGCCGGCTGTCATTCGGCGTCGTACTCCGCACGGTGGACCGGCCAGCCGGGTTCGCAGAACTTGACCACGGCCCGCAGCTGACCGAGGTGCTCCAGCGGCAGGCCGTCGCGGAACGACCAGTGGTCGAGAGCGGTGCCGAGCACGTCCAGTTCATGGTCGACGTGGAACACCGACACCAGCTGCCGGCCGTGGACGTGCCCCCGGCCGTGCTCGCGGGAGATCAGGTTGAGGATGTAGCGGCCCGGCCGGCCGGCGGGGCCGACGTTCCCACCGACGTAGTAGCGCACCACCGCGCCCAGATCGGGATGGGCGTACTTCTTGAGCTGGAACAACGGCCGCGCCCGCAGGTGTGGCAGCCCCTGCGCGCCCAGGTCGAACCATTCGGCGTCGGCAGGTTGCGGCCGCTGCAGCTGCTGCTCGACGTACGTCCACGCCGGGCTGAGCTCGTCGCCGGCTTCGAAGAAGCGTTGCACCGCGGCGCAGGCCGCTTCGTACGCCGTGTCGTCACGCTCGCTGTGCTGCGCGACGTGCGCCCCGTGCTCGGCGGCGAGGAAGGCGGTGATGAAATCCGTGTCGGGGTCACCCATGAACGGCGACACTAGAGCGTGCCCCGGTCAGCTCGTGGGGGCCCGCCGCCGGGGTGCGACGATCGCCCACGTGACAGGTTTCGACGACCTGGGCTGGGCCCGCCCCGACACCGCCCGCGAGGCCCGGCTGGGCCTCCCCGAGGTGGTGTACGGCCCGGGCAAGACGCCCGGGCAGATCGCCGCGATCGTGTCCCGGCTGCTGGCCGCGAACACCGGACCGGTGCTGGCCACCCGCATCGAGCCGGGCGTGGCGGCGGCCGTGCTCGCCGACCCGGCAGCGGCCGGTGGCGCCCACGACGCCGCAGCTCGGCTGCTGGTGTGGCGCCCGGCCCCGCCGCGCGGGTTCGACCTGCTGGTGCTCGCCGCCGGCACCTCCGACGGCCCCGTCGCCGCCGAGGCCGCCGCGGTGGCGACGGCGGTGGGCCTGACCGCGCGCCGCATCGACGACGTCGGGGTGGCCGGGCTGCACCGGCTGCTCGCCGAACACGCCGCGCTGGCCGCGGCCGACGCCGTGGTGTGCGTGGCCGGGATGGAGGGGGCGCTGCCCAGCGTCGTCGCCGGGCTGGTCGGCTGCCCGGTGATCGCCGTGCCCACGTCCGTGGGCTACGGCGCCGCCCTCGACGGCGTCACCCCGCTGCTGGCGATGCTCGCGTCGTGCGCCAACGGGGTCACGGTGGTCAACATCGACTCCGGGTTCTCGGCCGCGATGGCCGCGCACCGGATCGCGCGCGGGCCTGCTCAGGCGTAGGTGCGCAGCTCCACGCCGTTGCCGTCGGGATCGATCTGCTGGCGGTGCCGGGCCGTGGCTACGATCGCTTCGTGATCAAAGCTGTCGTGTTCGACGTCGGCGAGGTGTTGGTCGATGAGACTCGTGAGTACGGCACATGGGCCGACTGGCTACGCGTTCCTCGACACACCTTCTCAGCCGTGTTCGGTGCGATGATCGCCCGCGGTGGGGACTACCGAGACACGTTTCAGGTGTTCGCCCCCGGGTTCGATCTGAGCGAGCAGCGGGCTGCTCGGACAGCGGCCGGACTGCCGGAGACGTTCGGCGACGACGACCTGTACCCGGACGTGCGCGCGAGCCTGCTCGCACTGCGACAGGCCGGCCTGTGGGTGGGAGTGGCGGGTAACCAGACCGTACGGGCAGGCGAGATTCTGCGTTCGCTGCACCTCGCCGCGGATCTGATCGTGACCTCCGACGACCTGGGCGTGGAGAAGCCTGACCCGCAATTCTTCGTCGAGGTCGAGCATCGCGCCCCCTACACGGCCGCCGAGATGCTCTACGTCGGTGACCGCCTGGACAACGACGTGCGCCCCGCCGCGACGCGAGGTTTCTCCACGGCGCTGCTACGCCGCGGACCGTGGGGCCTGATCCAGCAGCACGACCCCGACGTCGATCGGATCCCCACTATGCGACTCGACGGGCTCGCTGAGCTACCCGCGCGGATCGCGAGCGTCAACTCCGCACTGCGGTGAGCGTGACGTCCCAGCCGTAGATCCGGTCGTCCAACTCGCGCACACACGATTCGTGCTGCCAGGGGTGCAAAGCGCGCCTTACATCGCGGATACGCACCATCGCGGTCGAGTACCAGGTCTGTTCGAGCTGGTCCATGGCATGTCCGAGGTGAACGCAGGCCTCGGCGGGGCTCCCGTCAGCGATCTCCACCGCGGCCAAGTCTGCCAGTATCACCGCGCGCTGCTTGGAATCAACCGACGGCAACTCGTCCACCGCGCGAGTGAGCGTCTCGCGAGCGCGGCTGGTCTGCCCGGCTCGTAGCTGGGTATTGCCCTTGAACGCAGCCAACCGCGTTGGGGTGAACCAGTCCAGCCACTCCGGCAAGGACCGGTCGGGATCCTGACGAAGCCGGGATTCAGCCACGTCGATGGTGGCCAGCGCCGACTTGGGGTCCCCGCACCGGGTGGCGCACTCAGCGTCGACCGCGTCCAGCCACGCCTGGAACAGCGGCCCGCCCTCACCGCGGCGAGCGTGGGCCCGAGCGGCTGCCAACCGGTCAGCTGCACCCCCTCGGTCGCCCGCCCAGCCGGGCACGAACGCCGCATGAGCGAGGATCGCTGCGCCCAGAAGCGAGTCGCCGGCGTCCCCGGCGGCCTGTAGCGCGCGTACGAACGACTCTGCTGCGGCCGCGGGCTGGGCCAGGTCGAAGAACTCGATCCGTCCAGCCAGCAAGCCCGACTCTGCGATGGCTGCCGCGACCTGACCGCGGCCCCGGTCTTCGAGCTCCGGTAGCAAGGCTTCGCCCAGCCGCACGTGCTGGACGACCGCCGGATGCAGGTGGAGCGGATCCACGGTCCAGTACAACCGCCGAAGGACCGTGGTGATCGCGACTATCCCGGCGGGGACCGCGGAGGGATGCGTGACCTGCGCGGCGCGGCGTCGATAGCGACCAGTCGCAGGCCGCACTGGCGCCAGGTCTGCCACGCCGTTGTCGGCGAGACCGGAGGAATCCCAGGGCGGGCTGAACCCCAACTGGTCGGCTGGCAAGCCCAGCACGTGCGACAGCAGCCGCTGGTGATGCATCTGCGGCCAGGGCGGATCTGTCGACTCCCATCGGCGGACCTGTCTCGCGCCGACGCCGATCCCGCGCAGCCCAACGTCCTCGGCGGCGGAATTGAGCGCGTCCGCCAGGGCTTGCTGCGATCCGAATCCGGCCGCGAGCCGGGCCGCCTTCAGCTTCCGGTTGCCCGCTGGTCGCCCCATCTGCGCCTTCCCTTCAGTGATGAACCACGACAAGAATAGTTGTCGCCCACGAGCTTGCAAGTCCTATCTGAGACCTTTTTACGTCCTTCCAGAGGACTCAAGAGCCGTCCAGCCTTAGGTCCATGCTGGCCCTTCCGTGCATCCGCTCTCACTGTGCGCGCGCCGTGTCGCTCCGGCCGCGAGTGCTACAACGGAGCCGATTCCTCGCAGCGACACGATGAGCAGCGCCACCGCGAACCCTCTGGTGCTGTTCATCCGGTCGGAGCCCGGGATGGCCGAGCGGCTGCTTGCCCAGCACGTCGATGACGGCTCCGGCCGCTGCGCGGTCTGCACTGCGGGCAACCAGACCGGCCGCCTCACCTGGCCCTGCCAGACCCGGTTGGCCGCCGATGCGGCGAGACAGCCACCGCCACGATTTCCTCACGGCGAGGATGCCATCCGCACGATGGCCGACCCGACATGACGGGCGCCGCCCGGTGCGTGCCGTCAGTGGAGATGTCGTGTGCTGGGGACGGCCGGGCCCACCAGGTCAGTGCGCTCCTCTACGAGTCGAGCCTCCCAACGGCGGAGGGGCGCTTCCTCGCGCTGTGCGGACGGCAGATCCTGGCCGCGTCGATGGCAGCAGCTCCCGGGCCGCGCTGCGCGATGTGTGCCGCCGTGACCGATCCGCCGGATGCGGGTCGCGCCCGGCGGACTCGCTGAATGGACGACCTCTCGGCCGGCGGAGCCGTCGCGTGAGCTACGTCTGGACCTTCCCCCATCACGCTCGACCCCGCAGATCGTGGACGCTCGGCCGTACCCGCGCGTCGACCGCACGGGTTGTTCATGGACCTCGACCTGATCGTCCGGCTCGCCTACGGGCGGGAGTCCGAGCAGCGAGTCGAGGTCGGGCTCGACCGGCAACCATCTCAGGCGTAGGTGCGCAGCTCCACACCGTTGCCGTCGGGATCGCGCAGGTAGATCCCCCGGCCCTGGCCGCGGGCCCCGTACAGGTCCTTCGGGGGGGCCACGCCGTGCTCGACCGCGACCGCGTCCAGGTCGGCGTCGACGACGAGCGCCACGTGCTCCACGTTCGTGCCGGTGCGCTCGCCGGACAGCACGTCGATGATCGTGCCCGCGTCGACCCGCAGCGACGCGAACGGCACCTCGCCGCGCCGCCACGGCTCCAACCGTTCCGCGGCGAGCCCGAGCACGTCGCCGTACCAGGCGATGAGCCGTTCGGCGTCCGGGGTGACGAGCACGATGTGGTCCAGTCCGGCGACGCGCATGCCGGCAACCAACCACTCCCGGGGACGGTGGGTCAACCGGTGGCCGTTGCGGGTTTGCGAGACTGGCGGGGTAACCGTGGTGGCTGAGGAGCGAGGGGGTCATGTGGTCGACGTCGATGAGACCGGGTTGCGTCGGGCGGCGGAGGACGGGGATGCGTCCGCCGCGGTGACGCTGGCGTTGTTGCTGCACCGTCAGGGGAGCAACGCCGAGGCGGAGCAGTGGCTGACCTCGGCCGCCGAGGCGGGTTCGGCCAGGGCGATGTCGGTGCTGGGCCGGTTGCTGCGCATCGTCGGCCGTGGTGAACAGGCCCGGCAGTGGTGGGAGCGGGCGGCCGGGGCCGGTGACGTCGACGCCATGTCGGATCTGGGGCTGATGCTGCAGGCCGACGGCGATCCGGATGCCGCGCAGCAGTGGTGGCACCGCGCCGCCGCAGCCGGCAGCGACGGGGCGATGGTGAATCTGGCGACGCTGGCGGCCGGACAGGGGCACACCGACGAGGCCGGGCTGTGGTTTCGCCGTGCCGCCGAGGCCGGCAACTCGCGTGGGATGTGGGGCACCGGCGTGCTGCTGCACCAACGCGGCGAGATCGATCAGACCGAGCAGTGGTGGCGCCGCGCGGCCGACGCCGGCGACGTCGACGCGATGGCCGATCTGGGCGCGTTGGTCTACACCGAACGGGGAGACGTCGAGCAGGCGGTGCGCTGGTACGAGCGCGCCGCTGCGGCCGGGTCGACCCGGGCCATGGTGAACCTCGCCGTGCTGCACACCGAGCACGGTGGCGACGACGCCGAGCAGTGGTACCGCCGTGCCGCGGAGGCCGGCGACCCCGCCGGTATGCGCCAGCTCGGCCTGATCCTGCACCAGCAGGGCGACGACGACGGAGCCGCTCGCTGGTACACCCGCGCCGCCCGGGCCGGGGACAGCGACGCCGCCACCGATCTGGCCGCACTGTCCGACCACCGGACCGCTCACCACGACCCCACGTCGACAACGGCGGACCAGCGGAGGAAAACGGGCGCGAACTCACGGGCGAACGGGGAAGACTGGTCCCCGTGAGCGACGACTTCCTGTTCTTCTGGGGCCACACCCCCGGACCCGGCACCGGGCCGTGGTGCCTGAGCCAGTGGTGGCCCGCCCCGTTCACGGTCGACGGCCGCGAGTACGCCACCGCCGAGCACTGGATGATGTGGCACAAGGCCGTGCTGTTCGGCGACGAGCGCGTGGCCGAGGCCGTGCTGGCCGCGCCCAAGCCGGCGCGGGCGAAGGCGCTGGGCCGGCAGGTGCAGGGGTTCACCCGCGAGAAGTGGGAACGGGAGCGCTTCGCGATCGTGGTGGCCGGCAGCGTGGCCAAGTTCGCCGCGCACGACGACCTGCGGGCCTACCTGCTCGGCACCGGTGACCGGGTGCTCGTCGAGGCCAGCCCGAACGACGCGGTGTGGGGCATCGGGATCGCCGCGTCGCACCCCGACGCGCCGCACCCCGAGCGCTGGCCCGGCACGAACCTGCTCGGCCTCGCGCTGATGGAGGCGCGGGCGCAGCTGCGCGGCCGCTGACGTCCCGGGGCGGCGCGCGTGCTGCAACGCGGGCGTGGCGTAGGGAACGCGCGCGGGGGTGCGCGGTGCGGGCCGGCCGGGTGGCGCGCGCGTTCTGCTGGTGGCGCGCGTGCTGTAGCGCGGGCGTGGTGCAGGGAACGGGCGCGCGGGGTGCTCGGTGCGGCTGCTCGGCGCGGGCCGGCCGGGTGGCGCGCGCGTTCTGCTGGTGGCGCGCGTGCTGTAGCGCGGGCGTGGTGCAGGGAACGGGCGCGCGGGGTGCTCGGTGCGGCTGCTCGGCGCGGGCCGGCCGGGTGGCGCGCGCGTTCTGCTGGTGGCGCGCGTGCCGTAGCGCGGGCGCGGCGTACGGAACGCGCGCGGGAGTGCTCGGTACGGCCGCTCGGCGCGGGCCGGCCGGGTGGCGCGCACGCTCTGCCTGCGCCGCGCGTGCTACAGCGCGGGCGTGGCGCAGGGAACGCGCGCGCGGGGTGCGCGGTGCGGCCGCTCGGCCCGCCCGGCTCGGCCCGCCCGGCTCGGCCGTTGGCGCGCGCGCTCTGCCTGCGCCGCGCGCGTCGCAACGCGGGCGCGGCGTACGGACGGTGCGCGGCCGCGCCGCTACACGCGCTGGTAGGGGCGGTCGCGGCCGGTCCAGCGACTCTCGTCGCGGCGGTAGACCGGGATCGGGTCCTTCGCCACGCGGAACGTGTAGCGGCCCGCGGTCTCCACCACCTCGCCGTCGGTGGCGAGCATGCCCGGCACCGACAGCTCCACGTCGAACTCGGACACCTCACGCTGCCCGTACACGCGGCTGTGCCCCAGCGCGCCGAACAGCAGCGCGCCCACCGCGCGCAGCCGGGAGAAGCGCAGGTCGGCGCGCAGCCAGCGCACGTCGAGCAGGCCCGAGTCGAGCGTCGGCCGCCAGGCCGGCACCATGCCGCGCGGATGGTAGGGGCCGTTGCCGACGAAGAGGAACCACACCTTCGTCCAGCGGCCCTCGATCTTCACCTCGACGGCCTCGGCACGGTGCAGCACCACCACGAGCGCGGCGGCGAACGCCGGCCACTTGCCCCACCGCGGTTCCCAGCCCTCGCGCAGCCGCACGAGATCGGGGTACGAGCCGAGGCTCGCGGTGTTGAGGAAGCAGCGCACCCGCACGACCTCCTCGGTCTCGGGATCGGCGCCGCGCCCGGGGTGCACGTCCACCAGCGCGAGGTCGACGGCGACGGCCTGGCCCGCTCCCGTGGCGTCCACGGCCTCCTGCAGGTCGTAGACCCCGACGTCGCGGGCGAAGTGGTTCAGCGTGCCCGTGGGTACGACGACCAGCGGCAGCCGGCGCCGTCCCGCCACGGCGGCAGCGGCGGCCACGGTCCCGTCGCCGCCGGCCACGCCGATCGCCTTGACGGCGTCCCCCGCGGCCTCCACGGCCTCGTCCAGCTGCTCGTCGAGATCGCGTTCGGGCTCGGCGCGCACCACGATCGCGGCGGGCAGCGCGGCCTCCAGCTCCTCGGCGGGGTCGTGGTTGGCGTCGCCGGAGCGCTGGTTGGACACGATCACCAGGCCCTCACCGCCGGGCAGCTCGGGCACCGTGTCGATGGGACGCGCGCGGGCCTCGTCCTGCTCGCGGACCGGCCACCAGCGCTGCGTCAGCCACGCGAGGCCGGTGCCGATCGCGGCACCCGCCACCACGTCCGACGCCCAGTGCACGCCGACGTGCACCCGCGAGTACGCCACGGCCGCGGCGATCGGCGCGACGGCGAGGCCCGTCCGGGGGCTCTCCAGCGCCACCGCAGCGGCGAAGGCCGCCGCCGACGCCGCGTGGCCCGACGGGAACGACGACGACGTCGGCGGGTTCGCGATCTTCTGGTAGGCGGGGAGCTCCGCGGCCGCGGGCCTGCGGCGCGGCAGCACGGGCTTGAAGACGGCGTTCGCGGCCGCGCTGGCCAGCCCGATCGAGAGCACCCCCCGCGCCGCGGCCTTGCGGGTGGCGCCCCGGCGAGAGGCCAGCAGGGCCGCGATCGCGAACCACAGGAGGCTGTGGTTCGCGGCCGTCGAGATGCCCTTCATCGCCCCGTCGACGGGGGTGGGAGGGAACCGGGACACCGCCCGGGAGATCGCGCGGTCGGCGTCGTTCACACCGTCGGCGGCACGCCGGAGCGAGGAGATCACCGCGCCGACACTACGTGAGCCGGCACTCCGGTCGGCCGCGGATGCCCCCATGACGGCCCGTCTCGCCTACGCTGGACAGATGCAGCGGCGGATCTTCGGTGTCGAGACCGAGTTCGGGGTCACGTGCACCTTCCACGGCCAGCGACGCCTCTCCCCGGACGAGGTGGCCCGCTATCTCTTCCGCCGGGTCGTCTCCTGGGGGCGGTCGTCGAACGTGTTCCTGCGCAACGGCGCGCGGCTCTACCTGGATGTCGGGAGCCACCCCGAGTACGCCACGGCCGAGTGCGACTCGCTGGCCCAGCTCGTGGCCCACGACAAGGCGGGGGAGCGGATCCTGGAGGATCTGCTCGTCGACGCCGAGCGCAGGCTCGTCGACGAGGGCATCGGCGGCGACATCTACCTGTTCAAGAACAACACCGACTCGGCGG
>CAXTTN010000092.1:0-6254 GCA_964247105.1 uncultured Pseudonocardia sp.
CCCGCGGGCGCATCGGGACCGGGCAGCGGGTGGAGGTCGACATGCTGTCGGTCGTGCTGGACGCGCAGGCGCAGGAGCTCGTCACCTACCTCAACTCCGGACGCCAGCCACGGCGCACCGGCGAGCGCACGGCGCACGGCTCGATCCCGGCCCCGTACGGGGTCTACCGCACTGCGGACGGCTGGCTGACGCTGGCCATGA
This sequence comes from uncultured Pseudonocardia sp., assembly GCA_964247105.1. GTDB lineage: Bacteria > Actinomycetota > Actinomycetes > Mycobacteriales > Pseudonocardiaceae > Pseudonocardia. Next base: position 202 of record CAXTTN010000092.1, read on the forward strand.
GCCCGCTGCCCGCGCTGGGTGAGCTGCTGGACGACGACGTGCTGCGCGGCTACGTCCGCTACGACGACGGGCACCGCCACCGCGACGACGTGTACGCGCGGATCAGGGACCGCTTCCGGGAGCACACCACCGAGACCTGGATCGCCCTGTGCGACCAGCACGGCGTCTGGGCGGGGCCGGTGTACGACTACGCGGCGCTGGAACGCGATCCGCACATCCGTGCGACCGGGGCGTTCGTCGAGCAGCCGCAGTCCGGCGGGCCGATCCGGACCACCCGGGTGCCGATCCGGATGTCGGCGACCCCGCCGTCGATCCGCCTGGGCGCCCCCGGGCTGGGCGACGACTCGGTCGACGTCCTGCGCGAGCGCGGCGTCTCCGAGCGGGAGATCCGGGCCCTGGTCGACGAGGGCGTGGTCGGCGTGCGCGCCGAGGAAGCGCGGGTGGCGGGATGAACGAGCTGCGGCTGGACCGCGACGGCCACGTCGCGACGCTGACCATCGACCGGCCCGACAAGCTCAACGCCATGACGGTGGCGATGGACACGCACCTCAACGAGCTGGTGTTCGAGCTCAACCAGGACGAGGACGTGCGCGCGGTCGTGCTGACCGGGGCGGGCGGGCGGGCGTTCAGCGCCGGCAGCGACATCAACGACCTCGACGGCTACGGCACGAACTGGGAGTACCGCAACCGCTTCGACGCCCGCCGCGACTACGCCCGGGCGGTGTGGCTGCTGCGCAAGCCGCTCGTGGCGGCGATCGACGGGTACTGCATCGGCGGGGGACTGGAGATGGCCTGCGCCGCCGACGTCCGGCTCGCGACGCCGCGCAGCTCGTTCGGGGCGGGTGAGATCCGGTGGGGTTGGCACGGCGGGTCGGGGCAGACCCAGTTCCTCACCCGCCTCGTCGGGGCCGGGTACGCCAGCCTGCTGCTGCTCACCGGGGACCGGATCGACGCGGCCGAGGCGCTGCGGATCGGGCTCGTGCAGCAGCTCCTCGAGCCCGAGCAGCTGCTGGAACGGGCCACGGCGCTGGCCGCGGTGATCGCGTCCCGGTCGCCGATCGCCACCCAGCGCACCAAGCACATGGTGCGGATGGCGCACGAGCTGCCGCTGGAGGCGGCGTTGCTGGTGGAGAACGACTCGTTCAGCTACTGCATGATGACCGAGGACGCCGCGGAGGGCCGCAAGGCCTTCGCGGAGCGCCGCGAGCCGCAGTTCCGGGGGCGGTGAGCATGGCCACGGACCTGCACCTCGTCCACACCCCGCTCGGCGAACGGGTGTCCACGGTGGTCCTGTTCGCCGGGTCCGACGCGGTGCTGCTGTTCGACACGGGGGTCGACGGGACCATCGGCGAGTGGGTGCTGCCCGCGCTCGCGGACCACGGCCACCGCCCGGAGGACGTGCGCCACGTCGTCGTGAGCCACTGCGACGTCGATCATTTCGGCGGCGTCGCCGAGGCCCGGGAGCTGTTGCCCCGCGCGGAGGTCGTGGCCCATCGCGACGACGCCGACGCCATCGAGGACTGGGACGCGTGGGAGCGCGGCCGCGGCCGCGAGTTCCGCCCGCGCTACGGCCTCGACGAGGACCCGGACGTCCTCGCGTGGTGCCGCTCGGTCACCCGCGGCGGCCCGGTCGACCGGCGGCTGTCGGGCGACGTCGACGTGGACCTCGGCGGCGGGCCGCTGCGGCTGCTGCACGTGCCCGGCCACAGCCGGGGGCACCTCGCGGTGCACGACCCGGCCACCGACACGGTCGTGGTGAGCGACGCCGTGCTCGGCGCGGCCGTGCCGCTCGCCGACGGCTCGCCCGCGTTCCCGCCGACCTACCGCCACGTCGCCGACTACCGTGCCACGATCGACCGGCTGGCCGGGTTGAACCCCGCGCGCCTGGTCACGGCGCACTACGGCACGTTCACTGGCGCCGACGTGGGCCGGTTCCTGGCCGAGACGCGCGCGTTCACCGAGCGGCTCGAGGAGCTCGTGCTCGACGACCTGCGCCGCCACGGCCCGACCGCGCTGCCGGGCATGCTCGCCCGGCTCAACCCGCTGGCCGGCGACTGGCCCGTCGCGGGCACCGCGGGCGCGCTGGCGTTCCCCGTCGTCGGGCACCTGGAGGACCTGGAGGCCCGGGGCCTGGCCAAGGAGGAGGAGCACACCGGATGGACGGCCTGAGCCTCGTCGCCGACAGCCTGCTCGACCTCGACTACAGCACCTGGGGCTTCGGCGACTCGGTGGCGTTCGAGGCGCTGCTGGCCGCCACCGACGCCACCGGCGACCGCCGCTACGAGGCGTTCGCCCACGGCTGGGTGCGGGCGTGGGCGACCCGCGCCACCCCCTACCGCAGGCTCGACTGCACGGCGCCGGGCGCGGCGATGGTGGCGGTCGCGCGCCGCACCGGCGACGCGCGGGTCGCCGAGGCGGCCACCGCGCTGGCGGCGTACCTGCGGTCCCGTCCCACGCTCGAGGGCGTGTACCTGACCTGGGAGCACTCGCCGCTGATGCATCCCTACGGCCCCGGCCGGTTGCCCGCCGCCGAGGCCGCGTTGCTCGCCGACCCGCCGCCGGGGGTGTTCCTGGACTGCCTGCACTTCGACCCCCCTTTCCTCACCGCCCTCGGCCGTCTCACCGGCGACGAGGAGCTGCGGGCCGACGGGCTGGCGCAGGCCCGCGGCTACGTCCGGATGCTGCAGCGCGACGACGGCCTGTTCGACCACTTCCGGCTCGCCGGCTCGGCCCGCACCTACGGGCCCGGCTGGGGCCGCGGGCAGGGCTGGGCCCTGCTCGGCCTGCTCGACGTGCTGGAGGAGGCGCCCGCGGGCGCGGACCTGGCCGACCTGCGCGGCGCCACCGCCCGGCTCGTCGCGGCGATGGCCCGCCTGCAACGCGACGACGGGCACTGGTCGGCCGTCGTCGACGATCCGGGGTCGGGCGACGAGTACTCCACCGCCGCGTTCATGGCCGCCGGCTTCGCCCGGGCCGCGTCCGTGGCGGGCCTGGTCGAGGACCCGGACGCGCTGCGCCGGGCGGCGGACCGGGCCCGGTGTGCCGTCGCCGCCGGCCTCGACGCGTCGGGCACGCTGGCGCAGGTGTCCGCCGCCGTGATGGCCTGCACCCAGCCCAGCCACTACGCCCACGTCCCGCGCGGGTTCCGGGTGCCGTGGGGCCAGGGCCCCGCCCTGCTCGCGCTGGCCCGCGACCGCGACGAGCCCGCGCGACGCCATCAGGGACCCCTGACGACCGCAACGGGCCCGCGCGATGCCGTCGGGGGACCCCCCGCGATCGCGACGAGCCCGCTCGACGCGGTGGGGGGACGCTCGTGACGGCGCTCGTGACCGGCGCCGCCCGGGGCATCGGGGCGGCGTGTGCCCACCGGCTGGCCCTGGACGGGCACGCCGTCGTCGCCGCCGATCTGGACCTGGACGGCGCCGCGGAGGTGGTGGCCGAACTGCCGGGCACCGGCCACGCCGCGGCCGCGCTCGACGCGGGCGACGCGGCCTCGTGGGCGGCGCTCGCCGCGGCCCACCCGCAGGCCGACGTGCTCGTCAACAACGCCTACGTGCTGGTCCCCGGGCGGGCGCACGAGCTGGCCGAGGCGGACTGGGACCGCCAGCTCGCCGTCGACCTCTCGGCGGTCTACCACTCGTTCCGCGCCTACGGGGCGGGCCTGCTCGACCACGGCGGCGCCGTCGTCAACGTCGCGTCGGTGCACGCGGTGCAGGGGTACGCGAGCCGCCCGGCGTACGCGGCGGCCAAGGGCGGCGTGCTCGCCCTGACCCGTCAGCTCGCCGTCGACTACGGGCCCGCGGTGCGGGTCAACGCCGTGCTCCCGGGCCCGATCCTGACCGGTGCCTGGGACGGGGTGGACGAGGCCGGCCGCGCCGCTGCCGCCGCCGGCACCGCGCTGCGCCGGTTGGGCCGGGCCGCGGAGGTGGCCGCCGTGGTGGCGTTCCTGGTCTCGGACGCGGCGTCGTTCGTCACGGGAGCGGCGTTGCCGGTCGACGGCGGATCCACGATCCTCAAGGACGCTCCGTGAGCGCGCGACGCACACTCTAGGGTGGCGCGGTGGTGACCTTCTCCCGGCGCGGGCTGCACGGACGGGTCGTCGACGACCTCGGCCGGCGCATCGTCAGCGGCGAGCTCCCGCCCGGCGCGGTCATCGACCTGGACGAGCTGGAGGCCGATCTCGAGGTCAGCCGGACGGTGGTGCGGGAGGCGGTGAAGGTCCTCAGCACGAAGGGCCTGCTGGACTCGCGGCCACGGCTGGGCACCTTCGTGCGGGCCCGCTCCGAGTGGAGCCTCCTCGACGCCGACGTCATGACGTGGCGCGACAACGGCGAGCCCGACGAGCGGCTGATCTCCGATCTCGCCGAGGTGCGCCGCATCGTCGAGCCGCAGGGCGCCCGCCTGGCCGCGTCGCGGCGCACCGGCGAGGACGTCGCCGCGATGGGTGCTGCCCTGGAGCGCATGCGGCGCAGCGGCCGCGACCTCGAGGAGCACGTCGCCGCCGATCTCGCCTTCCACCGGGCGGTGCTGGCGGCCTCGCAGAACGAGCTGCTGGGACGCCTCGAGGTGGTCCTGGAGCCCGCGTTGCGCGCGCGCGACGCGCTGGCCTTCAGCGCGGGCCACGACGACGCGTTCCTGCCCGCCCACGCCGCGGTCGCCGACGCCATCGCCGACGGCGACCCGGACCGCGCCGAGGCCGCGATGGCGGCCCTGCTCGACACGGCCGCCGCGGACACCGCCGCGATCCTGGAACGGCGTCGCCGGACCTGATCCATCCCGGACACCTCTTGTGCTCAGGCCGGGCTCATACATATGATAATAGTACTTGCTCGACGGCATCAGGTGCGCCGCTGCACCCCGTCGACCTGAAGGGAGCACCATGGGTGTGACGCGCATCCGGGCCGTGGGGGCGGCCGGAGTACTTCTCCTGGCGGTGGCCGCCTGCTCGTCCGGGCAGGCCACGACGCCGCCCGCCGCGCAGAGCGGTACGGGCAACGGCCCGATCCGCATCGCCTACCTGCAGAAGCAGGGCGACCAGCAGTACTTCATCGACCAGGCCAACGGGGCCAAGAAGGCCGCGGCGGACCTCGGGGCCCAGGTCAGCGTGGTCGACCTCGGGGACGACGCCAACAAGGCCATCAGCGAGATGGACACCGCCATCGCGCAGGGCGTGAACGCCATCGCGATCGTCGTGCCCGACCAGCAGGTGGGGCCGCAGGTGATCGAGCGGGCCAAACAGGCCGGGATCCCGGTCCTGGCCAGCGACGACGCCATCAAGGACGCGACCGGCCAGCCCGCGCCGTTCGTCGGATTCGACGGCACCGCGATGGGGACCGAGGTCGGCAAGAAGGCCGGCGAGCTGTACACGGCGGCCGGGTGGAGCGCGGCCGACACCCGCGTGCTGCGGGTCTCCAAGGAGGACCTGTCGGTGTGCGAGGACCGGGTCAACGGGGCCACCGCGGCGTTCACGGCCGCGGCCGGGCCCGACGTGAAGGTGATCAAGGTCGGCACCGACGCGACGGTCGTCAACGCGCAGGACAAGACCGCCGCGGTGATCACCGCCAACCCGGGCGTGAAGCACTGGGTGGTCTACGGCTGCAACGACGAGTCCGAGACCGGTGCCGTCACCGCGCTGCAGAACGCCGGGGTCGCTCCGGCCGACATCATCGGGGTCGGGCTCGGCGCCTACCTGACCTGCAAGGACTGGAAGGCGGGTCTCGACACCGGCAACAGGGCCGCACTGTTCATCGACGGTGGCGAGGTCGGCAAGCTGGCCGTGGACGCGCTGGTGAAGGCGGCCAAGGACGGCTCCGCGCTGCCGCCCACGACCATCGCCAGGACCCAGATGGTCGACAAGGCCAGCTGGCAGCAGGCCGGCGTCGTCTGCACCTGAGCCGACCGACCCACGAAGCGAGGAGCTCCCATGAGCACGCTGCAGGCCCGCGCGATCAGCAAGGCCTTCTCCGGTGTGCAGGCGCTGCGGTCGGTGTCGCTCGAGCTGCGGCCCGGTGAGGTGCACGCCCTGCTCGGGGAGAACGGCGCCGGCAAGTCCA
>CAXTTN010000092.1:6264-20940 GCA_964247105.1 uncultured Pseudonocardia sp.
CGCTGCTCAAGGTGCTGTCGGGCGACCTGGCGGCCGACAGCGGGGAGCTCCTCGTGGACGGGGTGCCCACGGTGCTCGCCGGCCCGGCCGACGCCCGCCGCCGGGGCATCCGCGTCATCGCGCAGGAACCCGACGTCCTGCCGGACGTGGACGTGGCGGAGAACGTCTTCATCGGCTCGCTGCGCCGCCGGGGCCGGTTGTTCTCCTCCGCCGCCGTGCGGGAGCGGGCGGCGGCGTTCCTGGCCGAGCTGGGGTTCGACCACCTGCTCCCGCCCGCGGCGCTGGGCCGGCAGCTCTCGCCGGCCCAGCGCCAGCTCGTCGAGATCGCGCGGGGGCTCGTCGGGTCGCCGCGGGTGGTCGCGTTCGACGAACCGACCTCCTCCCTCGGCGACCCGGAGGTGGAAGCGCTGTTCCGGCTGATCCGGCGGTTGCGCGCCGACGGCGTGGCGGTCGGCTACGTCTCGCACCGCATGCCGGAGATCTTCGCCGTGGCCGACCGGGCGTCCGTGCTGCGCGACGGACGACTGGTCGGCACCCTCGACGTGGCCGCCACCAGCACCGACGAGGTGGTGCGGCTGATGGTCGGCCGCGACCTGTCGGCCGTCTTCCACCGCGAGCGCACCGCGCCCGGGGAGGTGGTGCTGCGCGTGCGGGGGCTGTGCAACGCCCACGTGCAGGATGTCGACCTCGACGTGCGGGCCGGGGAGGTGGTGGCGCTGGCCGGGCTGGTCGGGGCCGGGCGTTCCGAGCTGGCCCGCACCGTCGTCGGGGACCTGCCGAGCGATGCGGGGACGATGGAGCTGGGCGGCGAGCCGTTCGCCCCCCGAACCCCCCGCGACGCCGTCCGCGCCGGTATCGGCATGGCCCCCGAGGAACGCAAGGCCCAGGCCCTGCTGCTGCAGCGCTCGGTGCGCGACAACGCGAGCCTCGCCGTCCTCGACCGCATCTCCCGGTGGCGGGTGGTCGACCGGACCCGCGAGCGGGAGCTGGTCCGGGTCCAGACCACGCGCATGCGGGTGCGCACGCCCTCGCTGGAGCAGGAGATCCGCAAGCTGTCGGGCGGCAACCAGCAGAAGGTCGTGCTCGCCCGCTGGCTCGCCCGCCAACCCCGGCTGCTGATCCTCGACGAGCCCACCCGCGGCGTCGACGTCGGGGCGAAGGCCGAGATCTACGCCGTGATCGACGAGCTCGCGCGGTCCGGCATGGCCGTGTTGATGATCTCCAGCGAGCTGCCCGAGGTCCTCGGCCTCGCCGACCGGGTCGTCGTCATGCGCGGCGGGCGGGTCGCGGGCACGCTGTCCCACACCGAGGCCACCGAAGAGGCCGTTCTCGGCCTCGCCCTGCCCCACGGGGCCGACGAGGAAGCAGTGACGCGATGAGCCAGGTCCAGACCCCACCCCTCGCCGTGCCCGACGCGGATCCGGCGCCGCGCCCGTCCGCCGTGCGGCGGGTGCTCGACGCGGTCGGCGTGCAGAACGTCAGCCTGATCATCGCCCTGGTGTTGCTCGTCGTCGTGATCGGCGCGCAGGACCCGAACTTCTTCCGGGTGCAGAACCTGCTGGCGATCGGCACGACGATCGCCGTGTTCGGCCTGCTGGCCGTCGGCCAGACCGTCGTGATCCTGCTCGGGGCGCTCGACATCTCCGTCGGCTCGATGACGGGCCTCGCCTCGGTGGCCTCGGCGATGGTGTTCGCGGCCACGTCCAGCTCGGCCGTCGGCATGGTGGCCGCGCTCGTCGTCGGGCTGCTGTGCGGGCTCGTGAACGGGATCGTGATCGTCTACGGCCGGGTCAACCCGGTGATCGCGACGCTGGCCACGCTCGCCGCGTTCAAGGGGGTGGCCCAGCTCGTGTCGGGCGGGCGCGCGCAGGGCTTCACCGGCACCGACGCGTTCTTCGTGTTCCTCGCCCGCGGCGCGCTCGCCGGCGTCCCGGTGCTGATCTGGATCTTCGCCGTGGTCGCGCTCGCCGTCCACCTGCTGCTGTCCTACACCGACATCGGCCGCAACATCTACGCGATCGGCGGCAACGACGTCGCCGCGCGCCTGGCCGGCATCCCGATCAACCGCTACCTCGTGGGCACCTACGCCGTGATCGGGGTGCTCGCGGGCGTCGCCGGCATCCTGCTCACCGCCCGCACCGGCAGCGGGCAGCCGGTGTCGGGCAGCGAGGGCCTCGAGCTGGAGGCCATCACGGCCGCGGCGCTGGGCGGGTGCGCGCTGCAGGGCGGGAAGGGCAGCATCGGCGGCACGGTGCTCGCCGTCGTCCTCCTCGGGGTGCTCAGCAACGGCCTCACCGTGCTCGGGGTCAACCCGTTCTGGCAGAACGTCGCCAAGGGCGCGCTGCTCGTCGTCGCCGTGGTCATCCAGCAGCGGCGCAGCGGCGAGCGAGCGGTCGGTCTGCCGCGGTGACCCCTCTGGACCTGGTCACCGCGGGCGAGGCGCTCGCCGCGCTCGTCGCCGACGACGGGCTGCCGCTGGCCTGCGCCACCTCCTTCCGCCGGACCGTCGCGGGCTCCGAGGCGAACGTCGCGGCCGGTCTGGCCCGCCTGGGCCACCGCGCGGCGTTCGTCGGGAGGGTCGGTGCGGACCCGCTGGGGGACGCGGTCGCCGCCGCCGTCCGCTCGTGGGGGGTCGAGGCCCACCTCGTCGTCGACGGCGACGCGCCCACCGGCCTGCTCGTGCGCGACGCCGCCGGCCACCGGCCGACCGACGTCGCCTACGGGCGGCGGGGGAGCGCGGGCAGCCGGCTCGACCCCGACGACCTGCGGCCGGTGTTGTCGCGGCCGTGCCGGTCGGTGCTGGTCACCGGCATCACCGCGGTGCTGTCGGACCGCGGCCCGGCCGTGGTCGAGCGCCTGCTGGAGCACGCGGAGGCACACTCCGCGCTGGTGGTGCTCGATCCCAACGTCCGGCTGCGGCTGGCCGCGGCGGAGCGCTACGCCGAGCTGCTGCAGCCGCTGCTGTCCCGCTGCGGCGTCGTGCTGGCCGGGGAGGACGAGCTGGGCGTCCTCGTCCCCCGCGCCGCCGATGCCGTCGCCGCGTTGCACGAGAGAGGGGTCGGTGTCGTGGTGGTCAAGAGGGGAGCCCGGGGGGCGACGGTGTCGGACGGGCACGACGTGATCGAGGTGTCGGCGTCGGCCCGGCACGCCGTCGACGTCGTCGGCGCCGGGGACGGGTTCACCGCCGGGTTCCTGTCCGGCTGCCTCGACGGTGTGGGCACGGCGGCCGCGGCCGCCCGGGGAGCGGCCGTCGCGGCCCGGGTCGTCGGCACGCTGGGCGACGTCGAGGGGCTGCCGACCCGGCGCGATCTCGACCGGGCCGCCGAGGTGTCGCGGTGAGCCTGGACGCGGCCCGCGCGGCGGCGGCACAGGACATCCGCCACGACGGCGTCGTCGCCATCGTGCGCGCCCGCGGGCCCGAAGCCGCGACGGCGACGGTCCGCGCCCTGCAGGACGGCGGGTGCCGCGCGGTCGAGGTCTCGCTGTCCACCCCCGGCGCGCTCGACGCCGTGGCGGCCGCGGCCGAGGCGGGCCGGCCCGTGGGGCTCGGCACCGTGCTCGGCGTCGCCGACGTCCGCGACGCGCTCGCGGCCGGGGCGGCGTTCGTCGTCTGCCCCGTGCTCGACCCGCTGGTCGGCCGGGCCTGCGCCGACGCCGGGCTCGCCTGGCTGCCGGGCGCGATGACGCCCACCGAGGTCGCGCAGGCGCACGGGTACGGCGCCGCGCTGGTCAAGCTGTTCCCTGCCTCCCAGTGGACGCCCGCGGCGCTGCGCGACCTGCGCCAGGCCCTGCCCGGGCCGGCGCTCGTGCCGACCGGCGGCGTCGACCCGGCCGACGCGGAGGCCTGGTTCGCCGCTGGTGTCGCCGCGCTCGGCATCGGCAGCGCGCTCTCGGGCGCCGACGACGTCGCCGCAGCCGCGCGAAACCTGCTGACCCGGATCGCCGCGCTGCGCCGATGAGGGAGCCGGGCCTATGAGGATCGTCGCGATGGAGCCGGTCGTGGTCGGCGCCGGCATGCGCAACTGGGTCTTCGTCAAGCTCGTCACGGACGAGGGGCTCGTCGGGTGGGGGGAGGCGACCACCGAGTGGCGCACCCGGGCCGTCGTGGGCTCGGTCGCCGATCTCGAGCCGCTCGTCGTCGGGGCCGACCCGATGCGGGTGGAGGACCTGTGGCAGTCGATGCACCGGGGCCAGTTCTGGAGCGGCGGGCTGGTGTCGATGTCGGCCCTGTCCGGTGTGGACCAGGCCGTGCACGACCTGCGGGCGCAGGCGCTCGGGGTCCCGCTCGTGGACCTCTACGGCGGGCGGGTGCGCGATCGCCTGCGCCTCTACGACCATCTCGGCGGAGGGGACCCGGCCGCCGTCTACGGCACGGTGCCGCCCGCGCGCACCGCGGAGCTGGCCGCGGCGAGCGTCGCGGCCGGGTTCACGGCCGTGAAGCTGCTGCCGGTCCCGCTGACCCAGCCGCTCCCGTCGGCGGCGGCCCTGCACGCCACGGCGGCCACGATGGACGCGGTGCGGACGGCGGTCGGCGACGGCGTCGACGTGATGGTCGACCTGCACGGCCGGTGCTCCCCGGCGGCCGCCATCGCGTTCGGCCGGGTGCTGGCCGAGCACCGGCCGTGGTTCGTCGAGGAACCGGTGGCTCCCCGCCTGGCCTCGGCCCTGCCCCGGATCGCGGCCGCCACCGGACTGCCCCTGGCCACGGGCGAGCGGCTCGCCGGGCGGGCCGAGTTCCTGCCGTTGCTGCAGGCCGGCGGCGTCGACGTCGTGCAGCCCGACGTCTGCCACTGCGGCGGCCCCAGCGAGCTGCTGCGGATCGCGTCGCTCGCCGACGCGTTCGGGGTGGCGGTGGCCCCGCACAACCCGCTCGGCCCGATCGCCACCGCGCACAGCCTGCACCTGGCCGCGGCCATCCCCAACTGGCTCGTCCAGGAGCAGATGCGCGGCGCCGTCCCCTGGTTCGACGACGTCCTGACCCGCCCGCTGGAGATCGCCGACGGTCACGCGCTCCTGCCGCCGGGGCCGGGCCTCGGCGTCGCGGTGGACGAGGCGGAGGCCGCCCGGCACCCGTTCGAACCCGAGGACCAGATCCGCGCCCGCCACGCCGACGGATCGGTGGCGGACTGGTGAGCGCCTGGTGCGACGAGCCCGCGCTGCCGGTGACCGGCGGCGACGGCAGCGTGCTGCTGGTCGTGCCCGGCCGTTCGGCCAAGGTCGCCTCGCTGCTCGACCCCGACGGTGTCGAGCGGCTCGCCCAGCCGGGCCGCGTGCTCGGGCCACCGGCCCGGCCCGGTGACGTGTTCGTGGAGTCCGAGATGTGCGGCTGGGACGAGTGCGCGCCCGCGGTGCTCGCCGGCACCGCCGGCGTCGCCGGGCGGGAGGTGACGGTGCCCGACCACGGCGAGCTCTGGACGGCGGGCTGGCGCTGTCACCGGTCGGCGGGTGCGGTGGTGGCGCAGGTGCGGGGCGTCGCGCAGGACTACCACCTGCGGCGGACCATCCGCCCCGCGGCGCGCGGCTTCCGGTGGGAGTACGCGCTGCGCGCCGGCCCGCGGCCCGTCGCGTTCTGCTGGGTGGCGCATCCGCAGTTCCGCGTCCGGCCCGGGTCGCGGGTCGACGTGCCCGGCGTCCGGACCGCGGTCGAGGTCCTGACGCCGGGCCGTCCCCGCCGCCCGTGGCCGGACGGGGGCTTCACGGTCGGCGACATCGCCGCGGGAGGCAGCGCCAAGGTCTACGCGGCCCCCGAACGGCCGGTGGGCGCGGCGCTGCTGTCCACCCCGGGCCGGGCGCCCCTCCTGCTGTCGTGGGACGCGTCGACGGTGCCCTACTGCGGTGTGTGGATCGACCGTGGCCGGTGGGCCGCCGAGGACGTCGTCGCGCTCGAGCCGGCCACCGGGTACGCCGATGCCCTGGCCGACGCGGTGGGTTCGGGCCGCGTGCTGACGGTTCCGGCCGGTCAGGTCGCGACCTGGTGGCTGGAGCTGGCGTTCGGTGGGCCGACGGCGCGCTGAGCGGCTGCGGTCAGTGGAGGTGGACGTCGTCGAGGAGCGTGACGGTGTCCAGCGTGACGTGCGGCGCGAGCGCGTGGTAGGCCCACACGTGCACCCAGGCGTTCCCGGTGCGCAGGGTCAGCACGGACTTCACCAGGCCGGGCCCGAAGTACTGGACGAACAGGAGCACCACGGACAGGAACCCGGCGCGGGCGCCGACGTAGCTCACAGCCACGGGTCTCGTGTGATCCGGTGGCTCGGCGAGCTGTCGACTGTCATGGGTGTTCTCCTCACTGGGCTGGCCCGCCCAGCATGTTGCGCCCGCAGTGCGCCGTCCAAGACCGATCCGGCCGTCGCTGATGAGGCGGGACTATGAACCGTCCTGGGTTTGCCGACGACCGTGAGGGAGCCGGTTCTCCTCCGGCGGGGATCACGCGGTGCGCGCGGTGTCGGAGAGCCCCGACCGGCTCGGGCGGCTGCCGGCCTGGGCGCCGGCGTCCACCACGCCCTGCTGGTAGTCCGACCGCGCCCGCGGATCTGCGCCCTGCACCTGGTTCGGGACCGTCAACCGGTGGAGGGCGTCGCGGGCGCGCCCGGGCAGGACGGCGAGCGCCGCCGCGAGCAGGCCGACAGGAGCGGGGACGAACACCCTCGGCCGCGGCCGGGTGACGGTCCGCACCACCGCGTCCGCCACGTCCTCGGGAAGCAGACGCGGACCGCGCCCGTGGGTCGTGCCGGCCGCGAGAGCGGTGTCGACGACGACGGGCAGCACCACCGAGACCTCCACCCCGGAGCCGCGCAGCTCATGACGCACGGCGGAGCAGTACCCGAGCACCGCGTGCTTGGACGCGCTGTAGGTCGCCTCGCCGGCCACCGGCAGCACGCTCGCCGCCGACGCCACCGTGATCACATGACCCGAGCCGCGGGCCACCATTCCCGGTGCCGCCAGCCTCACCCCGTTCAGCACGCCGGTCAGGTTGACGGCCAGCTGGTGGGCGAGCGCGGGCTCCGGTTCGTCGGCGAACGGCCCCACCCACATCACGCCCGCATTGTTGACGAGCACGTCGAGCGGCCGCCCGAAGTGACGTTCCGCCTCTTCCAGGAAGGCCGCGAACGAGTCCCGGTCGGTGACGTCGAGGGGGAAGCCCCGCGCGGCCGCTCCCAGCCGCGCCGCCCCGGCGGCGGCGAGCCCGGCGTCGAGATCGCCGAGCGCGACGGACGCACCGGACGCCACCAGGGCCTTCGCCACGGCCAGCCCGATGCCCTGGGCCGCCCCCGTCACCGCCACCAGCTTCCCGGCCGCGCCGGTCGCCCGTGCGGCGCGCCTGGCGCCCGCGCGGCGCTCCCGGCGCAGGTCGGCCAGGAACGCGTCGAAGTCGACCTCCATCGTGTGCCGCGGCGAGTCGTAGAACCGCCGCCTCGCCCGCGTGTCCTGCGCCGCTGCGGCCTCCCGCACCACCGCGGGGGACGGCGGTCGGTACTCGCCCCGCAGCCGGGCGGTGATCAGCTCGGACTGCGCCTGCGCGAGCGGCATCACCGCACCGAGGGGCTGCAGGAGCCCGACGAAGTACAGGCCCGGCAGGTCGGGGTGGATCGTCCGGTGGAAGAGCGGCAGGTGGTTGCCCGGAGCGGACACCAGATCCGGGTCGAGGAAGGGGAACCGCACCTCGTACCCGGTGCACCAGACGATCAGGTCCACCCGCACGCCGGTCCCGTCGCGGAACACGACCCGGTCGCCCGCCAGCCGCTCGATCGCCCCGCGCGGGACGATCGCGCCGGAGGCGAGCGCGTCGTAGAAGCGGTCCGACTGCACCGGGTGGCTCGCGCCGGGGGCATGGTCGGGTCGGGGGAGGCCGTGAGCCTCCGGATCGCCGGAGCGGCGCGCGAGCCAGCTGTAGCCGAGGCGCTTGAGCCGCCAGGGCGTGCGCGCGGGCAGCGTGCGCTGGTCGACGGCGCGGCCGTCGAGGGTCTTGCGGAGCACCCACTGACCGCGGCGGACCGAGATCGTGGCCGATGCGGCGACCTCGCCGGCCTCCACGGCGATGTCCATCGCGGAGTTGCCCATCCCGACTACGAGCACGTGCCGGTCGCGCAACTGGGAGGGGTCGCGGTAGTCGTGGGCGTGCCACTGCTCGCCGTCGAAGGTGCCGGGGTACGCGGGATCGGGCAGGTGGGGCGCCCAGTGGTGGCCGTTGGCCACGACGACCGCGTCGTAGTGGCGCACCTCGCGGGCGCCCGCCCTGCTGATCTCGACGCTCCATGACCCGTCCGGTTCCGGCCGCACCTGCTCGACGCGGGCGTCGAACGTGATCGCGGACCGGAAACCGAAGTGGTCCACGTAGTCCTCGAAGTACTGCCGCACCTCCCAGTGCCGGGCGTACGCCGGGTGGCTCGCGGGCATCGGGAAGTCCGAGAACGCCATCCGCGGACAGGAGGTGTTGATCTCCAGCGTGGAGTAGCAGGCGGACGTGCCGTTGGGGTTGTCGAGGACCCAGTTGCCGCCGACGACCGGTCCGGCCTCGAAGCAGTCGACGGGCACCCGCCCGGCGTGCAGGGCCTTCGTCGCCGCCAGCCCGGACGGGCCCGCGCCGATGACGCACACGCTGGGCAGGCCGTGATCCGGCGGGACCGGCTCGTCGACGCGGGGGGCCAGGTCACCGGGCCGCACGTGATAGGTCATCGGGCCAGCCGCCGGAACGCCGCGGGGTCCTGCTGCTCGGTGAGCAGGATGCCGCGCAGCTTGACCGCGTTCACCCAGGGCACCCAGTCGCGGATCCCGCCGAGGATCGAGCCCGATCCCCGGGGGACCGAGACGTCGAAGAACTCCTGCTGCCAGCCCGCCCCGGCGAGGTCGTAGGTGCGGCCGGGCAGCGCGAGCATGCTGTGCGAGTCGTGCAACAGCAACCGCGCCACGTCCTGGTAGTGGCCGTCACCGGTGAGGCGGGCCAGCTCGACGAGCTCGGGGACGTTCTGCGACAGGTACTGGTCCGCGCCCGATCCGCCGGTCGTGACGAGGTTGAGCCCGGTCGTCGGCACGCCCGGCTTCCAGGCGAGGCCGGCGGGGGCGACACCGCCCGGCATGGGGATGTCCCACAGGTAGATCCAGGTCTCCAGGTTGTCCGCGGCCCGCCGGGCCCGGTCGATCCAGCGGCGGTCGCCGGTCGCCCGGTACAGCGCGAGATGGGCCTGCAGCGCCGCCGAAGCGCTCTCCTTCGACACGACGTCGCCCTGGTCGATGGTCGAGCCCCAGAACCCGCTCGCCTCCTCGACGCCCGCCGCGTAGCGGCCGGCCGCGAGTGCCGCGTCGGTGTAGCGGCGGTCGCCGGTGAGGGTGCCGAGGTCGAGCAGGAAGCCGACGGTGCCCACCGTGGTGCTGCCCGAGGCGTCGAGGACCTCCCCGGTGCCGTTGCGCCATTCCCGCGGGAACGATCCGTCCGGGCGCTGTCGGGGGAGCAACCAGTCGGCGAAGCCGCGTTCCCAGGCCAGCCACGCCGGGTGCTCCCGCCCGCGGGTGCGCTCGAACAGGAGCAGGTGGCCGAGCGCCCCGAAGTCGTCGGACAGCATGCGCAGGTAGGTGGCCCTCATGTCGGGGTAGAGCGAGTTCGGCGTCCCCGTGGTGAGGTCGAACCCGGCGGCGCGCGGCGGTGCCATCGTCAGGACGGTCGAGAAGGAGTTGATCAACCGCTCGCCGAGCTCGCGTTGGCGCGCGGCGTCCGGCCCCGGGTGCTGCACCGAGTTCTGGATCAGCAGGGCCGCGTTCTCGATGTCCTTGCCGATGAAGCCCATGATCGCCGGGCGGAAGTCGCCGAACAGCTCCTTGCCGGTCGTGGCGTCGTAGTCGTTGGAGATGCCGGTGCCCACCGGCGTGGTGGTGATGCGGTCCGCCGTCATCCCCGCGACGGCCGTGCGCACCAGGTCCTGGTCGACCGGGTGCACGGCAGGGCGCAGTGTGTCCCAGGCCCAGCGCCACGCCGCTCGCTGGTAGTCGCCGTCGCTCTCCCGCGCGCCGACCCGGAAGCGCAGCGTGTACTGCTGTGACGTCCCGTCGGCGAGCGGGTTCTCCCGCCGCAGCCACCGGTGCCGCTCGCCCCCGTCGTCGAGGCCGTAGGTGACCTCGCCCTCCGTGCCGGGGAACCAGAAGCCGACCTTCATGTCGCGGCCGGTCGCCTCGCTCCCGAGCGCGCCGAAGCGCAGCCCGGCGTCGACCACCGTGCCGTTGGACGTGCCGTCGGCCGCCGTCGTCGTCCCGTCCGGGTCGCTGTGCAGCATCGTCAGGGAGCTGCCGTCGGGGAAGCGGACGCCGTACAGCGGGGCGGCCAGCCGATCCTCCCGGATGCGGGTGATGCCGGAGTAACCCGGGCCGAACGTCGGTGCGCTGCCGATGGCCAGCCGGCCGGGCAGGCCGTCCGGGGCGAGGTGCGCGGTGCTCCCGTAGACGGCGCCGGGGGCGAACTCGGCGCGCTCGGCGCGCGCGGTCCGGCCGTCCGGGGCCAGGGTCAGCGCCGAGACGAACCCGCCGGGTGCGGTCCCACGGACGCGCACGTCCCGGGCCACGGCGAGCTCGCGCGCCCTCACCGTCCAGGTGTCGGTGACCGTCACCTCGACGCCCGGGGCCGGCGTCAGCACCGCCGTCCCGACCAGCGCCGGGCCCTGACGGCGCACCGCGCGGTAGCCGCCGGCGAGCGGGGCCAGCGACGTCCCGGGGGCGTCGCCGACGCCGCCGAGGTCGAGCTCCAGGGCCGCGGGCGCGGGCTGCCGCGCCGACGCCGCGCCGGCACCGCTGATCCGCACGCCCCAGGTGCCGTCGGGGCCGCGGACGAGATCGGCGCGGGCCGCACCTCCGAGCGACCCGATCGACATCACCGGACCCGTGGGCGGGCCGGCCGCCGCAGGACCGACGGACAGGGGGGCGAGCAGTGCGAGGACCGCGAGCAACGACGACCGCGTGACGAGGGACATGCATGATGATAAGCACGCTTGTCAACAAGCGAGGTTTTCAGTTGATAGGCTGAGGCATGACCTCGAAGGCGGACAGCCCGCGGCGATGGCGGGGGATGGATCGCGCGGAGCGGGACGCGCAGCGGCGGAGCCGGCTCGTCGAGGCCGCGCTGCACGTCTTCGGGACCGTCGGTTACGCGGCGTCGACGATCGACATGATGTGCGTCGAGGCCGGCGTCGCGACGCGCTCGTTCTACGAGCTGTTCGGGTCGCGCGAGGCGCTGCTGCGTGCCGTCTACGACGAGATCATCGGCGCGGTCGCGGCGGACATGACCGCCGTGCTGGGCCGAGGTGACCCGCCCGAGCAGGTGGTCCGGGCCGCCGTCGCCGCGTACCTGGTTCCGCTCGCGGGCGACGAACGGAAGGGGCGGATCACCCAGCTCGAAGTGGTGGGGGTGGGAGAGCTGGAGACCTACCGGCGGACGGTGATCCGCCGTTTCACCGATCTCGTCACCCGGCGGCTGGAGGCCTGGATGGAGTCCGGCGCCGTGCCCCGGCAGGAGCTAGGGATGTTGCCGTTGATCATGGTCGGCGGCGTCTCCGAGGCGCTCGTCGACCACCTGATCCAACCGGCCGGGGCACGGCCCACCGTCGATAGCCTGGTGCGGGAGGTGAGCCGAGTCTGGCTCGCGGTCCTTCGCATCGAGGCACCACCCGACCGGCACCCCCAACGGTCGTGAGATCCCGTTCCGGTCGTGACGGTCGCGGTCAGCTGCCCGTGCGGGCGCCCGGACGGTTCGCGAACCAGGCCAGGGTGACGGCGAGAGCATCCTCGTGGGGGGTCGCGCCCCCCGACCCGAACCGAGACGTGTAGGCGGCGGCGTCGACCACGAAGGGCCGGTCGACCTGGTACGCCAGCTCGGCGATCTCCCGCGCGAGCGGCACCACGACCCCGGCTGCGCGCAGGACCCACACCGGCAGCGACCTCAGCCGCCCGGACGTCCCTGCGATCTCGCCCGCGAGGTGGACGAACGCGCGCGGGGTGAGCGGCTCGGCGACGGGGAGGTGCCACACGCGGCCGTCCGCGCCGGTGTCCAGCCCGAGCCTGACGAGCGCGCGCGCAGCGTCCGGCAGGAACGTGAACGAGTGCAGGTGATCGGCGGGGCCGGCCCAGGTAGCCGGCTTCCCGGCGAGCACCGCGCGGAACAGGTCGGCCCCGACCGACGACTGCATCCCGCCGGGCCCGTGGTAGTCCGCCAGCCGCCCGATCGTGACCGGCAGCCGACCGGCGCGGTGGGCCGCCAGCAGCGCGTCCGCCATGGCCGCGCGGACCGCTCCCTTTCGCCCACTGCCGTGCACGGCGGACCGCTCGGTCAGCGGGCCTGCCGGCGTGCCCGGCCCGTACCCGCCCGGCACCGCGCCGTAGCAGTAGAGGTTGTCGGCGAACACGAGCTTGGCGCCCATGGCCGCGACGCCGTCGACGATTCCGCGGGTCAACGGGGGAAAATCCTGCGGCCAGCGGGTGTAGGCCGGCTGAGCCGCGTGATAGACGACCGCGGCCCCGCGCAGTGCGGCCCGCAGCGCCAGCGGGTCACGGACGTCGGCGGCTACGCCTTCGGCGCCGTCCTCGGCACGCCCGCTCCGGCTGACGGCCCGGACAGGCAGGCCGTGCTCGAGGAGCTCGGTGACGATGGCCGCGCCGACACCACCGGTGCCGCCGAGGACGACGTGCAGGGCACTCACCGCACACCGCCGACGACAGCGGGAACGATCGGGACGGTCATGGCTGCTCCACGGGTTCACGTCGGATGGGAGGGACCGGACCAGCTTCGATCGACGGCAGCGGTGTCGTCCAAGACATGCACGGGGCGTGGAGATAAGCGGTGCCTCTCACGGGTGGTCGCGAGACCCGGAGCCGGTATCGGACAACAACAGAGGTGACGCTTTCCGCCACCGACACGGCTCCACGGCCCGCCCCGGAGGAACCGAGACCGTCCTGATCGTCGGGCTCGTTCCGTTCGACGTCGTGGCCGGCGCACCAGGCCCGGACCGCGGCGTGGCGGTGTCAGCCCCCGGCGAACGGGGGGAGGACGTCCAGCACGGGGTCCTGGCCGAGCTCGGTGTCCCTGTCACGCACGGCCACCTCGTCGAGCAGGTAGCTGCAGCGCTCCAGGACCCTCGCCAGCTCGGGCCCGTGCTCGGCCGCGACCGCGGCGAGCAGGGTGGCGACGGTGGCGCCGGCGTCGAGCTGGATCTTCTCCGTCTCGACACCCGCCGCGGCGCGGGCCGCGGCGAAGTAGCGCACGACGGCGGTCGTGGTGGGCACGGTGCCCATTGTCCTAGCCTCCGATCGCGCTCATCGGGCGGTCCGGCTGCAGGAAGCCGGGATCGTCGATGCCGTGGCCCGCGAGCTTGCCCCACATCGCGTCGCGCCAGGTGTCGGCGATCTCCGCGTCGGTGCAGCCGTCGCGCACCATGGCCCGCAGGTCGGTCTCGGTGCGGGCGAAGAGGCAGGAGCGGATCTGGCCGTCGGCGGTGAGGCGGGTGCGGTCGCACGCCCCGCAGAACGGGCGCGTGACCGAGGCGATCACGCCGACCACCGCCGGGCCGCCGTCCACCAGCCACTTCTCGGCCGGCGCTCCGCCGCGCTCGGCGGGGTCGGGCGTCAGCGTGAACGCCGTGCGCAGCGACTGCATGATCTCGCCCGCCGTCACCATCTCGGTGCGCTCCCAGCCGTGCTGGGCGTCCAGCGGCATCTGCTCGATGAACCGCAGCTCGTAGCCGTGCTCGACGGCGAAGCGCAGCAGCGGCACGGCCTCGTCGTCGTTCATCCCCCGCAGCAGCACGGTATTGATCTTGACGGGGCCGAGGCCCGCGGCGCGGGCGGCGGCGAGGCCGTCGAGGACGTCGGAGAGGCGGTCGCGGCGGGTGATGGTGGCGAAGCGCTCCTGCTGCAGCGTGTCCATCGAGACGTTGAGCCGGTTGACACCGGCCGCGGCCAGCGACTCGGCGCGGCGGGCGAGGCCGATGCCGTTGGTGGTGAGCGAGATGTCCGGGCGGGGTTCCAGCGCCGCGGACGCCGCGATGATGCCTTCGAGGCCCTTGCGCAGCATCGGCTCGCCGCCGGTGAAGCGCAGCTCCTCGACGCCGAGGTCGTGCACCGCGATGCCGATCAGCCGGACCAGCTCGTCGTCGGTGAGCTGCTCCTCGCGCGGCATCCAGTCCAGGCCCTCGGCGGGCATGCAGTAGGAGCAGCGCAGGTTGCAGCGGTCGGTGAGCGAGATGCGCAGGTCCGTCGCGACCCGGCCGAACGTGTCGACGAGGCGGGGGTCGGCGGGCCGGGCCGGGTCTCGGGTGGTGGCCCGCCGCACTGCGGGGAGGCCGAGCTCGGATGCCGTCACGTGTTCAGCGTAACCGTCCGAAGGGATCTTCAACCGCGCTCGGACCAGCGCAGATGTGCGTCTCCGCACACGCGGAACCGATCAGCTGATGTCCCCGCAGATGCTGCTCGCCAGCCGCCCGGTGGCTCGCCGAAAGGTGAGCCCCCACCCCGCGAGTCGACCGATTGAGCACGGTGAGTCGACCGATCCCGCACGTGCTCGAACGGTCAACTCTCCGTGTCGAAAAGGTCGACTCGCGCGCGGGGGTGGGGCGGGTCAGTTGTGGCGGCCCAGCTCCTGCCTCGCGACGGTGCGCAGGTGGACCTCGTCGGGGCCGTCGGCCAGGCGCAGGGCGCGGGCCCAGA
>CAXTTN010000093.1:0-4066 GCA_964247105.1 uncultured Pseudonocardia sp.
GTGAGGGTGGGGTCGGTGAGGGTGGGGTCGGTGAGGGTGGGGTCGGTGAGGGTGGCGGTCATGGCAGGTTCTCCGGGTGATCGAACTGGTGTTCGACCCAGTGTCGCGCGGGGCACCGACATTTTCCGGGCAGCGTTCCGCGGAACGCGAACTCGCCGGTCCGACCGGGCGCCGGGCGAAGCGGGCCTCGTTCCGCGGAACGCGAACTGCCGGCCCGACGGGCTTCCGGCGAGGCGAGGCGTTCCGCCCCCTCGACCGGTGCGTCGCGTCGGGCACGAGGTGGCGAGCCGGGGAGTCGTCGTCCCGGTCCTCACACGCGTCTGATCACCGACACGCTGCTCCGCAGCGACCCCTCACGACTTCTCGTCCAGGACCTCGTCGTCGGTCGGGAACCGGCGGACCGCCCACCACCAGGCACGGACGGCGGCGATCACCTTCCACGGTGACCTCCGTCGGCTCGACATCCGCCGGCTCGACACCCCCGGGTTCGCAGCCACGCCCGTGCCCGCCACCGCGATGTCGGCGCCCACGAGGACCGCCTGGAAGAGGAGGACAGCGGCCGCGGCCGCAGGTGCTCCGGACGGCCGCTCTGCCGGGTGATCCGGGGAGGTGCGAGACACGAGGACATCCTCTCGATGGTGGGTGGAGCAGCGGTGCCGGCCACGGCCGTGCGCCGGAGCGGGTTCAGCCGTTCGGTCTGGCCCCCGACGAGTCGACGATCCCGACCGCCGTCATCTCGATCTCACCGTTCACCGATCCGTCCGGCGCGGTCGTCCTGATGCCGATGAGCTGTGCGGTCTCCGGCTCCATGATCAGCGTGGTCCGCCCGCGGTCGGGGCTCACGACGCCCACCGCGGTGCCGACCCGCCCGTCGCGAGCGGCGAACCGCTCCGTGACGGTCACGCCGGGCAGCAGCTTCAGCGCTGCGAACAGGGCGGCGCGCAGGTCGTGTGGCGCGACACCGCTCATGAGCAGGTTCGACGCGCCGACGACCAGGTCCGCCGGTGCGGGCCGATCCACACCGCGCGCGATGGCAACGTCGTGGGTGAGCCGGTCGAGCAACTGCCGCGGGTCGCGCGGCAGCTCGCTGAGGAACGGCGCGTCGGGCAGTTGCCAGGAGCCCCGAGGGGTGTCCGGCGGGGCGATATCCCTACCGCCCGGGGAGACCACCGTCCGCGTGGACGGCGCCAGGTCCGCGCGCACGTTCCGGGCGAACGTCGGTGACGTGGCGTCCAGCGCATCCAGGCGTTGCTCGCTGCCCCGCACCCACGTGTGGTTCCCCGTCACGATGATGTCGGCTCGCCAGGTCCCGCCGAGATCAGCCGGTACCCACAGCCGCTCGATCGTCTCCTGCAGGAACGACAGGTCGCCCTGCCGGTCCGGTGCGTCGTTCCAGTTCGTGAAAGCCCACCGGTGGTACTCGACGTAGTGAAACTGACCGGGCCGGGGTTCGGCGTCGGGCCCACCGGAGGCCGGCACGGCCGAGGACGACCCGAGCACCGCGCCGAGGACCGGTGACATCACCGGCCCGGACGCGATGATCCCGCCGGCGAGCACCACCCCGGCGGCAGCGGCGGCAGCCAACCACGGCGTGACGGAGCGCCTCGCCCGCCCGCGGCCGAACGGACGGGCCGCCCCGTGGCGCCCGGTCGGCGCCGCGGAGCCACTGTCGAGGGGGCGTTCGAGCTCGGCGGAGATCCGCTGCCTCACCCGCCACCGCTGCTCCACCCGCACGTCCACATCCGAGCGGAACGCGCCCAGCGTCGCGTCGAGCTCGTCGTCGGTCCACACGTCCATCTCTGCTCACCCCTCGTCGTCGAGCGCCACGGCGGGCGCCTGCGCCTTGATCCGCGCTCGCGCACGGTGCAAACGGAGGCGGACGGCGGGCGCCCCCAGCCCGGTCGCCTCCGCGATCTCCGCGTGGCTCAGCCCCGCCCACGAGCTGAGCAGGAGCAGGTCACGGTCCTGCGGCTTCAGCGCTGCGAGGACGTGGGCCAGCGCGCGCGCCCGGTTCTGGGCGTCGACCCGGCCGATGACCTGCCCCTCGGGCGAGTCGACCGGCTCCGTGTGCGCGCCCGCACGCGCGTAGGCCCGGTAGCCACGGGTCTCGTCACGGACGTGGTGGCGCATCAGGTTGGTGGTCGAACCGCGGCCACTCCCGGAGGGCGACCAGGAACGTCTCCGAGGCGAGATCCTCGCCCGCGTGGCCGCCCAGCCGCCGGGCGAGATAGCGATGGAGGTCGACGTAGTTCTCGTCGAAGAGACGATGGAAGTCGCCCGACTCGGGGCCCACCGTTCCGGGACGGCCGGGGCTGCTCGTGACGGTCACACCTGTACATGCCTGCAACCGCGGCCGGCGTTGCGGTCGGCCGATCGCGACCGGTGCCGAGGTGGGCGGCCTCCGGGCGAGTTCCGCCCACATCGACCCGCCGCTCTCAGCCCGGCGACCACCCCAGCGCCGGGGCGACGGTGGTGGACAGGTCGGTGATCAGCCGCACGTCGGCGTCCAGGTCGAACGCGGGCGGCAGGAAGAGCACGATCTCGTCGGCGGCGGTGAGGCCGGGGTCGGCCAGCACCGCCGCGGTCACCTCGTCGGGGGTGCCGTGGAGGACCGGGCTGATCGCCATCCCCGCGGGCAGGGCGGCCGCGACCACCGGTTCGAGCGCCCCCCGCGGGCGGGAGGCCGCCATCCCCTGGGTGCGCCGCTCGTGGTCGTAGGCGGCGTACCTGGCCCGTAGCTGCGGCGTCGTGCCGGGCAGGATCGACGCCGCGACCGCGACCGGCGGCGGGTCGGTGCCCTGGACCGCGCGCCACGTGCTGCGGTAGGCGTCGATCACGCGTGCCTGGTACTGCGGGAACGATTCGCCGGGGCCGAGGTCGTGCAGCACGGTGCCGGTGATCAGGCCCAGGCCCAGCTCCGCCGCGACGACCGCCGAACCGATGCTCGCCGAGCCCACCCGGATGCGGCTGCGCAGGCCGGGGCTGTGCGGGGTCACCCGCAGTTCCGTGCCCACCGGCGCGCCCTGGCCGGGGCCGTCCACGGTGTGCAGGACCTCGCCGCCCACGGCCGCGAGGAACCGGCGCAGCCGGCGTTGCGCCTCCGTCCGCGGGTCGGTGTCGACGGCGCCGAAGACGGGGTCCCACGCGGCGGTCGACCCGGTGGACAGCGCCAGCTGCAGCCGCCCGCCGACGAGCAGGTCGGTGGTGCCCGCGGCCTCGGCGAGCAGGATCGGGTCCTGGTAGCGCATCGGGATCACGGCCGAGCCGAGCCGGATCCGCTCGGTGTGCTGCCCCACCGCGGAGAAGAACGGCAGCGGTGAGGACAGGTAGTGGTCGAAGTGGCGCTGGTAGGCCCACCCCGACTGGTAGCCGAGCTCCTCGGCCGCCCGGTACAGCGCGATGCCGTCGCGCAGGCCCTGGCCCGGGTCGTCGGCGAACGACACGCGGGTGTTGAACCCCAGGGATCGGGTGCGCACCACCGTGGTCATGCCGCGGCGCTCCCCACCGGGATGGAGTCCAGGAGCGTGCGCGTGTACTCCTCCCGCGGGTCGTCGAAGAGCTGCGCCACGGTGCCGTGCTCGACGATCCGGCCGCGCTGCATCACCGAGACCGTGTGGGCGAGCTGCCGCACCAGCGACAGGTCGTGGGAGACGAACACGTACGTCAGCCCCAGCTCGGCCTGCAGCCGCAGCAGCACGTCGACGATGTCGGCCTGCACGCTGACGTCCAGCGCGGACGTGGGCTCGTCGAGCACGATCACGTCGGGCCGCACCACCAGCGCGCGGGCGATCGCCACCCGCTGCCGCTGCCCGCCCGAGAGCGCCGACGGCCTGCGGTCGAGCAGGGTGTCGCCGAGGCCGACCGAGGCCAGCGCCGCGCGCACCAGCTCGCCGCGCTCGCGCTTGTCGCCGACCGCGAACCGGTCCAGCGGCTCGCGCACCAGGCGCTCGACGCGCCACGTCGGGTCGAGCGAGGTGAACGGGTTCTGGTAGACGAGCTGCAGGTGGCGGTACACCTCGCGGAGCGGTACCCGGCCCTGCTCCTCCCCCGCCACCACGATCCGGCC
>CAXTTN010000093.1:4076-15689 GCA_964247105.1 uncultured Pseudonocardia sp.
GTGGGCTTGAGCATCCCCAGGAGCAGGCGGATCGCGGTCGTCTTGCCCGAGCCGGACTCCCCGACGAGCGCGTGGGTGGTGCCGGTGGGCACGGCGAACGACACGTCGTCGACCGCCGTGAGCCGGTCCGCGCCGGTCCCGAAGGTCTTGGTGACGCCGCTGACCTCGATCCTGGCCGGGCCCGCCGCCCGGGACGCCCCGACGGCGCGCAGCTCGGCGTAGCGGTCGGGGTTCAGGGCCGGGACGTCGGCGTGCAGCTGTCGCGCGTACGCCGAGGTCGGCCGGGCGAAGACCGCCGCGGTGGGGCCCGCCTCCTGCACGACGCCGTCCTTCAGCACGAGCAGGCTCTCGGCGCGCTCGGCGGCGATCGCGAGGTCGTGCGTGATGAGCAGCAGGCTGATGCCCAGGCTCTCGCGCAGCCCGGAGAGCAGGTCCAGGATCCGCTTCTGGATGGTCACGTCCAGGGCGGAGGTCGGCTCGTCGGCGACGAGCAGCGCCGGTCGGGGCAGCACGGCGAGCCCGATCAGGACGCGCTGCAGCATGCCGCCCGACAGCTCGTGCGGGTAGGCGTCGAACGCGCGACGCGGCTCGGTGAGCCCGACCTGGGCGAACGTCTCGAGCACGAGCTCGGTTCGCTGCCCCGCGTCGAGCCCGTCGACCAGCCGGGCCGCCTCGCGCGCCTGCACCCCGATCGTCCGCACCGGGTTGAGCGCGTTGCCCGGGTCCTGCGGCACGAAGCCGAGGGTGCGGCCGCGCAGCGGCCGGAACTGCCGCTCGGGCAGCCCGAGCACCTCCTGCCCCTCGATCTCGACGCGGCCCGTGGCCCGCCCGACACCGGCCGGGAGCAGCCGCAGCACGGCACGGGCGATCGTCGACTTGCCCGACCCGGACTCGCCGATGAGCGCCAGGCTCGCGCCGGCGTCCACGGTGAAGCCGACCCCCGACACCACCTCGTCGCGCCCGTAGGAGACCGAGAGGCCCTCGACGCGCAGCAGCGGGGCCGCGACGGGAACCACGGCGGGCGCGCGGCTCAACGTCGTCGTCAGTCGGTCTTGCGGAGCCATCGGCTGATCCTGTTCAGGGAGAGGACGGTGAGGATCGTGACGAGCGCCGGGGCCCAGACCAGCCACGGGGCGAGCGGGTAGTCCTTGCCGATGGACACGAGCAGGCCCCAGTCCGACGCGGGCGGCGGGTCGCCGTAGCCGAGGAAGGCCAGGCTCGCGATCGTCAGGATGGACAGTCCGAACTGGAGGACCGAGAGCTGCAGCACCGAGCGCGACGCGTTGGGCAGCACGTGCGCGAGCAGCACGTACAGCCGCGAGCCGCCGAGCAGCTGCGCGGCCTCGACGAAGACGGAGCTGCGCGTCTTGAGCACCTCCGAGCGCATGACCCTGGCGAACACGGCGACGGCCGAGACGCCGGTCGCGACCGCGGCGTTGATGGTCTGGAAGCCCAGGGCGCTGACCACCACGACCGCCATCAGGAAGCTCGGGATGGCCAGCAGCACGTCGACGAAGCGGGCCAGCGTCGTGTCGACGAGGCCGCCGAGGAAGCCGGCGAGCAGGCCGATCAGCCCGCCCACGACGAGCCCGATCCCGACGGCCACCAGCGCGCTGGTCACCGAGGAGGCCGTGCCGTGCACGACGCGGGAGAACAGGTCGCGGCCGAGCTGGTCGGTGCCGAACCAGTGGGCGGCGCTCGGCGGCCGGAAGAGCTCGGCCGGGACCCCGTTCACCGGGTCCTGGCCGGTGAACAGCCCCGGCGCGACCGACCAGGCCACGACCACCACCAGGGCCGCGAACGACAGCAGGACGGCGGGCGGGACGCGGCGGGCCGGGCGGCGGCGCGTCGCGTCGGTGCGGGTGACGGAGGCGAGGGTCATCGCACTGCCACCTCGGGCCGCTCGCCGACCAGCTCCACCCGCGGGTCGAGCAGCGGGTAGACGAGGTCGGCGGCGAGGTTGACCAGGACGAAGACGATGGCGGCGAGGGTGACGACGGCCTGCAGCGTCGGCAGGTCCTGGGTCGAGACCGAGCGCTGCACGAGGCTGCCCACCCCGGTCCGGCCGAAGATCGCCTCGGTGATGACCGAGCCGCCGAGCACCTCGCCGACCATGAGCGCGACCACCGTCACCACCGGCAGCGACGACGGCTTGAGCAGGTGCGCCACGAGCAGCCGCAGCCGGCCCAGCCCGCGGGAGCGGGCCACCCCGGCGTACTCCTGACGTGCCTCGTGGTCGAGGTTGGCGATGAGCACCTCGGCGATCTGCGCCGAGACGAAGACGCCGAGCGTGAGCGCCGCGAAGAACGTCGCGAGCCCGCCGTCGGAGTCGATCACCTTGAACAGGCCGAGCCGGAACGAGAACACCTGGATCAGCAACAGGCCGATCAGGAAGGTCGGCACCGACAGGAACAACGACGGGAACGCGCGCAGCGCCGGCCCGAACGGCCTCGGCAGGTACTGCGCGCCGAACGCGATGCCGAAGGCCAGCACCACCGCGATGGCCAGCGCCGAGCCCGCGAGCACGAGCGTCGAGGGCACCACCTCGGCGATGAGCCGCGAGACCGGCAGGTTCGACCGCAGCGACACCCCGAGGTCCCCGAGCAGGAACCGGGACAGCGAGTGCCACAGCTGCACCGGCACCGGCTGGTCGAGGCCGTAGTAGGAGACGATGCGGGCGATCTGCTCCTCGGTGAAGCCGTTCTGCGGGTTGCGCAGGGTGGTGGTGACCGGGTCCCCCGGCAGCACGCTGATCACCACGAAGGTGAGCACGTACGCCAGGAGGACCACGACCACCGCCTGCGCGGTGCGGCGGAGCGCGTAGGTGACGTAGCCGGCCGCGTCAGCCATCGATCCAGGCGGTGTAGAAGTTGGCGTAGGCGACGCCGTTGTAGGTCACGCCGTGCACCTTGGGCGAGATCAGGTAGAGGCGCTGCACGATCTGGGTGAGCGGCACGAAGTAGCCCTGGTCGAGCACGTAGCCCTGCAGCTCGTCGAGCTGCGCGTCGCGGGCCTTGGGGTCGCTGGCGCCGGCGATCCCGGTCGCGAGCTGGACGAGCTTGGTGTCGCTCTGGCCGAGGTTGAACCAGTTCTCGCCCTTGTTCAGGTCGGTGAGGACGCCGCCGACCGTGCCCGCGTCGATGAAGCTGCGGGTGACCTCGTAGGCCGGCACCGCGGGGCCGTCGACCTTGACCCGCTGCCCGTAGGTGACGACGTCGAACGCCTGGAGGTCCACCTTGAAGCCGATCTTGCCCAGCTGCTGTGCGACGAGCTCGTCGACCGCCTTGGAGGTGGCGAGGTAGGGGTTCGGGTACAGCGTCAGCGACAGCGGCTTGCCGTCCTTCGTGCGGATCCCGTCCGCGCCCTCGGCCCAGCCCGCCTGGTCGAGCAGCGACTCCGCCTTGGCGGCGTCGAACGCGAACGCCGCGCTGTGGTCGGTGGCGCCCGGCACGTTGCTCTGGATGAACGACGTCGCGGGCAGCCAGTCGTCGGTGTAGACGGTCGTGAGGATCTCGGCGCGGTTGATCCCGTACTGCAACGCCTGCCGCACGCGGGTGTCGTCGTAGGGCGCGACCTTGGTGTTGATCGCGTACCCGTTGACGAAGCCGAGGTAGCGCGGCGCCGCGACCGCGAAGCCCTGCTCCTTGAAGGTCGCGAGCTCCTTCGGCGAGGGGTTGTAGGCGACGTCGGCCTGGTTGGACAGGATCGACGAGGTGCGCACCTGTTGCTCGGAGACCTGCTTGTAGGTGATGGTGTCGATCCGCGCCGGGCCCTGGTGGTCCAGCGCGGCCGGGGCCCAGTTGTAGTCGGGCCGCTTCTTCAGGACGACGCTGTCGTCGTCCTTCCAGGACTCGACGACGTACGGGCCGCTCCCGATGTCCTGGGACAGGTCGGCCTGCTGGTCGGCGGGCAGCGCGAGGGACTTCGGCGAGATCAGGATCGAGCCGTGGTAGCCCAGGGTCGGGATGAAGCCGAGCGTCGGGGCGGTGAAGTCGACCGTGACGGTGGCGGCGTCGACGGCCTGCGCGCTCTTGTAGGTCTTCGGGAACAGCCCGATCGGGGTGATGCCGCGCTTGGGGTCGCCCTTCGACCAGATGTCGAGGTTGGCGACCACGGCGGCGGCGTCGAGCGGCGTGCCGTCGGAGAACGTGACGCCCGGGCGCAGGTGCAGCGTGAACTCCGTGGCGTCCGCGTTCTGGTCCCACTTCTCGGCGATCCACGGGGAGACCGCACCCTTGTCGTCGACGTAGACGAGCTTGTCGGTGACGTGCCCCCAGATGTGGCCCTGGAAGCTGGAGATCGCGCTGTTGTTCGGGATCCAGGTGTCGCCGAGGGAGTCGATGAGGAACGTGATGCTGCCGCCGTCGCGAGGGGTGCCCGACGCGGCGGACTGCGCGGCCGTGCCCGAACCGCAGGCGGACGCGAGGAGGGCGGCGGCGAGGATGCCGGCCACGGCTGCGATCGCGCGCCGGGCACGAGGCACGCGGGGCGCCGTGCGGGACGTGTTCATGGGCAGGGTTCTCTTCTCTTCGGGGACGAGCAGGATCAGGGGCCGAGCAGGCGGCGGCCGGCGGCGAGCAGCGCGGCGTCCTCCTGTGGCGGGTGGACGCGCACGCACAGGACGTCGCGCAGGTGCCGCTCGAAGGGCTCGTGGCGGGTGAGGCTCGCGTTGCCCAGAGCGGCCACGGCGGTCTGGACCGCGGCGATCGCGGAGCGGGCGATCTGCACCTTGAGCAGCGAGAGCTGCGGCAGGTACGCGGTGTCGCCCGCCTGCGCGCGCAGCAGCGCCCCGAACAGCAGCGTCTCGGCCTGGGCGATCTGCGCGTCGATCTCACCGGCGACGGTCTGGATGCGCTCGGTCTCGGCGATCGGGCGCCCGAGCGCGGTCGGGACCCGTTCCCGGGCGTAGCGGACGAACGCGGCGCGGGCCGCGCGGGCGACCCCGACGTAGAGCGCCGGGTGCCCGAAGCTGCCGACGCCCGACGCGGCCGCGGGGTCGCGGTAGACGCCGTCGACGCGCGGGATCTCGACGAACGCGTCGGGCGGCAGGGCCACCGCGTCGTAGACGACGTCGTGGGTGTTGGAGGCGCGCAGCCCGAGGTGGTCCCAGGTGTCGATCCAGGTGATGCCGGGCGCGTCCGCGGGGACGACGAGGTGGCCGACCCGCGGCCGGTCGGGGTCGCCGTCCGGCTCGTCGGCCACCACCCACACGACGTGGTAGGCCAGCGCCGTCCCGCCGGTGGCGTAGGACTTGTGGCCCGACAGCGACCAGCCCCCGGGAGTGCGCCGGGCCGTCGTCGTGGGCAGGCCGCCGCGGGCGGGTGCGCCCAGCTCCGGCTCCGCCCGGATCGCGTTGACGAGCGCGGGCGCCTCGGCGCTGCGCCGCAGCAGGTCGGCGTAGGCGGCCTCGGGCCAGTGCCCGGCGGCGGCCTGGCCCTGGTGGGTGGCGAGCGTGTTCGCCACGAGCAGCGCGACCGACGCGTCCCCCTCGCCGAGCGCGATCAGGATCCGCGCGGTGTCGACCAGGCCCACGGCGGGGCCGCCGAAGCGCTCGGCGACCGTGGCGGTGAGCAGCCCGGCCCGGTGCGCCGCCGCGATGCCCGCGGCCGGGATCGCGCCGGACCGGTCGTACTCCGCGGCGGTCGCGGCGACCTCGGCGGTGACGGCGGCGAGGCCTTCGTCCGACAGGTCCGGGCGGGTGAGCGCGGGGAGCAGGGAGGTCACCGCACACCGGCCAGCGCGTCGGCGTCGAAGCCGGGGGCGAACGCGCCCGGGTGCTCGTCCTGCAGCGTCCCCCGCTGCCCGGTGGACTCACGGTGGGCCAGCTCCTGGCGCACCAGCGGGAGCACGTGGCGGCCGTAGTCCTCGGCGTCGGCGAGGGTGTCGTAGCCGCGGATCGAGACCAGGTCGGCGCCCAGGTCGACGTAGTCCAGGATCGCGGCGGCGACCGTCTCCGGGGTGCCGACGAGCGCGGTGGACGCGCCTGCGGCGTTGGTGGCGGCCGCGGTGCGGGTCCACAGGGCCCGGTCGTAGACCTCGGCGCGGGCGGCGAACTCCAGCGCCCGCTGGGAGCCGACGTTCTGCGGTGTCCCGGTGCCGGCGAACCGCTTCGCGTACGGGTTCTGCGTGAAGTTCCGCCCGACCCGCTCGGCGTAGTCGTAGGCCTTGCTCCAGGCCGCCTCCTCGGTGCGGGCGATGATCGGCCGGAAGGTGACCCAGATGCGGGGCCGGTCGACCCGGCCCGCCGCGGCCGCGATCGCGTGCACCCGGTCGATCTGCGCGCGGATGTCGGCGAGCGGCTCGCCCCAGAAGCTGAACACGTCGCCCTTCGCGCCGCCGATGTCGAAGGCCTCGTCGGACTGCCCGCCGATCGAGATCGGGATGGTGTCGCCGTGGGGGCGGAAGCCGGGGCCGAAGTCGTCGAACCGGTAGAACTCGCCCGCGTGGCCGAACGGCGCCGGCTCGGTCCAGGCGCGCCGGAGCAGGTCCACGAACTCCGACGTGCGGGCGTAGCGGCGGTCCTTGGGCAGGTAGTCGCCCTGCCGCGCCTGCTCCGCGTCGTTGCCGCCGGTGATCAGGTGGACGACCGCCCGGCCCTCGGTCAGCTGGTCCAGCGTGGCCAGCTGCTGCGCCACGACCAGCGGGAACGCCGTGTTCGGCCGGACCGCCACGATCGGGCGCAGGTGCTCGGTCAGCTGCCCGACCGCGGAGGCGATCACGAACGAGTCGGCGGTGTTCGACCCGTAGGGCAGCAACGTGTAGTCGTACCCGTTGTCCTCCAGCGCCCGGACGTACCGGCGGAAGTAGCCGATGTCGATGCCCCGGCCGGCCACCGGCGCGAGCTCCGTCGACGGGTTGAGGTGCGTGAGGCTGATGAACTCGACCCTGCGGGCCGCGGTCGGCGGGATCGGCCGGTCGAGGGAGGACGAGGTCATGGTGGATCTCCTGACGGGAGGGCGGAGCAGGAACAGGCACGCGCGCCTGCCCCGGGCCGGGCGGGCACGCGACGCAGGCCCGCCGGTCCCTCCGCGCTCAGAGGAGGCGGGGACGGCCGGGCGGGATCGAGGTCGTCAGCGGCAGCGACAGCCGGCGGAGTGGACCGTGCCGTGGTCGATCACCCGGCGCTGCGTGAATCCCCCGCCGGAACCCGCGGAGGGCACGCACGGTGACGTCGCGGCGGCGCGGCGGAGGACCGCCTGGCTCCGGGACGTCGCTCGGTACACGGAGGTAGTCAAGCCGACGACCCGGGGTGAGGTCCAACGACGAATCGGGATCGGTATCGATCCGGTTCCGCGATCGGTGGTCGCTGGATCGGTGGGTCGCTGTGCGTCCTCATCACAATTGATCAGCAGACACGATCGGTCGAGGTAGCCTCTGTCTCATGCCCGCCCCCTCGGCCGTTCTCGACATCGTCGCGCTGCGCAGCCTCGTCGGCGTGGCGGACTGTGGGGGCTTCCACCGCGCCGCCGAGCACCTGCTCATGTCCCAGTCCGCGGTCAGCCAGCACGTGCGCCGCCTGGAGAAGACGATCGGCAGGCCGCTCGTGGAGAAGGTCGGCCGCAGCAGCCGGTTCACCCCCGAGGGCGAGGCGCTGGTGAGCGAGGCGCGGCGGATCCTGGCGGCGCACGACGAGGCGCTGCGCCGCATCGGCGTCGGCGACGATCGCGAGTCCATCGTGCTGGGCACCACCGAGCACGCCGCGGACGAGCTGCTGGGGCTCGTCACCGGGGCGCTGCGGGACGTGTTCCCGACCTCGGCCGTGCGGTTCCGCCTCGACCGCAGCGACCGGCTCAACGACGCGATCGAGCGCGGCACCCTCGATCTCGCGATGTACATCGGCACCGTCCGCGGCACCGACAGCGTGTTCGCCGGGTCGCTGCCCCTGACCTGGTACGCCGCGCCGGGGTGGCGTCGCCCGCCGAAGGGTTCCCCCATCCCGCTCGTGGTGATCGACAGCCCGTGCACCATCCGGCGCCGCGCCCTGGAGACGTTGGCGGACAACGGGTTGCCGACGACCGTGGTCGGCGAGACCGCGTATCTCGCCGGCGTGCTCAACGCCGCGCGGGCCGGGCTCGGGATCGTGCTGGTGGCCGGTTCCGGGGGGCCGCCCGAGGGGCTCGAACGCCGCGACGACCTGCCGCCGGTGCCGCCCGAACGTCTTCACCTGAGGGCGCGGACGGGCGCCGACCCGCGGCTGATGTCCACCGCGGCCGCAACGCTCGGCACCGTGCTGGTCCCGGGCCGGGACCGGCTCTAGTCACCCACGGCGACCGGCCGGGACGGGTCCGACGACCACGCCGACCACGACCCGGGGTAGAGCGCCGCGTCGATCCCCGCGACGGCCAGCGCCGCGATCTCGTGCGCCGCGGTCACCCCGGACCCGCAGTAGACGCCGACCGCCCGCTCCCCCACGGCCGCGAACCGCTCCGCCAGCTCACCCGCGGACCGGAAGCGGCCGTTGCCGTCCAGGTTCCCGGCGGTCGGGAAGCTGAGCGCGCCGGGAACGTGCCCGGCCCGCGGGTCGACGGGCTCGACCTCGCCGCGGTAGCGCTCGGCGGCGCGGGCGTCGAGCAGCGCGCCGGTGTGCGCCAGCGCGGCGGCCTCGTCGGCGTCGAGGACGGGGAGGTGGCCGGAGCCCAGCACCACGTCGCCGGGAGCGGGCGGGGCCGGATCGCCGGTCTCGACGGGGTACCCGGCGGCCCGCCACGCGCCCAGCCCGCCGTCGAGCAGCCGGACGTCGGCGATCCCGGCCCAGCGCAGCAGCCACCAGGCCCGCGCCGCGGCCAGGCCGCCGTTGTCGTCGTAGACCACGACCGGGCGGTCGGCGGTGATCCCCCAGCGCCGCGCGGCGGCCTGCAGGTCCGCGACGGCGGGCAGCGGGTGGCGGCCATGCTCGGGCACCGGTGGCGCGGCGAGCTCGGTGCCGAGGTCGACGTAGACCGCGCCGGGCACGTGGGCCTCGCGGTAGTGGTCGTGGCCGTGCGGGTCGCCCAGCGCCCAGCGCACGTCGAGCAGCACCGGCGGTTCGGGGGTCGAGCGGAGCTCCGCGACGTCGACGAGCACATCCAGCTCGGGCAGGGTCGCACGCAGGTCGTCGTCGCCGAGCGAGCCCGGTGCGACGGCGTCGGCGACGGCCCGGTGGACGCGCGCGAGCGCGGCGGCGTTGCGGGGCGTCGCGACCCCGTGCAGGCGGCCCAGCAGCACGATCTCGCCGTTGAGGAAATCCGATTCCGGTGACGCGCCCCGCGCGAGGCTCTGCCAGGTGGAGCGGCCGGTGCCGCCGCGGCCGGGCACCGGGAGCGTGCGGAACGCCGCCAGGTCCAGTGCGGACTCCGCACCGACGTCGGCCGGGTCCTCCCCCGCCGCCGCGTACACGGCGAGCGCCTCCTCGCGCAGCAGCGCGGCGGCCCGGTCGCGCAGCGGGCTCGGGCGGTACAGCGCGTCGAGGGCGTTGGTGAGGATCGGCAGCAGCTTGGCGGCCTTCCAGCGGCGCACGTCGGGCACGACCTCGACGAGGTGCCGCGCCGCCCGCAGGTCGTCGGCGATCTCGGCGGTGCGGGGGTCGGTGCCCGCGGGGTAGCGGCCGAGCCACAGCACCCCGGCCACCGGGCCGGTGGGCAGCACGACCTCACCGGGCGTCACGAACACGGCGGGCGACCAGATCGCCGCGCCCAGCACCGTCGCGAAGCGGCGCAGCGCCACCCGTTCGGTGTCGAGGCCGTTCTGGAGGGTCAGCACGGGCAGGGTCGTGGCCGCGGCGCCGGTGGTGCCGTCGAGCCGCTCGACCGGGCGCCACGCCCAGGCTGCGAGCGCCGCCTCCGCGTCCTGTGCCTTCGTCGCCAGCACGAGGACGTCGTCGGCGCGCAGCTCCAGCTCGTCGGGCCCGCCGACCACCGGCAGCTCGACGACGCGCGTCCGGTCCGGGGTGACGAAGCGCAGCCCCGCCGCCCGCAGCCGCGCCAGCTGGGCGCCGCGCGCGACGAGCACCACCGCGCGCCCCGCCGCCTGCAGCTCGACCGCGAGGGTGGCGCCGACCGCTCCGGCCCCGATCACCACGTACCGCGTCATCACCGGCCCCCGAGCTCGTCGTGGGCGATCTCCGCGCCCGCGCGCAGCCGCTCCAGGAACAGCACGACCGACGCGGCCGCCGTGCGGTGCGTCTGGTCGTTGAGGGCGTCGTGGCGGCCCCCCTCGATGCTCACCAGCTGCACGGTCGGGACCTGCGCGTACCAGTCCCGGGCGGCGGCGAGCGGGCTGATCGCGTCGGCCGCGCCGTGCAGGCCCAGCACCGGCACGTCGACGGCCGTGGGCCGGGCGCGGGCGAACCACTCCGCGGGCAGCGGGCGCCGGAGCTCGCCGAGGCGGACCGCGTCGTCGGTGCGCAGGCGCGCCTGGTGGGTCGGGCAGGCGGTGCGCACCTCCAGCTCCTCCTCGCGGTCCGGCCGGGCCGACCCGGCTGCGGCCCGGTCGGCGTCGAGCGTCGGCAGGCCCGCCAGCACCAGCGCCGCGACGCGCCCGGCGGGCAGGACACCGTCGGCGACGAGGAGTGCGGCGAACAGGGCCCCGCTGTCCGACCCGGCCAGCACGACCGGCCCGGGCGCGCCGTCGAGCACCGACGTGATGCGGCGGACGGCGCGCTCGGCGTCCACCACCGGATCGGGTACCGCTTGCACGCGGTACCCGTCGGCCGCGATCCGGCGGCCGAACCGCTCGTAGACGACCGGGTGCTCACCGCGCCCCGGCACGACGACGACCGTGCCGCGCGGCGCGATGCCCGCCGGCTGGTCCCAACTGGCGATGACCGGAACGGCTCCGGCAATGGTCACGCTGTCCACCTGTCTTTCCGTACACGCAAGGGAGAAGGGCACCTAGCGCGGGGGACAGCTCGCGGAGTGGACCGTGCCGAAGTCGATGACCCGGCGCCGGGTGAGCCCCGGAACGGGCGCCGTCGGGTGCACCGGCTGAGCCTGACCGCTGAGGCAGCCGATGTCCAACCCGGAATACGCATCACTACCGATCGCGGAGCGCGATCGATCGCCTCCTACCCCCCAGCGGTATGGATGCAGAACGGGCGTTTCACCTACAGTTGCGCGACTTGACCGGATCGGGTGCTGGAGGCGTCGTGGTCGGTCCGATCTGGTGGAGCCTGCTGCTGAGCGTGATCAGCGTGGCTGTCGCGGCGCTGCTCGTCCACGGGATGTGGGTGGGCGCCGAGGACCGGGGTGTGGCGGGCGCGCACGCGGCGATGGCACTGGGGATGGCCGGCATGTTCGCCCCGTTCGGCGACCCGGTGCCCGCGCCCGTCGGGGGCGCGGTGTTCGGCGTCGTGGCCGCCTGGTTCCTCGCGGTGCGGCTGCGGACCGGTGGCGGCACGGCCGCACACACGGCCACGGCGGCCGCGGCCATGGTGGTCATGTACGTCGGCGGCCACGGCCAGGGCGAGGGCGCCGCTGGCTCGGCCCCGGCGGGGCACCACGCCGCCGCGTCGCCCGGCCCGGCCGGGCTCGTGGGCGTCGGGCTCTCGCTGCTGCTGATCGGCTACTTCCTCTGGCACGCCTGGCTGTCCGCCGGGCGGTTGCGCGACACCGTCGCCCCCGTGGAGCGCCCGGCGGG
>CAXTTN010000093.1:15699-20815 GCA_964247105.1 uncultured Pseudonocardia sp.
GGGCGTGCTGCCGACAGCGCGGCTCGACGGGGCGGCGGGCCGGGTGCTGGCGCTCCGGCGGACGTCCCCGCGGGCCGCGCACGTCGTGATGGACGTCCTGATGGCCGCGATGTTCCTCGCGACGGTCTGACCGCCCCGTGCCCCGGCCCGCCGACCCGACCCCGCCGCACCGGCTGCTGCGGGCGGCCGTGCTGGCGGGTGTGATGACCGCGGCCGGGAGCCTGGTGCACCTCGCCGCCGGCGGGAGCGGCTCGCTGCCGTGGGCCGCGGTGTGCGGGGTGCTGCTGCTGGGACCGGCCTGGCTGCTCACCGGGCGGGAACGCGGCTGGCTCGCCCTCGCGGGCGCGCAGCTGGCCGGCCAGCAGGCCGTTCACGTCCTGCTCGGGCACGGCACCGGGCACGGCGCGACGCCGGCCGCCGAGCTGATGGTCTACGGCCACGTCGCCGTCGCCGCCGTGATCGCCGTGTGGTTGCGCCACGGCGAGCGGCGGGCGTGGGTGGCGGCACGCCGGGCCGCGGCGGCCGTGGCCGCCGGGTTGCGGGTGCTGCTGGCGCTGTTCGGACTCCCCGCGGGCCTGCCCCCGGTCGATGTCCCGACGGTCGCGGGACCGGAGCAGCGGAGCAGCGCGCTGCTCCGCCACGCCGTGGTCCGTCGCGGGCCACCCGCCGCCGCCTGACGTCTCCCCACCCCCTCCCAGGGCCCGCCGCGCGGCCCGCACCCCCACACGCCAGGAGCACCCCGTGACGACCACGTCCGACGACCGACAGCAGACCGCAGCCCCGCCGACGACGTGGGCGATGCTGCGCCCCGTCGCCATGCGGATCCACTTCTACGCCGGGGTGGTCGTGGCCCCGTTCCTCGCCGTGCTCTGCCTGACCGGGCTGGCGTACGTGTTCAGCCCGCAGCTGGGCGACCTCGTCTACGGCCACGAGCTGGTCGTGGGCCCCCACACCGGCGGACCCCGGCCGCTCGACGAGCAGGTCGCCGCCGCGCTCGCCGCGCACCCGGACGGCACGCCCAGCTCGCTCGCCGTGCCCTCGGACCCGGACCGGACCACCGGCGTCGTGCTGGCGGTGCCCGGCCTGACCGACGACCTCGAACGGACCGTGTACGTCGACCCGTACACCGCCGAGGTCCGCGGCGCGCTCGACACCTGGTACGACACCCCGCCCCTGCAGACCACGCTGGACGCGCTGCACCGCACCCTGCTGCTCGGGGACCCCGGCCGGATCTACTCCGAGCTGGCCGCGAGCTGGCTGCCGGTGCTCGTGCTCGGCGGTCTGGCGCTGTGGATCGGGCGCCGCCGGGCCCGTCGCCGGGCCGTCGCCACGCTCACGCCCCCGCTGGGAGCCCGCTCCGGGCGCGGCCGCGTGAAGGGCTGGCACGGCGTCACGGGCGTGTGGCTGTCCCTGGCCCTGCTGTTCATCAGCGCCACCGGAATCACCTGGTCGCAGTTCGCGGGCGAGCGGTTCCGGTCGCTCGTCGTCGCCGTCGACGGCTCCACCCCCGAGCTCGCCGCGGAACCCGTCCCGGTCGGCACCGGGCCGAAGGTCGGCGCGCAGGCCGTCCTCGACACCGCTCGCCGGGCGGGCCTCGCCGGGCCGTTGAAGATCACCCTGCCGACCGCGCCGGACGCGCCGGTGCAGGTCGCGGAGGCCGCGAGCGACTGGCCCGTCCAGCGCGACGCCATCGCTGTCGACCCCTACACCGGACGGATCACCGAGACCGTCCTGTGGCAGGACTGGCCGGTGCTGGCCAAGCTGACCCGGATCGGCATCCTGGCCCACATGGGCAGCCTGTTCGGGCTGGTCAGCCAGCTCGCACTGACCGCGATGGCCCTCGGCCTGCTGGCCATGCTGTTCTGGGGGTACCGCATGTGGTGGCAGCGCCGCCCCACCAGGGACGGCCACGCCCGGCTCACCCCGCTCGCGCACCGCGGCGTCCTGCGGAACCTGCCCCAGCCCGTGACGTTCGGGCTGGTCCTGCTCACCGTCGCGGCCGCCTGGCTGCTGCCGCTGTTCGGGATCAGCCTGGTCGCGTTCCTGGCCGTCGACGTGGCGCTCGGGGCACTGGCCAGCAGGAGGGCCGCGCCGAGCAGGTAGGGCAACCGTGGGGCCGTCCGGATCGCTCCGGACGGCCCCACGGGGGTGCGGGCGTCCAGCTGCCAGAGAGATCACCCACCCGAGGCCCTTACTGCAAGAGCCTGGCAACAGTGTAGGGCACCGCCGGTGCTGCCGACACAGCTAGGCTGTTGCAAGATGACGGCAACAACGTCGCCGTCCTGCAAGGAGCACCGCGTGGCCGACTACTCCCTCCCCGACCTCCCCTACGACTACGACGCACTCGCCCCCCACATCGCCGCCGAGATCATGGAGCTGCACCACTCCAAGCACCACCAGACCTACGTCAACGGCCTGAACGACACGCTGGAGAAGCTCGCCGCCGCCCGCGACACGGGCGACTTCGGCGCCGTCGTCGGGCTGGAGAAGGCGCTCGCCTTCAACCTCGGCGGGCACGTCAACCACTCGCTCTTCTGGGAGAACCTCTCCCCCGACGGCGGCGGCAGGCCGACGGGCGAGCTCGCCGCCGCGATCGACGACACCTTCGGATCGTTCGACGCGTTCCAGGGCCACTTCACCGCGGTGTCGACGACCATCCAGGGGTCCGGGTGGGGGGTGCTGGCGTTCGACCCGCTCGGAGCGCGGCTGCACATCCTGCAGCTGTGGGACCAGCAGGCGAACGTGCCGATCGGGCTGACCCCGATCGTCATGCTCGACATGTGGGAGCACGCGTTCTACCTGCAGTACGAGAACGTGAAGCCCGACTACGTCACGGCCTGGTGGAACGTCGTCAACTGGGCCGACGCGGCCGAGCGGTTCGCCGCGGCGCAGGCCTGAGGTGGGCCCGGCCCCGGCGGGTGTCGAGGTGGAGGTCGTCCTGATCCGGCTGCAGGCCGGTGTCCTGCACCACCGGTTCACCCGCCGGGCCCTCACCGCGGGCGAACGCCCCGACGACGCCGCCCTCGACCTGGCCCGGGCCGGGGACGGCGTGTGCCACTCCACGTCGTGGCGCTACCAGGACGGACGGGTCGTCCTCACCTACGCCGTCGTCCCGGACCCGCAACCGTCCCGGCCCGCGGTCGCCCTCACGGCGCCGTCGGTGATGTGCTCGGGCGACCCGTTGCGGCCCACGCCGGCCGACGTGCACGACCACCACGTCGCGGCCCACGCGGTGCGGCACCTCGCGTACCTGGCCGACACGGACCCGGCGATCGCCGACGTGGCGGCCGCCGACCCGCCCGGGGGCTGCTGGGCCGCCGTCCGGGCGGTCGGCGGCGCGACGCCGGCCGCGGTCCACACCGTGGCCCACGAGCTCGCGGGCCGGCTCCGAGCCGGCTGACGCACCCGGCACGGCGGCCCAGCTGGAACCACGGCGATCTTCCCGTCGGTCCAGACGGCCGCACCGCGTGGCGCGCCGGCCTCGTCCTGCTCCACGGTGGTTCTCCGCCGCGGAGGCTCACCGAACGGTTAGAAGATCGTTCCCGGACCTGGGTGATCATCGACCGCCGCGGAGATCCCGCCCGGCACCCCCTGTCCACGACGCTTCAGGGGTCGCACCGACCGCCCCCCGAAGCCCCGGAGAACCTCACATGTTCAAGGCCATCATCGCCCGCACCGCCGTCGTCGTCGGGAGTGCCGCCATCGCCGCCGCAGCCCTGATCGGCTTCACCGGCACCGCCAACGCCGCCGGGCTCTGCCCGCTCGACCGCCCCTGCGGGAGCCTCACCTACACCTCGTCGAACGCGACGGTGACCGCGCGGATCAACGACGGCAACGAGGACGCCGACTTCTTCCAGGTCCGCTGGACCCTGAACCGCAACGGCGTGGTGCAGAGCTACCCGCAGCAGCGGGTCGCCCTGCCCGCCCCCGGCCGCTTCTCCTACTCCTCTTTCGGCCCCATCGCCGCCGCCGACCGCGGCTACACCGTCGGGTTCGCCGTGCAGGGCTGCACCTCCGGCCTGTTCGGCACCAGCTGCAGCGGATGGCACACCCAGACCATCGTCCCGCTCCCCTACGGCCCCGACACCTGCGCCTCGGGCTACGTCTGGCGCGACGCCTTCGTCGGCGACCACGTCTGCGTCACCACCACGTCCCGCAACCAGGCCGCCTCGGACAACGCCGCCGCCCGCTACCGGGTCAACCCCAACGGCGCCTACGGCCCCCAGACCTGCATCAACGGCTACGTCTGGCGCGTCGCCCGCTCGACCGACCTGGTGTGCGTGACGCCCGCGATCCGGCAGCAGACGGCCAACGAGAACGCCAACCCGCTCGCCCACCGCGCCTGACCCCGACCCCACCCCCCGCGATCGCCCCTCTCGTGACCGAGACGAGAGGGGCGATCTGCTGCGTCAGAGACGCCCTTCGATCTCCTGCCACCGGGGCTGGCTCCGCTGCCGCAGCGCGGCGGCCTCGAGGTCCCCGATGGTGATGCGGCCGTCGCTGTTCACGTCGAGGATCTTGTTCTGGTCGTAGCTCTGCCCGTTCACCCCGCCGTGCGCGGCCAGCACCGTGTCGTTGTCCTGACCGGGTTGCAGCGTCGCCGGGAGGAAGTTGGTCTGGTAGACGCGCCCGACCGAGTCCAGGCCCATGTCGACGTGGCGCTGGAAGTACTTCTTGACGTAGGGCACCTGAGCGGTCGCCGCGAGCTGTGCGAACTTCGCGCAGCCCTGCGTCCAGCCCAGGCCCACGAGGGTGTCGTTGACGAACTGGTTGATCCCCGCCGCGACGCCGTCGGGGTGCAACGCGCTCGCCCGCACGCCGCTCTCGCTGTTCAGCACGATGAGCAGGCGCACCGGGTGGATGCCGAGCTCGGCGCAGGCACTGCGGACCAGCCGGAAGAACTCGTCGGTGAGGTCGGCGGTGCGCGGGGTCGGGCGCCCGGCACCGGTGAGGTAGGTGGCCGCCTTGACGACGGTGTCGAAACCTGCGGCGCGCATGCCGGGCCACTGGTCGCCGATCGAGAGGGGATAGCCGTCGTCGACCTTGTCGCCGGCCAGGTCGTACCGCACGTACTGGGACCCCTTGAAGAAGAACACCTTCCCGTTGCCCCAGTTGA
>CAXTTN010000094.1:0-20783 GCA_964247105.1 uncultured Pseudonocardia sp.
TGATGGCGTCCGGGGAGGCGTGGTCCGCGGGCGCGCTTGCCGCAGCAGGGTGGCCCTGCTGCGGTTCGGCCGCAGCGGTGCCACCCTGCTGCGCCGCGGGGGTCGGCTCAGACACCGGCGAGGTCCAGTGCCTCGCGGGCCATCCGGGCGGTGGCGTCGGTGGAGGTCATGAGCAGCGGGACCGCGCGGACCTCGACACCGGGGATCTCGGCCGTGTCACCGGTGTGCACGAGCCAGCCGTCGAGCAGACCGCCCTCGCTGCGGGCCCCGAAGTGGCGACCGACGGCCTCGGCCGAGGTCTCCAGCCCGATCGCGGTGAGGCACTTGTCGGCCATCCCCCGCAGCGGGCGCCCGCCCACGATGGGCGACATGCCGACCACCTTCGACGGCGCCGCGCGCAGGGCGTCCCGCACGCCGGGGACCTCCAGCAGCGCGCCGATGCTCACCACCGGGTTGGACGGGGCGAGCAGCACGGCGTCGGCGGTGGTGATCGCCTCCCGGGCAGCGGGGAGGATGCTCGCCTCGTCGGCGCCGATCGCGGCGAACCGGTGCGCCGGCAGCTCGCCCTTGTGCCGGATCCACCACTCCTGGAAGTGGATCGCCTTCTGGGCCTTCTCGCCGTTTCCCGAAGGGCCGCTTGCGGGCCCGAGCATCGGCACCGGATCGTCCACCACGACGTGGGTCTCGACGCGGTCGTCGGTGGCGGGCAGCAGCGTGACGCCGGGCTGCCAGCGGTGGCACAGCGCCGCCGTGACGTCCGAGAGCGGGAATCCGGCACGCAGCATCCGGGTGCGGACCAGGTGGGTGGCGGTGTCCTTGTCGCCGAGCCCGAACCAGTCCGGGTCGGCGCCGTAGGCCGCGAGCTCGTCGCGCACCGCCCACGTCTCGCCGGCGTGCCCCCAGCCGCGCTCGGGATCGATGCCGCCGCCGAGCGTGTACATGCAGGTGTCGAGGTCGGGGCAGATGCGCAGCCCGTGGAGCCAGATGTCGTCGCCGACGTTGACGACGGCGGTGATCGGGTGCGACGGCCCCAACAGCGCCTTGAGCCCGACGAGGAACCGGGCGCCGCCGACGCCCCCGACCAGCACGGTGACCTTCACTCCCGGAAGCCTACGTCCGTCGTCGGGGCGGTGGTGACCAGGTGCGTGAGAACGCACTGAGCGCTGTTCGATCTCCACGCGACCGCTCTCAGCGGGATCTCACGCGGCCCACCAGCACCGCAGGCCGAGCGGGATCCGCATGTCGCCGGCGTGCACGAGCGCGTCGGTCAGCGGGGCCCGTGGACCGGTCACCGGCGGTGCGAACCTGCTGTCGGCGTGGCGGCGCAGCAGGTCGGCGAGCTCCACCACGGGGCGCCGGGCGACGTCGCGCGCGAGGATGTCGTTGGCCGTGTGGGGTCGGAAGCGGGCGCGGAGCAGCGCGCCGGCGAAGTCCCGGCCCGTCAGCGCGACGGCGGCCACCAGGTGCGCGGCCACCGTCCGGACGTCCCACGCCGTGCACAGGCTCGGCGTCGCCAGCTGCCGCTCGTCCAGGCCGTCGAGCAGGTCGGCGACGGCCCGCCGCTCGACCGCCGAGGCGGCGAAGACGGCCTCGTCGTTCATCGGTCCACCCGCTCGCCGAGCACGCAGAACTCGTTGCCCTCCGGATCGGCGAGGACGACCCAGGGAACGCGGCCCTGCCCGATGTCGACCCTGGTCGCGCCGAGGGCGAGCAGCCGATCCACCTCCGCCCGCTGGTCATCGGGGCGGAAGTCGAGGTGGAGCCGGTTCTGGGCCGTCTTCGGCTCGGGTACCCCAGCGAAGATCATGCCCGGCATGGTGCCCGGCTGCGGCTGGATCTCGAACTCGGCCGGGTCCGGGTTGACGACCGTCCAGCCGAGCGCACCCGCCCACCAGGTGCCCAGCGCGACCGGGTCGCGCGCGTCCACCACGATCTGTTCCCAGGCCAGGACCACCGTCCACCCCCGTCGCTCCACGTCATGATCGCGCGCCGCGCCCCCCGGCGCACGGGCGGACCCGCGTCGAGTTGCGCGGCAGTGATCACATCGCCCGGTAGTCGCGCGGGGAGAAGCGGGGTCCGAAGCGCGGCCGGCGGAAGCCGGACGACTCGACGTAGCGCACCGCCCGCTGCCGCTGCGGCGTGTACGGGGCGAGCACCTCCAGCAGCCCGGCGTCGTCGAGGGGGCGGCCGAGCAGCGCCCAGCCGACGACCGTCGGGATGTGGAAGTCGCCGAAGCTGACGGCGTCGGCGTCGCCCCAGGCCCGCTGCGCCACCTCGGCCGCGGTCCAGACCCCGATCCCGGGGACGCGCCGGAGCAGCTCGCGGCCGTCGGTGCCGCCCAGCTCGGCCGCGGCCTCCAGCCGGTGCGCGACGGCCGCGGAGGCCAGGATCGCCCGCCGCCGGGCGTTGTCGACGCCGGCGCGGTGCCACTCCCAGTCGGGAACCGCTCTGA
This sequence comes from uncultured Pseudonocardia sp., assembly GCA_964247105.1. Classification (GTDB taxonomy): domain Bacteria; phylum Actinomycetota; class Actinomycetes; order Mycobacteriales; family Pseudonocardiaceae; genus Pseudonocardia. The sequence goes on from CAXTTN010000094.1 coordinate 2,453, forward strand.
TCTGCGCGGGGGTGGGCGGCACGCGCATGCCGTCGGGGGCCGGGCCCGGTGCGGGGTCGCCGAAGCGGCGGCACAGCTCCCGCCACGAGCGCCGGGCCTCCGTGCCGGTGACCTTCTGCTCCAGCACGGCGGGGAACAGCTGGTCCCACACCCGCCGCGTCGCCCCGAAACGCAGGTCGGGCATCCGCCGGTGCGCGTCGGCGATCAACGGGTGATGGGCGACGAACTCCTCGGGACGGTCGTCGGCGCCGAGGAGGGCGGGCACGCCGTCGAGCGACCACTCCGCGCCCGGACCCCACGCCTGCGCCACCACCGTGCCGTCGGAGCGGCGGTGCAGCCGCAGCGTCGCGTGGCCGTCGGGGGTGGTGCCGGTGCGCCAGATCGCCGCACCGTCCCCCCCGGAGGTCCAGGTGGGGTCGCCCCGTCCGCGCCGCAGCGGGGCCAGCACGCCGCCGATCTCGACCCGGAACTCCGGCCGCCACTCCCGGATCACGGTCGTGCGCGGTACGGAGTGCCGGAGCACCTGTTGCCGCGCACGAGCGCGCAACGCCTAGACATCAGGCGAGAAGCGCACCCCGTGCGGGGGCAGCACCACGTCCGGCCAGATCCGGATGCCGCGGCGCAGCTCGCAGTGGGCCCCGATCACCGCGCGGTCGCCGACGACGGTGTCCCGCAGCGTCGCGCCCTCGTCCACCCGGGCTCCGGCGCCGATCACGCAGTTCTCGACGACGGCACCCTCCGCGACCACCGCTCCGTCGAAGAGCATCGAACCCTCGACCTTGGCCCCTGCCGCGACCCTCGCCCCGCGCCCGACGGTGGAACCGCCGAACACGAGCGCGCCCTCGGCGACCTCGGCGCCGTCGAGCAGCAGCGCCTCGCCGGTGGGCCCCGGCAGCGCCGCCGACGGGGCGACGCCGCGCACCAGGTCGGCCGAGCCGTGGACGAGGTCGGCCGGGGTGCCCATGTCACGCCAGTAGGCGTTGTCGACATGGCCCGACACCCGCGAGCCCGCGGCCAGCAGGCCGGGGAACGTCTCGCGCTCCACCGACACCGGACGGCCCTCCGGGATGGAGTCGATCACCGAGCGGCGGAACACGTAGCACCCGGCGTTGATCTGGTCGGTGGGCGGGTCCTCGGTCTTCTCCAGGAACTCCAGCACCTGCCCGCTCGCGTCGGTCGGCACGCAGCCGTACGCCCGGGGGTCCTGCACGCGCACCAGGTGCAGCGTGACGTCGGCCTCGGTGCGGCGGTGCGTGTCGACGACGGCGCCGAGGTCGGTGCCGCACAGCACGTCGCCGTTGAACACCAGCACGTCGTCGGTGGTGAGGTGCTTCGCGACGTTGCGGATGCCGCCGCCGGTGCCCAGCGGGTGGTCCTCGACGACGTAGTCGATCTCCAGGCCGAGCGCGGAGCCGTCGCCGAACGCGTCGGAGAACGTCTCGGCCAGGTAGGACGTGCCGAGCACGACGCGGCGGACGCCCGCCGCGTGGATCCGGGACAGCAGGTGCGCCAGGAACGGCACCCCGGCGGTCGGCAGCATGGGCTTGGGTGCCGAGAGGGTCAGCGGCCGCAACCGCGTCCCCTTGCCACCCACCAGCACCACGGCCTCGACGTCGTGCAGCACAGGCTCTCCTCGTGTCCGGCCACCTACCCGAACGGATGGCTCCCGGCCGATGATGCCGTGGCCGGGTTCGGGGCGGGCGACCGGCCCGACCTCAGTCGTCGGTGGGGTCCTCACCGTTGATCTCGGCGAGCAGCTCCGCCGCCTCCCGGTCGCCCCAGCCGACGGCGGTCTCCAGGTAGCCGCGGGCCTCGTCGACCCGGCCGTCGTCGACGAGGAAGCGGCCCAGCGTGAACGCCCAGCCGGGCTCGTTGTGCCGCTCCGCCTCCCGGAACTCGCGCTCGGCCCCCATCGCGTCACCGCGGGCCTCGAGCAGGAAGGTGCCGTAGGCGGTGTGGGCCCGCAGCGCGTCCAGCTCGCCCGCCCGGCGGTAGAGCCGTTCCGCTTCGTCCAACCTGGACTGCAGGCTCCGCGTGTCGGCCAGCGCGACGATCGTGTCCGGCCGGGCCTCGTCGAGGTACCGCTCCGCCGCGGCCACCGCGGAGGGCAGGTCCCCGGCCTCCAGGTGCAGCGACACGAGGTTCGACGACGCCTGCGTGTCGCCCGCGTCGGCCACCCGCACCAGCACCTGGACGGCCTCGGCGAGCCGGCCGCCGTCGCGGAGCAGGATCGCGAGGTCGTTGGCCGCGGCCAGCTCGCCGGAGTCCATCGCGAGCCGCAGCGCGGCCTCGGCGCGCTCGTCGTCGCCGATCTCCCCGTACGCCACGCCGAGCCGCCCGGCGAACCGCACGTGCCCCTGCTCCACGAGCGGGGCCAGCCACTCGACGGCCGCGTGCCAGTTGCCGCTGTCGAGGTAGGCCCGTACCAGGAGGTCGGGCGCGGACGGCTCGCCGGTGGCGACGGCCTGGCGCAGCACCTCCACGGCGTCGTACGGCCGCGCCGCTTCGAGCAGCGCCCGGCCTTCCGTCGAGAGGGGTTCGGGATCGGCCATCACCCGATGTTGCCAGTAGCCGTCCCGGCACTCACCGTCGGTAGGTGGCGATCACGGCCCGGTAGGCCGTTCGGCGGATCACTTCCGGGACCAGCCGGTAGCCGCCCCGCACCACCACGTTGCGGACGAACTGCGCGCGCGTGGTGAACCCGAGCCGCCGGAAGCGGCGCTGCACGGCCAGCTCCGCGCGCAGCTGCGCGAGGCCGCCGCGCCGCGCGTAGGCCCCCGCCCCCACCCGGTACCGGACGAGCGGCTCGGCCACGTTGGCCACCCGCGCGCCCGCGACGATCATCTTCGCCCAGAGCAGGTAGTCCTCCATGAGGGCGAAGTCGGTGTACCCCCCGACCGACTGCACGAGCTCGCGCCGGTAGACGACCGTCGGGTGGTTGAACGGGTCGGCGAAGCGCGACCGGGCGAGGATGTCGGCCGCGTCGGTGGGCGGGGTGCGCGTGCCGACGACGTCGTCGGCGTGGGCGTCGAACTCGACGAGACCGGAGCCGACCAGGTCGAACCCCGATTCGATGATCGGCATCTGCACGGCGAAGCGGTGCGGCAGGCAGATGTCGTCGGCGTCCATCCGCGCGACGACGTCGTGGCGGCAGGCGGCGAGGCCCGCGTCCAGCGCCGGGCCGAGGCCGACGTTGCGCTCCAGCTCGACCACGTCCACGGGCACCGGGCTCCCCGCGGCCAGCTCCGCGATCCGCGCGGCCAGCTCCGGCGGCACCGGCCCGTCACGGACGATCACCACGTGGTCGGGTGGGCGAGTTTGCTCCTGCACGCTCGACCGGAACGCGTCGGCCAGGAAATCGGGCCGGTCACCGGCCCAGACGGGCAGCAGCAGCGACAGCTTCTCGGCCACCGACGACGACTCCTCTACTCACTCTGCGTCACGATCTACCCGAGACGTCGGTCACCCGCGACACGCACCTCCAGCCACTTCGGTGACCGCGTCCGATGCTGCACCCTAGGGGTCGGTGGCCAGAGCGGGCGGAGGTGGACGGGTGGGCGCGACGACCCTGTCCCGCTCGACCGCGCCGCGCGCCGAGCCGCCCCGCCGCCGGGCCGGTCACCGGTTGCGGATCGCGGCGGCCGTGGTGGCGGTGCTCGTCCTCGCGGTGGACGGCACGGCGTGGGCGCTCTACCGCAGCGTCACGGCCGGGATCACCACCACCGACGTCATCGCGGGCGGCGGGAACGACGGGCCGCAGAACATCCTGCTCGTCGGCGTCGACAGCCGCACCGACGCCCAGGGCAACCCGCTGCCGCAGGACGTCCTCGACACGCTGCACGGCGGCCCGGACACCGGGGTGCTCAACTCCGACACGATCATCGTCCTGCACGTGCCCGACGGCGCCGGGGCCGCGGTGGCGTTCTCGATCCCGCGCGACTCCTACGTGGACATCCCCGGCTACCGCCGCGACAAGATCAACGCCGCGTACCCGGCGACGAAGGCCCTGGCCGAGCAGCAGCTCGTGGCCGACGGGGTGACCGACCGCGCGCGGATCGAGGCCGAGGCGGGCCAGCAGGGGCGGCAGGCGCTGATCGGCGCGGTCGAGGGCCTGACCGGCCTGACCATCGACCACTACGCCGAGATCAACCTGCTCGGCTTCTACAACCTGACGAAGGCCATCGGCGGCGTCGACGTGTGCCTGCGGGCGCCCGCGCGCGACGAGCTCTCCGGCGCGAACCTGCCTGCGGGCCCGCAGACGATCTCCGGCGCCGACGCGCTCGCGTTCGTCCGCCAGCGCCACGGGCTGCCGGAGGGCGACCTGTCCCGGATCCGCCGCCAGCAGGTGTTCCTGGCGGCCGTCGCCCACAAGATCCTGGCCGGTGGCACGCTGACCGATCCCGGCGCGCTCGCCGGCCTGGTCGACGTGGCGCAGCGGTCGGTCGTGATCGACTCGGGTTGGGACGTGCTGGCGTTCGCCCAGCGGGCCTCCGACCTCGCGGCCGGCAACCTGCAGTTCGTCACGATCCCGACGAAGGGGCTGGAGACCAACGCGCGCGGCGACGTCGTGCTGGTGGACCGGTTCGCGGTGCAGGACTTCATCGACCGGCGCATCGCGGCGCAGGAGGCCGCGGCCGCGGCGGGATCGCCCGCGAGGCGCACGGCGGCCGCGGTCCCGCCCGCCCTGCCCGACGACGTCATCGCGTCGCGGTACGTGGTGGACGTCCGCAACGGCTCCGCGACGGCCGGGCTGGCCGGCACGGTCGCCACGGCGCTGGGCAGGCTCGGGTTCGGGCGCGGCATCGTCGACAACGAGGACGCCACGTCGGAGTCGGTGGTGCGCTACACCGGCTCCGACGGCGCGGCCGCGCGGGCGGTGGCCGCCCAGCTCGGCGGGATGGCCGTCGACAGCACCGACGAGGTGACTCCGGGCCACCTGCTGGTGGTGCTCGGTTCGGACTTCGACACCTCCGTCGTCCCGGCGCCCGCGAAGCCGGGCCCGGCGCCCGCCACCCCGCCCGCCCCCGCGCCGGGCGCGACGATCACGGCGGCCGGTGTGCCGTGCATCGACTGAGCACCGCAGCAGTGGCACCCTGCCGCGGATCGGCGAGGATGGGCCGGTGACCCTCACCGCCGCCCTGCTCGACGCCCAGCGTTCCAACGCGAGCCCGCTGATCACCTTCTACGACGACGCCACCGGCGAGCGCATCGAGCTGTCCGGCGTCACCACGGCGAACTGGGCCGCCAAGGCCGCGAACCTGCTGCGCGACGAGTGCGACGTCGAGCCGGGCTCCCGCGTGGCCGTGCTGCTGCCCGCGCACTGGCAGACCGCCGCCGTGCTGCTGGCGGCCTGGTGGTGCGGCGCCGAGGTCGTCGAGTCCGACGCCGACCTCGTGCTCTGCGACGCCGGCCGGGTCGACCTGGCACTCGCCGCGGCCCCGGCGAACGGGGTGGTGGCGCTGTCGCTGGACGCGTTCGGCAAGGGCCTCACCGGCCTGCCCGCCGGCGTGGTCGACTTCGCCACCGAGGTGCGGCTGCACGGCGACGACTTCGTGCCGTGGGCCCCCGTCCCCCGCGACGCGCCGGCACTGAACGGTGCGACGGTCGACGAGGTGCTGGCCCACGCCCGCACCCGGGCCACCGAGCTGGGGCTCTCGTCGGCCGACCGCGTCCTGTCCACGCTGGACTGGTCGGGCGGCGGCCTGGTCGACGGCCTCCTGTCGGTGCTGGCCGCCGGCGCGAGCCTGGTGCAGGTGGCGAACGCCGACGTCGACCGCCTCGACCGCAAGGCCGAGTCGGAGCGCACCACAGCTCGACTGAGCTGACCCACCCAGCGCGAGTCGACCTTCCGGACACGCCGAGATCGCCGATCGAGCACGGCGGCGATCGTGCCTGATCGGCACACACGGCGTATCGAGATCGTCGACTCGCGGTGGGGGGTGGGGTCAGCGCAGCAGGCTGCGGGCCATCACCATGCGCTGCACCTGGTTGGTGCCCTCGTAGATCTGGGTGATCTTCGCGTCGCGCATCATGCGCTCCACCGGGAAGTCCTTGGTGTAGCCGGCGCCGCCCAGGAGCTGCACGGCGTCGACGGTCACGCTCATGGCCGTGTCGCTGGCCAGGCACTTGGCCGCGCTGGAGATGAAGCTCAGGTTCTTCTCGCCGCGCTCGGCGCGGGCGGTGGCGACGTAGACGAGCTGGCGCGCCGCCTCCACCTTCATGGCCATGTCGGCGATCATGAACTGCAGGCCCTGGAACTCCGCGAGGTGCTTGCCGAACTGCTTGCGCTCCTTGACGTAGGAGATCGCGACGTCCAGGGCGCCCTGCGCGATGCCGACCGCCTGCGCGCCGATAGTCGGCCGGGTGTGGTCCAGCGTGGCGAGCGCGGTCTTGAAGCCGGTGCCCTCCGCGCCGATGATCCGGTCGGCGGGGATCGTGCAGTCGGTGAAGTAGATCTCGCGGGTGGGCGAGCCGTTGATGCCGAGCTTGCGCTCCTTGGGACCCACCTCGAAGCCCGGGTCGTCCTTGTGGACCACGAAGGCGGAGATGCCGTTGGCGCCCTTCCCGGGGTCGGTGACGGCCATGACCGTGTACCACGTGGAGACGCCCGCGTTGGTGATCCAGCACTTGGTGCCGTTGAGGACCCAGGTGTCGCCGTCGCGCCGGGCGCGGGTCTTCATCGCGGCGGCGTCGGAGCCGGCCTCGCGCTCGCTCAACGCGTAGCTGATCATCGCCTCACCGGCCGCGATGGACGGCAACACCTGCTGCTTGAGCTCGTGGGAGGCCGACAGCAGGATCGGCGTCATGCCCAGCCCGTTGACGGCGGGGATCAGCGAGGACGACGCGCAGACCCGCGCCACCTCCTCGATGACGATGCAGCCCGCGAGCTCGTCGGCGCCCTGGCCGCCGTACTCCTCGGGGATGATCACCGCCCCGAACCCGGCCTTCTCCAGCGCCTGCTGCGCCTCGACGGGGTAGCGGCCCTGCTCGTCCACCTCGGCCGCGTACGGCGCGATCTCCTTCTCCGCGAGGGTCCGCACCGCCTCCCGCAGGGCTTCGTGCTCGTCGCTGAGCCGGTAGGCGTCGAAATCAGGATCCATGTACCTACAGTAACGGCACTCGGTGCCACTAATCAAGGGTCTTGCTACCCTGCGTGCCATGACGGAAGCCACTTCTCGCGCCCGGCGCGGCCGGTCCGTCGAGGGCCGCGCGGAGGTGCGCCGCGACCTGGTCGCCGCGGCGGTCGAGCTGTTCCGCACGCGCGGTTACGACGACACGACGGTCGACGACATCGCCGCCGCCGCGGGGGTGGGGCGCCGCACCTTCTTCCGGTACTTCCGCAGCAAGGAGGACGCGATCTCGGCCGACCACGAGGCCGGGCTCGCCCGCGTGGCCGAGGTGTTCGTGACCGCACACGCCGCCGAGCCGACCGCGAGCCTGGTGCTGCGCGCGGGCGAGAAGGTGCTCGACCTCTACACCTCCGACCCCGCGCTCTCGCTCGCCCGCTTCGCCCTGACCCACAAGGTGCCGGCGCTGCGCGACCGCGAGTCGGCCGGCGTGGACCACTACCGCAGGCTGTTCACCCGCCACCTGCGCGAGCGGCTGGCCGGCGAACCCGACGGCGAGCTGCGCGCCGCGGTGATCGGCGCGGCCGTGGTGGCCGGGCACAACCTAGCGCTGCGTTCCTGGCTCGCGGCCGGCGCCCCGGCCGAGGGGATCGACGCCTGCCGGGAGCACTTCCGGCGGGTGGCCGACCTGCTGCCGGTGGAGCCCGACCTCGGCTCGGTGGCCGGGCGGCTGGAGGCCGTGGTGGGGCGGCTGGAGCAGCGCGCCGCCGGGCGCCGACATGCGTGAACCCCGGGCCGCACCATCGGATGCGCAAGCCGAGCTGGACGGGCTCGGGCCCGGGGAACACGGGTGACTGTCGAGGATTTGCCGGCACCACACCGGCTCCACAACGGTCGGAAGATGTCCCGTGGTGCTAGCGGACAGCCACCTCACGAGTCCTGTTGCTGATCAACGCTGGACCACCTCCTCTCACGTGTGGGACCACCCTACGACCCGTCCACGGAGGTGCGCCACACGAATTTCAGCGCAGGACGGTGGGCACCATCTCGCCCGTGCCGCCGAGGTCGACGTACTCCTGGGCCCACGCCTGGTCCGCCGCGGTGGCCGGGGAGGCGTCGCAGTAGGGCTTGGCCCCGTTGGCCGTGTAGTAGCGCATGAGGGCCAGCACCTCACCGGTGTTGCGCAGCTCCGCGGCCGTGTAGCGCGCGCCCGGGGTGGTGGTCTGGTGGACCATGCAGGCCACGTCCTGGGCACCCTCGTTGTCGAAGACCGGCCCCGGGTCGGGCGCGGACGAGCACCCCCCGACGACCACCAACACCAACCCGGACGCCGCGACGAGACGTCGCATGTGATCTCCCCTCTCAACCGGCCAGGCTGCGCAGCGCGAGCCCGACCCCGACGACGAGCACGAGCGCGGCCGTGGCCAGCGGCAGCGCTGCGACGAGCCGGCCGCCGCGCTCCTGCCAGGCCCGGGCGCGGTCCATCCGCGCGATCCGGTCGCGGGCCGACACCAGTAGCAGGCCCGCGGCCGTCAGGGTGCCGGCCATCCCCGCGCCGTAGCAGAGCACGAGCGCCACGCCGAACCACGTCCGGCCGAGGTTGACGGCGCCGAGCAGCACCAGCAGGGCGGTCGGGCTGGGCACGAGCCCGCCCGCCATGCCCATGCCGACCAGGCCTGTACGGCTCCAGGTCTGGCCGTGCCCGTGGCCGTGCCCGTGCCCGTGGCCGTGCCCGTGGCCGTGTCCGTGGCCGTGCCCGGTCGCCCCCACCAGCGCGGGCACGCGGTCGTCCGCCTGCTCCCGGCGCCGCCGGACCGCGGTGCGCAGCAGTGTCACGCCGACGGCCGCCACCAGCAGCCCGCTCGCGACGCCGAGCCAGCGCATCGCCGCCACCGGCGCGAACGCGGCGAGCACCGACACCAGCAGGCCGAACGCCAGCACCCCGGCGGTGTGCGTGAGCGTGACGGCCGCGCCGACCGCCACCGCGTCGCGCCGGGTGCCCTGCTTGCCCGCGAGGTACGCGGCCATCACGGTCTTGCCGTGCCCGGGCAGCACCGCGTGCGACGCCCCGAGCACCAGCGCCATCAGCACGGCCAGCGCCCCGACGGCCGGGGTGAGGTCGGCGGTCGTCGCGAGCCCGGACAGGAACCGCTCCCCCGCGGCCAGCGCCGCGTCCACCCAGCTGACGCCCGTGGTGGGCAGCGCCACCAGCGGTGCCGTCGACCCGCTGCCGGGCGCGACCGAGACCCGGGCCGAACGCTGGTCCAGCGGGCTGGTCAGGAGGTCGGCCGGGTACGCGCGCAGCTCCTGCGACGCGCTCCGCGCGGGCACGTCGCTCGCCTCGATCCGCAGCCCGTCCCCGGCGGCGGTGATCTCGCGCCAGCCGATGCGGTCGGCCTGGTAGGTGGCGGTGAACGCGACGGTCGCGCGGCCGGACAGGTCGGCGGGCGCGGTGAGCCGGCACGTCACGCGCGTGGTGGCCAGGCCCTGGTTGCCGAGCGGGTACTCGCCGGACGACGACGCCACGGTGAGCGGCGCCGGCCGGCCGTCGACCACGGCCGTCGTCGCGGAGAGCATGCCGGTGCACTGGGCGGTGGCGTGGGCGGCGGCCTCGGCGGCGGAGATGGTGCCGTCGCCGTTCGTGTCGGTGGTGGCCCGCTCCTGCACGGTCGGGATCTCCGCGGTGTCCAGGATCGCGAGGACGTCGATGCGGTCGGGGTGCAACGTCAGGCCGTCGTAGTGGTTGACGGTGAAGTTGCCCAGCGGGTGGGCCTGCGCCGCCGGTCCGGCGGCGAGCAGCAGCAACGCCCCGACGGCGAGCACCAGCACCCCCGCCCGCCGCCCGCCCGTGATCAGCGTCTCGGCGCGCTGCCGGCCACATCCGGCCGGGAACGCACCCGAACGGGGATCTGCTCGGGTCATCGTCCCGGCTCCAGGGAGGCGATCGTGGCGCGGGCGACCGGCGCCTGCAGCGGGTTGAAGTGCGGGTTGATCGCGAGTGCGTCGGCCAGGGCCGCACGGGCCTCGGCGCCGCGGCCGAGCCCGGCGAGGATCATCCCGCGGTGGAAGGAGTACGTGGCGTTGGGGCCCCCGAGCGCCGCAGCGCGTTGCGCGTACGCCAACGCCTCCGCGTCGCGCCCGTTGGCGTGCAGCGCCCAGGCCAGCGCATCGGCGCTGAAGATGCTCTGTCGCCTGCCCCACTCGGCCCGGGCGCGCCGCAGCGCCTCCGCCACGTCGCCGTGGTCGGCCGCGACGATCGCGCCCACCTGGTCGTCGTTCGACCCCTGCGCCGTGTAGAGCTGCTGCTGCGCGGCGAGCACCGCGTACTGCGCCTTCGCGTCGGCCGGGCGGCCCGCGGCCTCCAGCAGCTCGGCGTACTCCAGCAGGTACTGCGGCAGCGGGACGCGCGCGGTGACGGCCTGGTAGCCGGCGAGCGCCTCGTCGGTGTGGCCCCGCGCGTAGGCGACCTTGGCGGCTCCCTGGCGCAGGGCGACGTTCTCCGGTGCCACCCCGAGGCCCGCGCTGTACTGCGCGCCGGCACCGTCGACGTCGCCCGCGTTCCAGGCCAGCTCACCGAGGTAGTAGCGGCAGAACGCGATGTCGTCGGGCGAGAGCGCGGCGGCCAGCGCCCGCTCGAGCGCGTCACGCGCCTCGTCGCGGCGGCCGTGGAGCTCCAGGTCGTAGGAGGCGCGGGTGAAGGCGGCCAGGCCGGGCCGGACGTCGAGCATCTCCTGCACGGCGTCGGTGGCCTCGGCCGGCCGGCCGAGTTGGGTGTAGGCGTCGGCGAGCACGCCGTACACCTCGGCGGTGGCGGGTTGCAGCGCCCGGGCCCGCTCGCCGGACGAGGCGGCGGTGACGAAGTCGTGGCGCGCGTTGGCGAGCTGGCCGAGGCCGATGAGCGCGGCGGCGTTGCCGTCGGGGGCGATCCGCATCGACGTCTGGAGCGCGCCCTGCGCCTTCGCGTAGTAGCTGGGGTCGGCGCTGATCCGGGCCCGCTCGACGTACGCGGCGCCGAGCAGGGCCCACTTCGGGGCGTTGCCCGGCTCGCGGCGCAGGGTGTCCTGCGCGTCGTGGATGAGCCGGTCGAGTTCGGTGGTGGCGGTCGGCGCCGGGACGGCCGGTGCGGTGGCCGGGCGCGCGTTCACGAACCCGGTGATCGCCACGGCGGCCAGCAGCGCACCGGCCAGCACGAGCACGAGCGCGACGCGGGAACGCGTCATGGGTTACCTCGCAAGCGCGGCGGGGGACCCGGGTGCGTACCCGGGTCCCCCGACCTGGTGACGGTCGGCGATCAGGCGCCGGCCGGGACCGCCGTCGGGCGGCGGCGGACGATCAGCACGCCACCGACACCCAGCATGACGACGGCGACGAGACCGGTGAGAACCGACGGGGCCGGCAGGCCGGTTCCCGTGCTGCCCGGGACGAACGGCACGGCCGAGGCGCCCTGGGTGTTGTCGGCGGTGTTCACGCTGTTGTTGTTCGGCAGCGCGATGTAGGGGAACTTGTCGCCGAACTTCTTGTCGTTGGCATTCACCCCGTCGCCGGCGGCGAGCACCTGCACGATCTGGCCGCTCTGGGCTGCGCCCTCGGCGGCCTGCACCGTGATGTCGACGACGTCGTCGGTCAGGCGGCGACCGTTCGGGAAGCCCTGGAAGTCGCCGGCCAGCACGCCGAGCCGGTTCGGCTGGGCCGCGGGCGGCACCGCGGTGTTGAGCCGCAGCATCTCCGACGGCTGGAACTTCTTCGGGTTGGCGTCCTTGTTCAGCACCTGGCTGTTGAGGTCGGCCTGGATCGGGGCCGGCTTGCCGTCGAGGGTGGGGGCCTTCTTCGCGATGCCGGTCAGGAAGATCTCGACCAGGTCGTTGCGCGGCTCCTTGGGAGCCGGGATGCCGTAGATGGCCTGGACCAGCTTGGGCACCTCGGGGCTCGTGACCCGCTTGACGACCGCCGGGATGGTGGCGTCCTTGTCCGGGGTGAGGCCGTTGAAGGCGTCCTTGAGGCTGACCGGCAGCACGACCTCGTTGACCAGCGGGTTGCCCAGCCGCGAGACCTGGACGAAGTCGCCGTTCGGCTTCGCCGCGCCGGGCGAGAGCTTGAGCGAGCGTCGCTCGGTGTCGCTCCAGACGCCGATGACCGGGTTCTTCTTGCCGTCGTAGTTCAGCGCGACGTCGCTGATCGGCACCTGCAGCGCGATCGCGTTGACGTTGTAACCCGCGAGCGTGTCCTGGCCGACCTCGGACAGGTTGCCGCCGTAGAGCAGGTCGAACACGCGCAGGTCGAGGAAGAACGGGTCCTCGGACTGCCCGACGTAGGTCTGCGCGCCCTTCCCTACCGGGTAGGTGGCCTGCTTGCGCAGCTTGCCGTAGTCCGGGACGCTCGCGGCGCCCGAGTTCGACGGCGCCGCCTGCCCCTTCCCGATGAGTTCCGACTTCCCATTGTGGATCTTGGTGAGCCGCCAGTACTGCCGGAACAGCAGGTTCTGGTCGTCCAGGCTCGTCACCGGGCCGTTCGCGTAGAGGAACGTGTCCTTCTGCCGCGAGTTGTCGGTGAAGAACTCGTAGCGGTACGTGGTGTCGGGCCTGGCGTCACCATCGGAGTCGATGTTGATGTCGTAGTGGGCGTCGGTGGCCCACGGGTAGTAGTTCGGGCCGCCGTTGGGCTCCTGCAGACCGAACCAGTTGGCGATGAGCGTGACCGTGTCCGGCTTGTCCGGGGACACGAACGCGTAGACGTCGGTGTTGTCGACGTAGGGGTCGGCCGCGATGAGCGGGGCCTCGCGGTGGCTGGAGGCGCTCGCGGTGCCGGGGAGCAGCGCGAGCGCGGTGGCGGCGAGCGTGGTGCCGGCGATGAGCATCGCGGTCGCCGCTCGCCGTCGAGCGCGGGAAGACTCGGACATCCTCTGTTCCTTTCCCCGTGCCGGGTGGGGAACCGGCCTGGGCCGGCCGGTCCCTGCGGGACCGACCGTTCCAGCACGCGCTGGAATGCGGCGAAGAGTACGACCAAAGGGTAATTTGCCAACACATTGGGGTGCATTTATTTTCGTGCAGGAGATACCCGAACCCGCAGCTCGAGCCGGTGCCCCCGGAATTCATCCAAGGATTTCACACACATCGGTATCGCGGGCGGTGCGAACGACCGGGGTTGCTCTTCGATCGAGTGAAGAAAGCACCCTTTCGGGGCCGCGGAGAATGCGGGGCGTCAGGATTCCGACGCGGAGCGGAGCGCCGCGTCCTTGGCCAGCACCGAGCGCTCCAGCTCGGCCTGGAACTCCGTCATCCGCGCCAGCAGGGCCGGATCGCCGGCCGCCAGGATCCGGACGGCGAGCAGCCCGGCGTTGCGCGCACCGCCCACGGCGACCGTCGCCACCGGCACCCCGGACGGCATCTGCACGATCGACAGCAGCGAGTCCAGCCCGTCGAGGCGCGCGAGCGGCACCGGCACCCCGATCACCGGCAACGGCGTGGCGGCCGCGACCATGCCCGGCAGGTGTGCCGCGCCCCCGGCCCCCGCGATGACCACCTTGAGCCCCCGCGCGACCGCGGACGTGGCGTAGTCGAGCATCCGCTGCGGCGTGCGGTGAGCGGAGTAGACCCCGACCTCGTGCGCGACGGAGAACTCGCGCAGAGCCTCGGACGCGGCGGCCATGACCCCCCAGTCGGAGTCGGATCCCATGATCACGCCGACAACCGGTTCGGACGAGCGGCTCATCCGCACGAACCTATCGGACGAGGGCGCCGCTCGTACGATGCGTACCGGTGTGCGGCGACCAGCCGTCGGGCCACTCGCCCGTGCTCAGCCACGTCGCCGCCAGCGCGGCGCGCTCGCGGACCGGCGCCATCTCCTCGCCCAGCGCCGTCACGTGGCCGATCTTGCGGGCCGGGCGCTCCGCCTTGCCGTACAGGTGCACCTTGACGTCGGGGAAGCGGGCGAAGAGGTGGTGCAGGCGCTCGTCCATGCCCATGGCCACCGGCTCGGCCTCGCCCAGGACGTTGGCCATCACCACCGCGGGGGCGGTGGGCGTGGTGGCACCGAGCGGGTAGTCGAGCACCGCGCGCAGGTGCTGCTCGAACTGGGACGTGCGGGAGCCCTCGATCGTCCAGTGCCCGGAGTTGTGCGGGCGCATCGCGAGCTCGTTGACGACCAGGCCGTGGGCGGTCTCGAACAGCTCCACCGCCAGCAACCCCGTGACGTCCAGCTCGGCCGCGATCCGCAGCGCCAGCTCCTGCGCCGCGACGGCCCGCTCCTCGTCGAGGCCGGGGGCGGGGGCCAGGACCTGCACGCACTGGCCGTCGGCCTGCACGGTCTCGACCACCGGCCACGCCGCCGCCTGCCCGAACGGCGAGCGCGCCACCAGCGCCGCCAGCTCGCGGCGCATCGGCACGCGCTGCTCGACCATCAACGGGGTGCCCGATGCGAGGAGCTCCGCCACGAGGTCGGTCGTGAACGACATCCAGACGCCGCGCCCGTCGTAGCCGCCGCGCACCGCCTTGAGGACGGACGGGCCGTGCACGGCCACGAACCCCTCGACGTCCGAGGGCGCCAGCACCTCGGCGAACGGCGGCACCGCGGCGCCGAGCCCGGCCAGCCTGCGGCGCATCACGAGCTTGTCCTGGGCGTGCAGCAGCGCGTCGGGGCCCGGCCGGACGGTCACGCCGTCGGCGACGAGCGCGCGGAGGCCCTCCTGCGGCACCTGCTCGTGGTCGAACGTGACGGCGGCGCAGCCGCGGGAGAACGCGCGCAGGGCGTCGAGGTCGCCCGCCGCGCCCGGCCGGACGTCGGAGCACACCAGCGCGGCGGGGTCGCCCGGATCGACGGCGAGCACGCGCAACGACTGCCCGAGCGCGATCGCGGCCTGGTGGGTCATGCGGGCGAGCTGGCCGGCACCGACCATGCCGACGACGGGGAGCACAGCGCGGGAGTCCACGATCCGGGGAGCCTACGCGGGCCGCTCCGACCCCGGCCGAGCCGCTCTGGCACGATCGTGAGGGTGTCGGTGGTCGAAACGGTGCTGGGCGCCATTCCCGAGCCCTACCGGGCCATCGCGATCAAGCACCGCGAGCTGGTGAAGTTCGGCATCGTGGGCGGCACCACCTGGGTGATCGACACCGCGGTGTTCCTGGTGCTCAAGTCCACGGTCCTGGACGCCAAGCCGCTCACCGCCAAGATCATCGCGGTGGTCGTCGCGACGGTCGTGTCGTACGTGCTCAACCGCGGCTGGTCCTTCCGCACCCGCGGGGGTCACGAAGCCCATCGCGAGGCGCTGCTGTTCTTCCTGATCAGCGGCATCGGCGTGGCCGTGTACACCGCGCCGCTCGCCGTGTCGCGCTACCTGCTGGACCTGCGGATCCCCAACGTCAGCCTGTTCCACCAGGAGCTGGCCGATTTCGTGAGCGGCCAGATCATCGGCACGCTCGTGGGCATGGCCTTCCGGTGGTGGGCGTTCCGCCGTTTCGTCTTCCCGCACGAGGACGTGCGCCGCCAGGTGCCTGCGGACTGAGCCGCCCGGCGGGGATCATCGCGGGCTGGTGCTGGCCGGGCGCGGGGCGCTCACCATGTCGTCGGCACGGGCGGCCGGCAGGAAGATCGTGAACATCGGGGGGCGGGCGCGGGAGAGCTCCAGCCGCCCACCGTCCGCCTCCACCAGCGCGCGGGCCAGCGCCAGTCCCAGCCCCGTGGACGAGCCGACGGACACGCCCCGGTCGAACACGTGCGGCACCAGCTCCTCCGGCACGCCCGCGCCGGAGTCCGACACCTCGACGACGATGCTGTTCTCCGCGGCCCGCGCGCTGAGGGTGACGGTGCCGCCGCCGTGCTGGATGGCGTTGTCCACCAGCGCCCCGACCGCCTCGCGGATGCGCGTCGGCGTGACGCGGGCCAGCAGCCCGTCGGGCACGCGGAACTTGAGCGCGCGCCCGGCCGCCCGCAGCGCGGGCCGCCACTCGTCGGCGACCGCGGACAGGCCCTCGCGCAGGTCCTGCAGCTCGGCTCCGGCCGCGCGGGCGGCCCGGGCGGCCTCCAGCAGCGCGCCGAGGACCTCGGTGAGCTTGTCGGTCTGCTCCAGCGCGGCCGTGGCCTCGCGGCGGGCGCTGGGATCGGGGTGGGTGGCGAGCTCGTCGAGGCGCAGCTGCAACGCGGTGAGCCGGCTGCGCAGCTGGTGGGACACGTCCCCGACCAGCTCCCGTTCCCGCTGGACGAGATCGGCGAGCGCGGCGGCGGAGGTGTCGAGCACCTCGGAGACGCGGTCCAGCTCCGGTACGCCGTGCCGGTGGGGCACCAGGCGGAAATCACCGGCGCCGAGGCGGGCGGCGCGGTCGGCCACGTCGGAGAGGGGCTCGGCCAGGCGGCGCGCGGTGACGGTCGCGACCACCGCCCCGGTGCCCACCGACAGCACCACCAGCAGCAGCACGATGAACGTGACCTGGAGCTGCTGGGCCCGCATCACCGAGCGCGGCTCCTCCAGCGTCAGCGCGCCGCCCTGGCCGAACGGCAGCGTCACCGACACCGGGTCCGGCCCGACGTCCACGCCGATCACCTCAGCCGGCCGTCCGTCGCGCGCGACCACCAGGCGCCCGCCCGCCGGCACCGCGAGCTTCACGGCCGAGGCGTCGATCGGGGCGTCCGGGTCGCCCAGCGCGGTGGCCACCTGCTCCAGGCGGCCGGTCAGCTCGGCCGTGGTGAGGTCCTTGACCAGCTGCCACGTGGTGATGGCGAGCGGGCCGCCGAGCACCAGCGCGGTGATCGTCACCACGAGCAGGGTGGACTGGAGGATGCGGCGGCGCACGGCTCAGAACCAAGCACCGATGAGCGTCACACCGTGGAGACTACGCACCTCAGGGGCGTGAGATCGCAGCCAGAGCTGTTCGGCGACGATCCGACAGCTCTCGCTGCGTTCTCACGGGTCAGTCGGCGATCAACAGCTGATCGAACTCACCGGCTCGTGCCCCGTCCGGCCACGCGGCGAACTCCGCGCGCGTGGAGCGCAGGACCGGGCCGGTGCGGTCGTTGCTGTCCCGCACCTCGACCATCCCCTCGACGGTGGGTGGCCTACACCTGGTCCCGTTCGCGGTACGTCGAACTCACGGAGGCGCTCGTGGAGGTCTCCCACCGCGTGAGCCGTCCGCTCCACGAGGCCGGCCGGACGGAAGGAACCGGGAAGTACCTGGCCGCCTGTGGACGGGTGGTGCTCTCCGCCGCGATGTCAGCCGCCCCCGGCCGGAACTGCCTTCTCCGTCTTGCCACAACCCTGCGAGCAGGTCGCCACGGGTAGGGCACGACGGACCGGTCTGCGACGACGCCGGCCCGGAATCCGGCCGCCGATGTGCGTATCTCCGTGCCGCATCCAGCCGTCGAACGACCCTCCGGTGGGCTCGGGCCGCTCCTACGCTCCCCTCCATGGTTACCCATCGCGCTGTCACCCGGGCCGCGGGCCCACTGCTCGGCGCCGTCCTCGTCGTCGCCGCCCTGGGCGGGTTCGGGCTCGTCGCTGGGGCTGCCGACGCGGACGAGGGATCCGGCGGTCCGGTGCGGGTCGCGAGCGTGGACGGTGTCCCCTACGACTCGGGCGTCGAGCCCACCGGTCCGGTGAACAAGGACGAGAAGGGAGGACCCGGGTCGAGTCCGGAGACGGAACCGGGCTCGGACACCCAGTGCGGCACCAGCAAGCTCGGCAGGCTCTGCCTGTCGGCGTCCTGGAACGCATCGGGAAACGTGACCAGGGCGACCGTGTCCCTCAAGGTCTCGCCAGCGGCAGCGGGCGCGTTCGCGCGGGACAAGTTCGCACTGGGCGCAGCGACGGTGGTCATCAAGCCCGGCGGAGAGCTTGGCCCGAACCCGGTGACTTCCGCCACATATGCCCCGAGCCAGCCGGTTGCGGAACGGACTTTCACCTATTCCGTCCCCGCGACCGAGCTCGACCAGGCGAAGTGCGTCGAGCCGGCTCTGCACGTGACGACGAGGGTCGATAGCGCGCCCTCGTTCAGCAGTCTGACGATCTGTTCGGGCACGGACCCACGCAGGTGAAAGGTCGCCTTCCCCGGTGGTCGGCACCCGCTAGTCGTGGTTGAAGCGGAAGCCGACACCGCGCACCGTCGCGATGCGCTGCTCGCCGCCGATCTTGCGGCGCAGCCACGACATGTGCATGTCGAGCGTCTTGGAGGTCTTCATCTCCGGGTCGTTCCAGACCTCGCGCAGGATCTCCTCGCGCGTGACGACCTGCCCGGCGCGCAGCAGCAGCACCCGCAGCAGCTCGAACTCCTTGTTGGCCA
>CAXTTN010000095.1:0-20510 GCA_964247105.1 uncultured Pseudonocardia sp.
TCTCCACCCACTCGGCGGTGACCTCCAGCCGGAGCGCGTGCGCCATGTCGATCAGCGCCCGCACGATCGACGCGTCGACGGAGTCCACGGCCGGGTCGCGCAGACCGTCGATGAACGATCCGTCGATCTTGAGCGCGTGCACCGGGAGCCTGCGCAGCCACCCCAGGTTGGAGTAGCCGCTGCCGAAGTCGTCGAGCGCGAGCCGCACCCCCGCGTCCCGCAGGGCGGCCAGCGCGGCCATCACCGCGGCGTCGTCGGTCAGCACGGCCTGCTCGGTGATCTCCAGCTGCAGCTTCTCCGGCGGCAGCCCCGTGGCGTGGAGGACCTCCAGCACCTCGTCGCGCCAGCCGGCCGCGGCCAGCTGCACCGGCGAGACGTTGACGCTGACGTACGGCGTCTCCGGCCCCAGCTCGTGCCACCACGCGGCCGCCCGCGCGCAGGCGGTCTCCAGCACCCACCGGCCCAGCGGGACGATCGCCCCGCTGTGCTCGGCGAGCTCGATGAAACGGCCGGGCCCGAGCAGGCCCAGCTCGGGGTGATCCCACCGGACGAGGGCCTCGACGCCGCGCAGGTGCCCGTCCGCGAGCCGGATGAGCGGCTGGTAGACCAGCCGGAACTCGCTGCGGTTGATGCCGCCCCGCAACACCCGGAGCAGCTCGAAGCGGGCGGCCTCGCCCGAGTCGCGCTGGTGGTCGAACACCACCCGACGTCCGCCGCCCATCGCCTTGGCCCACGTCCGGGCCACCTCGGCCGAGCGCTGCAGCTCGGTGGGGCACGAATCGGCGGTGGCGGCCTCCGCGACGCCGATGCTCGCGGTGACCGCGACCGTCTCGGCCCCGATCACGAACGGGGTGGCCAGCGCGGCCTGCAGCCGGTCGGCGAAGCGGCAGACGTCGGCGACGCCGTCGGGATCGGCGACGAGGACGACGAACTCGTCGCCGCCCGACCGCGTGACGAGGTCGTCGCCCGCGGCGAGCTGCAACCGCCCGACGACGCTCATCAGCAGCCGGTCGCCGGCGTCGTCGCCGAGGGCGTCGTTGACCGCGTGGAAGCCGTCGAGGTCGAGCGAGAGGATGCCCACCCGCGAGGCGCCGTCCTCGGCGTAGGCGCGTTGCAGCCACTCGTCGGCCAGCGCCTCGCCGGGGAGCCGGGTGAGCTGGTCGCGGGCCGAGGCGTGCTGCAGCCGCGCCCCTACCCGGTGCCGCTCGGAGACGTCCTCGATCCACGCCATGAGGTGCGACGGCGTGCCGTCGGGGTACCGCGCCAGCGACGCGACCACGTGCGCGCGGATCACGTCCGAGTCCGGCCGGACGATGCGCAGGTCCAGCCGCATCGTCTCGGGATCGGAGCGCAGGATGCGCGCGTAGCGCTCGATGATGTCGGGCAGGTCGTCGGGGTGGATGAAGTCCGACATCGGCATCGGCTGGTCGAGCCGCTCGACGCCCAGCATGCGGCACATCGCGGGGTTGAGGTCGACGACGTGGCCGCCCAGGGTCGCGACGACCATGCCGATCGGCCCCTGCTCGTAGAACGCCCGGTAGTGCCGGCCGCCCAGCGCGGCGGGCTCGGCCGCATCCAGGGCCGCCGGCGGCGTGCGGCGGCGGCCCGGGGGCCCGAGGGCGCCCGCGAAGCCCGCGACGATCTCGTCGAGCGCCGCCTCCAGCCGGGCGGCCCCGGCGGGACCCGGCACCCCGAGGGCCGCGGGGGCATCGGCGCGCAGCAGCCGCAGCGTGCCCAGCAGCAGGTCGGCCGCGCCGGCGAACGGGACGTCGGGATCGCCGCAGAGGCCGGTGCCCAGCAGCTCGGCGCCGAGATCGCGCGCGGCCGACGGCCGGAACGGCTCGCCGCGCAGGACGAGGGCCAGCCGTCGCAGAACCGTCGCCAGCCGCTCGGTCGGCGACCGGGGTGACGGCGGGGCCAGATCGGCCCAACGGTCGGCCAGTCGGCTGATCGGATCGCTCAGCAGACCCGAGGGGCCTACCGGCTCCTCCGCGATTCGGGGGAACGGCAACGCCGCCTGGAGGCGCAGCGGATCGGGCAGGCTGCGAGGTGCGACCACGTCGACCCCTCCCGTCGCCCGTTCCGGGCAACCCCCGTGCCCTGATCGGACCAAGTTTCCGCGCCGGGCGGCCATTCCGCCAGCGCTGACCCCCTGTTCGCCCCTGGGGAACGGCGCTGTCACCCGTCCGCGTCACCGGAGCGGGAGGAGCCGGGCCACCTCCTCCGTTCGGGTGCCGGACGCGCTCAACCGCCCGGTGCGCACCGCCTCCGCCCAGCTCAGCTGCCCCACCACCAGGGCGAGCCAGGTGCGGGCGTCGGCCTCGACGACGTTCGGCGGGTTCCCGCGGCCGTGCCGGGGCCCCTCGACGCACTGCACGGCCCCGAAGGGCGGCACCCGGACCTCGACGCTGCGGCCGGGAGCGGCGGAGGCGACGGCGGCCAGGCTCTCCTTCACCGCCGCGCGCAGCACGGACCGCTCCGGCGCGGGCCCACCCGCCAACCAGGCGAGGAGGGCCGCGGGGTCGTCCACCGGTGCACCCGTCCTTTCGGCGAGGTCAGCCGAACAGGGCGGGCAGGGTCGCTTCCCACGCCGCGCGCAGCTCGTCCAGGGCCAGGGCGGGCACACCCGTGATCGACAGCTCGGAACCGCCGGTGGTGCCGAGCGCCCGCGCCGGGACGCCCGCGGCCGCGGCCCTGGCGAGGAGCGCGTCGGCATCGGCGGGCGCGACGGTGACGAGCACGCGGGCCGTCGACTCGGAGAACAGCGCGACGAACGGGTCGAGCGTGGGCACCGCCGTGACGGTCGCCCCGACGCCGCCCACCAGGCAGGCCTCGACGAGCGCCTGCGCGAGCCCCCCGTCGGAGAGGTCGTGCGAGCCGGTGAGCAGCCCGTCCGCGGCCGCGGCCGCCAGCACCCCGGCCAGGCGCTGCTCGGCCGCGAGGTCCACCGCCGGGGGCGTGCCGCCGAGGTGGCGGTGCGCGACGTGCGCCCACTCGCTGCCGCCCAGCTCGTCGCGGGTGTCGCCGAGCAGCAGCACCGCGTCGCCGTCGCGGGTGAAGCCGCTGCGGACGCGGCGGCGCACGTCGTCGATCACGCCGAGGACGCCGACCACCGGCGTCGGCAGGATCGCCTGCGCGCCGGTCTGGTTGTAGAAGCTCACGTTGCCACCGGTGACCGGGATGCCCAGCGCCGCGCAGCCGTCGGCCAGGCCGCGCACGGCCTGCTGGAACTGCCACATGACGTGCGGATCCTCGGGGGAACCGAAGTTCAGGCAGTTCGTGACGGCCGCGGGCACCGCACCCGACGTCGCGACGTTGCGGTAGGCCTCGGCGAGCGCGAGCTGCGCGCCCGCGTAGGGGTCGAGGGCGACGAAGCGGGCGTTGCAGTCGGTGGCGACGGCGACGCCGCGGCCGCTCTCCTCGTCGATGCGGATCATGCCGGCGTCGGCGGGCTGGGCGGAGGTGGTGTTGCCGCGGACGTAGCGGTCGTACTGGTCGGTGACCCACGCGCGGCTGCAGAGGTTGGGGCTCGCGGCCATGCGCAGGATCTCCTCGCGCAGCTCGCTGGGGGCGGCGGGGCGCGGGAGGTGGTCGGGGGTGTCGGCGACCAGCGCGTCCTGGGCGTCGGAACGCCGGACCGGCCGCCGGTAGACCGGCCCGTCGTGGGCCACGGTGCGCGGCGGGACGTCGACCACGGTCTCGCCGTGCCAGGTGATCACGAGGTTGTCCCCGCCGGTGACCTCGCCGATGACGGTGGCGAGCACGTCCCACTTCGCGCACACGGCCAGGAACGCGGCGACGTTCCCCGGCGCCACCACCGCGCACATCCGCTCCTGCGACTCGCTGGAGAGGATCTCGGCCGGCGTCATGCCGGTGGCGCGCAGCGGGACGGCGTCGAGGTCGATGTGCATGCCGCCGTCACCGGCGCTGGCCAGCTCGGACGTCGCGCAGGACAGGCCCGCGCCGCCGAGGTCCTGGATGCCGACGACGATCCCGGACCCGATCAGCTCCAGGCAGCACTCGATGAGCACCTTCTCCGCGAACGGGTCGCCCACCTGCACGGCCGGGAGCTTCTTGCGGCCCTGCTCGCCGCTGAAGGTCTCGCTGGCCAGTACCGAGACGCCGCCGATGCCGTCCAGCCCGGTGCGGGCACCGAACAGCACGATCTGGTTGCCGGTGCCCGAGGCGAACGCCAGGTGCAGGTCCTCGACGCGCATCGCGCCGATGCACAGGGCGTTGAGCAGCGGGTTGCCCGCGTAGGAGGCGTCGAACACCAGCTCGCCGCCGATGTTGGGCAGGCCGAGCGAGTTGCCGTAGCCGCCCACGCCGGCCACGACGCCGGGCAGCACGCGGCGCGTGTCGGGGGCGTCGGCGGGGCCGAAGCGCAGCGGATCGGCGACGGCGACCGGGCGCGCGCCCATCGCCATGATGTCGCGGACGATGCCGCCCACGCCCGTCGCGGCGCCCTGGTAGGGCTCCACATAGGACGGGTGGTTGTGCGACTCGACCTTGAACGTGACGGCCCACCCGTCGCCGATCTCCACGACGCCGGCGTTCTCGCCGATACCGGCGAGCATCGACTTCTCCATCGCCGGGGTGGTGGTCTCACCGAAGTAGGCCAGATGCACCTTGGACGACTTGTAGGAGCAGTGCTCGCTCCACATCACCGAGTACATCGCCAGCTCGGCGTCGGTGGGGCGGCGGCCGAGGATCTCCCGGATGCGCGCGTACTCGTCGTCCTTGAGGCCCAGCTCGCGGTAGGGCTGGGGGTGGTCGGGGGTGGCGGCGGCGTTCTCGACGGTGTCGGTGGGGGCAACGGTCGTCACGACGACCGAGCCTACGTTTCGTCCCCGCCCGCCGCCCCGGCGCCCTGACGCCACCGCCCGGCTGCTACGCGGAACCGCCGGAGGGCAGCTGCACCACGCTGACGAAGAAGTGGTCGATCTGCTTGATCGCCTCGATGAAGCCGTCGAAGTCGACGGGCTTGGTGACGTAGGCGTTGGCGTGCAGCTGGTAGCTGCGCAGCACGTCCTCCTCCGCCTGCGAGGTGGTCAGGACGATCACCGGGATGTGGGCGAGCTTCGGGTCGGCCTTCACCTCCTCCAGGACCTCGCGGCCGTCGCGGCGGGGCAGGTTGAGGTCGAGCAGGATCAGGTCCGGGCGCGGGGACTCGCCGTAGGGCTCCTCGTTGCGGAGGTAGGCCAGCGCGGCCGCGCCGTCGGTGACCACGTCGAGGCGGTTGTGCAGGTACTCGTCGAAGGCCTCGCGCGTCATGAGGACGTCACCGGGGTCGTCCTCGACGAGCAGGACGTTGACGATGCGGGGTTCGGGCTCGGTCATTTCTCCTCTTCCGGTACGGCCGGCAGCGTGACGAGGACGGCTGTGCCCGGGCCGTCGACAGGGCCTAACCGGATTCGGCCGCCGTGAAACTCCACGATCTTCTTGGCCAGCGTGAGCCCGATGCCCGTGCCGGGGTAGAGATCGCGGCCGTGCAGGCGCTGGAACAGCACGAACACCTTGTCGG
Source organism: uncultured Pseudonocardia sp. (assembly GCA_964247105.1). Classification (GTDB taxonomy): domain Bacteria; phylum Actinomycetota; class Actinomycetes; order Mycobacteriales; family Pseudonocardiaceae; genus Pseudonocardia. Next base: position 5,525 of record CAXTTN010000095.1, read on the forward strand.
CGTACTCGGGCTCGATCCCGATCCCGTTGTCGGAGACGGCGATCTCCCAGCCGTCCTCGACGCGCTGCGCCGACACGGTGACCACCGGCGGGACGCCCTCGCGGTGGAACTTCAGGCCGTTGCCGAGAAGGTTCGCGAGCATCTGGCGCAGGAGCGTGACGTCGCCGCTGACCGTCGGCAGCTCGCCGATGACGATCTCGCCGCCGGTGTCGACACGGGCCTGCTCGACCTGCGCCGCCGCGCCCGCCGCCACCTTCGCCAGGTCCACCGGCACGAAGGCCTCGGTGGTGCGCCCGACACGGGAGAACGCGAGCAGGTCGTTGATCAGCAGCTGCATGCGGGAGGCGCCGTCGACGGCGAACTCGATGTACTGGTCGGCGCGCGCGTCGAGCTGCCCGCCGTAACGGCGTTGCAGCAGCTGGCAGAAGCTGGAGACCTTGCGCAGCGGCTCCTGCAGGTCGTGGCTCGCGACGTAGGCGAACTGCTCGAGATCGCGGTTGGAGCGCTCCAGCTCGCGGGTCTGCTCGTCGAGGCGGCGGTTGACCTCCTGGACGCCGTCGAGATCAGCGAGGATGCGCACCCGCATCGCTTCGACGTCCTCGCCCAGCGTCGTGATCTCCCGAGGGCCCGCGCCGCGCACCGGACGCTGCACGTCGCCCGCGACGACCTCGCGCACCTGCGCCGCCAGGTCGGACACCGGCCGGAGCACCGAGCGCCGCAGCCCGATCGCGGCCGCCACCAGGAACGTCGCCAGCAGCACGGCGATCCCGACCCCGACCGCGGTCAGGAAGGACGCCGCCGCGTTGAGGGCGTCGCGCGCGGCGAACCGCTGCACGTCGACGTCGCCCTGCAGGGTGGTCACCGCTCCCCGGACGCGGTCGAACAGGTCCCGCCCGACCGTCGCGGCGGGCGCTCGACCGGCGAGCACCGGCTCGGCGTAACCGGAGCGCCAGGTGTTCGCGGCCTGCTCCACGGCGGCGACGTCGGCGGCGACGCGGTCGAAGCCCCCGGCCGCCGCCAGGCTGCGCAGCGTCGCCACCGTCGACCGCTCGCCGGTGACGCCCATCCGGTACGGGTCGAGGAACTCGTCGCGGCCGGTGATCCCGAACCCCCGCACGCCGGTCTCCTGGTTGACCAGCGCCCCGGACAGCCCCTGAGCGGCCACGACGGAGGGCCCGGCCACGTCGAGCAGGGCGGTGCGCGTGTCGGAGAGGCGGATGAGGGCCAGCCCGCCGAGGACGACCGTCGCGACGGACACGAGCGCCGCGGCCGACGCCCCGACGGCGAAGATCCGCGAGAGCGGCCATCGCCGCCCCGCCTCGCCGGAGCGGTTCGGCGCCACGGCGCGGTGCGCGAGCGTCGCGCCGGTCACGACGCCGCCTCCGCGGGAGTGATCACGTCGGCGGTCATGACGCCGCCTCCGCGGGAGTGATCACGTCGGCGGTCATGACGCCGCCTCCGCGGGAGTGATCACGTCGGCGGTCACGACCCAGCCTCCGACAGCAGGAGGATCGCCACGTCGTCGCTCAGCGGGCCGCCGTTGAACCGCACCGCGTGCTCGACGAGCCGCTCGGGCAGCATCGCCGGATCGGTGCCGCCCTCGCGGGCGAGCAGGTCGAGCAGCCCCTCGGGCCACAGCAGCTCGCCGCGGACCGGGCCGCGCCCCTCCACGAGACCGTCGGTGTAGAGCAGCAACGACCACCGCGGACCCAGCTCGACGCGCAGCGCCTCCCACGAGGCCGTGGACCGGATGCCCAGCGGCAACCCGACCATCGGCGCCAGCGCGTGCGGCACCGGCCCCAACACCACCGGCGGCGGGTGCCCGGCCAGCCGCACCAGCGCCACGCCGTCGCGGATCGCGACCGTGCAGACCGTGGTGAACAGCGTCGGGACGTGGCGCTCGCTCACCAGGACCTGCTGCAGCTTGGGCAGCACGTGGCGCTCGTCCAGGCCCGCGAGCACGAGAGCCCGCCACGACACCCGCAGCAGCGCGCCGAGCGCGGCCTCGTCCGCACCGTGGCCGCAGACGTCGCCGATGATCGCGTGCACCGTGCCGTCCTCGGCGAGGACGGCGTCGAAGAAGTCGCCGCCCAGCAGCGACCGGGCGCGTCCGGAGCGGTAGAGCGTGCGCCAGCCCACCGGGCCGCCCTCGAGCAGCAGCGAGGGCAGCAGCCCGCGTTCGAGACGGCGCGACTCCGCCGCGGCCAGCTCCCCCTCGCGCAGCCGCAGCAGGCTCGCCTCGGCGCGGCGGCGCTCCACGGCGTAGCGGACCGACCGGATCAGCACCTGGCCGTCGACCTTGCCCTTGACCAGGTAGTCCTGCGCGCCCGCGGCCACCGCGGCGGTGCCGAGGTGCTCGTCGTCGAGCCCGGTGAGGACGCAGATCGCGGCGGTGCCGTCCATGCGCAGCAGCGCGCGCAGCCCGTCGAGTCCCTGGATGCCGGGCAGGTTGAGGTCGAGCAGCACGCAGTCGAACTTGGCGAGCTCGGCGCCGGTGGGCAGCTCACCGGTGACCGTGACCGTGAGATCCGGGTCGACCTCGGCGAGCAGCTCCGTCACGAGGAAGGCGTCGCCCGGGTCGTCCTCGACCAGCAGGATGTGCCGGACGGGCGGCGTCGGCTCGGTGGCGGTCATGCCGGGTTCTCCTCGACCGGAGCCGTGGCCGGGATCGGTGTCGCGATGGTGGCCGGCGTCATCGACTCACGCTGCGGTGGCCCGCAGCACGGACGTGAAGAGGGCGAGGCCGTCCTCGGACGAGCCGGTCAGCGCGTCGACGGCGTGCTCGGGATGCGGCATGAGGCCGACCACGCGGCCGTCGGCGGAGCTGATCCCGGCGATGTCGGCCAGCGAGCCGTTGGGGTTGCCGCCGACGTACCGGAACACGACGCGGCCGCCGTCCTCCAGCTCGGCGAGGGTGGCCGCATCGGCGACGAAGCGGCCCTCCGCGTTCTTGACCGGCACCAGGATCTCCTGGCCCGCGGCGAGATCGGCCGTCCACGGGGTGGCCCCGGTCTCGACGCGCAGCCGCTGGTCGCGGCAGACGAAGTGCAGGCCCGCGTTGCGCACGAGCGCGCCGGGCAACAGGCCCGCCTCGCACAGGATCTGGAAGCCGTTGCAGATCCCGAGCACCGGCATGCCCCGCCGGGCCGCGGCCACCACCTCGTCCATGATCGGGGCGAGGCTGGCGATGGCGCCGGCGCGCAGGTAGTCGCCGTAGGAGAAGCCGCCCGGGACGATCACGGCGTCGACGCCCTTGAGATCGCGCTCGGCGTGCCACAGCGCCACGTCCTGCCCGCCCGCGTAGCGCACGGCACGGGCGGCGTCGACGTCGTCGAGGGTGCCGGGGAACGTGATGACGCCGATCCTCATGCGGTGCGGGTCACCACCCAGTCCTCGATCACCGGGTTGGCGAGCAGCTCGCCGGCGATGCGGTGCAGCGTCGCGTCGTCGACGGCGTCGTCGACCTCGAGCTCGAAGTGCTTGCCCTGCCGCACGTCCGCGACACCGGCGACGCCGAGCCGCGCCAGCGCCCCCGCGACGGCCTGCCCCTGGGGGTCGAGGATCTCGGGCTTGGGCATCACGTCCACCACCACTCTGGCCACGGGCGAGAGCGTACGTTCAGTCGAGGAACGCCGTCAGCGCGGGCAGCAACAGCTCGGCCCGGCGCGTCGCCTGCATGTGCGTGGTGCCGGGCAGCACGAGCAGCTGGGAGCCCGGGATCAGCTGCCGCATCAGGCCCGCGTGCTCGATGGTGGTGAAGTCGTTGTCGCCCTGGACGATGAGCGTCGGGGCGGTGATGCCGGCCAGTTGCTCGTCGGTCCAGCCGGTCCAGCCCTCCACCGTCTTCATGGTGCGCGCCGGGAGGGCCTCGAACCGGTCCGGGTGCGGGGAGAGCCGGGCGTAGGCCTGCGCCATGTCGGCGAAGTCCTGCTGCGTCGGCATGATCGGGGAGGTGGCGTACGTGCTGGGATCGGCCAGGTCGGGGTGCGCGCCGTCGGGGCGGACGCTCGCCGAGACCGGCACCGCCGAGAGCAGCCGCTCGCCGTGGTGCACCGCGAGCTCCAGCGTCGTGCCGCCGCCCATGCTGTGGCCCAGGACGTGCGCACGGTCGATGCCGAGGTGGTCCAGCACGCCGATGACGTCGCCCGCCAGCGCCGCGTAGGTGATGTCCCGGTCGATGTCGGCGGTGCGGCCGTGGGCCTGGAACTCGACGCCGATCACCCGGTGCCGCTTCGCCAGCGTGGGGATGAGACCGGCGAAGTTGAGGTCGATGGTCATCACACCGCCGTGCAGCAGCACCAGCGGCGTGCCCTCGTCGCCGTGGACCTCGTAGTACATGTGCAGGCCGTTCACGTCCGCGTATCCGTTGGTCGTCATGCCACTACGACCCGGCGGTCCGGGAGATCTCATCGGTGGCGTCGAACCGCGCTCGCGCCGGCTCGACGTCGTGGATGGCGGTACAGCAGCTGTTCGGCGCCGTCGAGGCCGGATTCCTGCTGTACCGCCACAGCCGCACCAGCCTGCGACGTTCGTGGTGCGGCGCACCCCGCGCCCCGCGCTTTCCGAGCACTGCGGCTCGCCGTCGCCGCCGTTCTCGAGCACGCCGCGCACGCCCTCGTCCTCCCGGCCGAGCTGGTCGTCCGGGAGAGCACGGCCCCACCGGCGTAGGCCGTGGGTCCTCGCCGACCGGCCCCACCCGCTCAGGCCGCGCGTTGCTGCCCGGCCGGGCGGTAGGTGATCGGCAGCGCGCCCAGCCCCAGCGCCGCGTCGACGGCGACGAGCACCGCGTCCCGCCGCGACGTCCGTTTGAGGTCCTTGGCCCGGACGTTGATCCGCACGAGCCCGCCGCGCCGCGCGGTGCGCGCGACCTCGGCCACGAGGAGGCGGCACCGCCACGCCTCGGCGGCCCGCTGCTCGTCGGCGACCGCCAGGCGGAAGCCGAGCACGCGGGCGAGCGCGACGTCGCCGTCCCGGAGCAGGTGCACCCCGTTCTCGTCGGCGAGCACCGCGAACCCCTGCTCCCGCGCCGCCTCCACGGTGCCCTCGGAGGCGATCCAGCGGGGCGGGGCGAACAGGTCCGTGCGCAGGCCCACCGCCGTCAACACCCGGCGCGCGGCGACGAGCCGCAGCCCGGCCTCGTGGCGGGGCAGCGCCGCGAACTCGGCGCGGCGGCCGACGCGGCGGCTCGCGACGGGGTCGGCGGCGTGGTCGTACCCGTGCAGCACGACCGCGTCGCCGCGCTCGCGCACCCAGCGCACCAGCGGCGAGCCGGGCCGGAGCGGGCCGGTCGGCGTCCTGGGCCGCAGCAGCTGGGAGACCGGGACGCCGCGGGAGTCCAGCTCGGCGGCGAGCGCCGCGCCGCGCCGCAGCGACTCCGGGGAGTCGTCGGTCAGTCCGGACAGCGAGACGATCATGCGGGCGGCCACCCCGCTATCCACCCATGCCGCAGTGAACGGCGTCCGACCTGCCGATGGTCGAGGGGGGAACCCTCACCACCGGGACGGGACGGCGCCGGTCCAGGCGGTGCCGGTGAGACGTTCGTAGACCTCCACGTAGCGGTCGCGCGTGGCCGCGACCACGTCAGGGGGCACCTCGGGGCCGGGCGGGGTGCGGTTCCAGTCCAGTGTGGATGACCAGTCGCGGACGAACTGCTTGTCGAACGAGAACTGCGGCCCGCCCGGCGCCCAGCGGTCGGCGGGCCAGAACCGCGACGAGTCCGGGGTGAGCACCTCGTCGGCCAGCACGATCTCCCCCGCCGCGTCGAGGCCGAACTCCAGCTTCGTGTCGGCGACGAGGATGCCGCTCGCCGCGGCCGTCTCCGCTCCGCGCGCGTAGACGGCGAGCGTGAGCTCCTCCAACCGCGACGCGCGATCGCCGCCGATCAGCGCCGCGACCTCGTCGAACGTGAGGAACTCGTCGTGCTCGCCGACCGGGGCCTTGGTGGTCGGCGTGAAGATCGGCTCCGGGAGCTTCGAGCCCTCGACGAGCCCGGGGGGCAGCGCGACGCCCGACACCGTCGCCTGCTTCTCGTACTCCTCGAGACCCAGGCCCGCGAGGTAGCCGCGCGCGATGCACTCGACGGGCAGCATCTCCAGGCGCTTCACCCGGACCGCCCGGCCGGCGAACTCCGCGGGGACGTCGGTCGCGGAGACCACGTGGTGCGGCACGAGATCCGCGAGCCTCTCGAACCACCAGAGCGACAGCTGCGTGAGCACCGCACCCTTGTCCGGGACCGGCGTCGGCAGCACCACGTCGTAGATGGAGAGGCGGTCGGAGGCGACCAGCACCAGGTCCGCGCCGTCGGCGTAGACGTCGCGGACCTTGCCGCTGTGCAGCAGCTTCACAGGATGGCTCCGGGGGTGTAGGCGGCGGCGGCCGGGTGGGCGTCGACGATCACCTGGACGCGCTCGACGACGGCCGCGACCTGCGCCGTCGCCGCGCCGGTGAAGCGCAGCGGATCGGCGAGCAGGCCGTCGAGCAGGCCCGCGGGGAGGCCGAGCCGCTCGTCGCCGGCGAGGCGGGCGACCAGGTCGTTCTCGCTCTGGCCCTTCTCGCGCATGGCCAGCGCGACGCCGACGGCGTGCTCCTTGATCACCTCGTGGGCGGTCTCGCGTCCGACGCCGGCGCGCACCGCGGCCATCAGCACGGCGGTCGTGGCGAGGAAGGGCAGGTAGCGGTCCAGCTCGCGGGCGATCACGGCCGGGTAGGCGCCGAACTCGTCGAGGACGGTCAGGGTGGTCTCGATCAGGCCGTCGACGGCGAAGAACGCGTCGGGCAGGGCGACGCGGCGCACCACGGAGTCGGAGACGTCGCCCTCGTTCCACTGCGCCCCGGCCAGCTCGCCCGCCATCCCGGCGTAACCGCGCAGCAGCACCATCATCCCGTTGATCCGCTCGGTGGAGCGCGAGTTCATCTTGTGCGGCATGGCCGAGCTGCCGACCTGGCCGGGCTGGAAGCCCTCGGTCGCCAGCTCGATGCCGGCCATCAGCCGGATCGTGGTGGCCAGCGACGACGGGCCTGCGGCGAGCTGCACCAGGGCACTGAGCACGTCGAAGTCGAGCGAGCGGGGGTAGACCTGGCCGACGCTGGTCATCCCGGCCTCGAACCCCAGGTGGGACGCCACGCGCCCCTCGAGGTCGGCCAGGCGGGCGGCGTCGCCGTCGAGGAGGTCGAGCATGTCCTGCGCCGTGCCCATCGGGCCCTTGATGCCGCGCAACGGGTAGCGGGCGCGCAGGTCCTCCAGCCGCTGCAGCGCCGCGAGCATCTCGTCGGCGGCCGAGGCGAAGCGCTTGCCCAGCGTGGTGGCCTGCGCGGCGACGTTGTGGCTGCGGCCGGCCATCGTCAGCCCGGCGTACTCGGCGGCGCGGCGGGCGAGGCGGGCGAGCACGGCGACCGTGCGGTCGCGGACGTGCTCGCACGAGAGTCGGATCTGCAGTTGCTCGACGTTCTCGGTGAGGTCGCGGCTGGTCATGCCCTTGTGGATGTGCTCGTGCCCGGCGAGGGCACAGAACTCCTCGATCCGCGCCTTCACGTCGTGGCGCGTGACGCGCTCGCGGGCGGCGATCGAGGCGAGGTCGACGTGCTCGGCGACCGCCTCGTAGGCCTCGACGACGCCGTCGGGCACCGGGACGCCCAGGTCGCGCTGAGCCCGGAGCACCGCGATCCACAGCCGGCGCTCGAGCACGATCTTGTACTCGGGCGACCACAGCCGCACGAGCTCCGGGCTCGCGTACCGCGCGGCCAGCACATTGGGTATCACGTGCGCCAACTGTAGGCGGCCGTCCCGGATTGCAGCATGGTGGCTTTGCTCCAACGTCGTTGGAGTGAAGCCACCATGCTGCAACGTGGGGCAGCGCTCACAGTGCCAGCTCGCGCACCTGGTGCTCGACGGCGTCCGCGAACAGCTCGGCCGCGGCGTCGAGCACGAACGCGGTCTGGCCGTGGATCTCCAGCGCCACGAGGCCGTGCAGCTGCGTCCACGCGCGCAGGCCCGCGGCGATGGACCCGGCGGGCGTGTCCGGGCTGCGGCGCGCACTCAGCTCCAGCAGGCGGGCGCGGAACGCGGGGTCCTGCGGGGCGTCGGGCACCGATCCCCGGCGAGCCCCGCGGGCCAGGATGTCGATCATGATCTCCACCCACCGCTGGGCCGGGGCGTAGGTCTCGGGCGGGGCCTCGTAGCCGGCGACGGGCGGGCCGTAGACGAGCGTGTAGTCGGTCGGGTGAGCCATGGCCCAGTCACGCAGCGACCCCGCGAGCGCGCGCCAGCGGCCCGCGAGATCGTCGCGGGCCAGCGCGGCGTCGGCGGCCTCCGCGGCGGTGCCGAGGCGGTCGTACGCGTCGGCGATCAGGCCGGTGAGCAGCGCGTCGCGCGACGGGACATAACGGTAGACGGCGCTGCTGACCAGCCCCATCTCCTTCGCGATCTCGCGCAGCGACAGCGCACCGGGCCCGCCGTCGGCGAGCTGGCGGCGGGCGATGCGCTTGATCTCCTCGACGGCGTCGGCCCTGGCTCGCTGACGGGGGGTGGGCGGCTTCATGTCGAACATCCTCTCACAACTGAGAGCACATGCTCTTGACTTCATCCGGTAGAGAGAGCACTCTTCTGCATCAGAGAGCACTCGCTCTCACTTGACGAAGGAGAACCGATGTCCGACTCCCGATCCACCGGGGCGCTGCTCCTGGTGTTCGCCGTCCTCAACGTGGCCGTCGTGGCGCTGCTGGCCGTGTCCTTCGGCTGGCCCGCCGTGCTGGGCGAGCCCGCCGCCGTCGCGCTGCCGGCGTTCGCCGCGGCGCAGGTCCCGGTCGTGACCGGGTTCATGCTGTTCACGTTCCTGTCGGTCTCGCTGGTGCCGATCGCGATCGGCGTGCACCGGCTCGTCGGGGGCGGCGACCGGCTCTGGCCCGCCGCGACCACCGCGTTCGGGATCCTGTCGGGCCTCACCCAGGTGCTGGGCTGGATCCGCTGGGGCTTCGTCGTGCCCGGGCTCGCCGCCACCTACCTCGACCCCGCGACGAGCCCCGAGCTGCGCGCCGCCACCGCGGCGTCCTACGAGCTGGTCAACTCCTACGCGGGCGCCGCGCTGGGCGAGTACCTCGGCTGGCTGTTCCAGGCCCTGTGGGCGGTGGGGATCGCCGTCCTGCTGCTGCGCTCGCGCGTCCTCGGGCGGGCGACGGCCGGTGTCGGGCTCGGCCTGACCGTCGTCTGGGCGCTGTCGTTCCTGGTCGGACCCGCGGTGCCGGTGCTCGGCGAGGGCCTGTTCGCGAACCTCGCGTTCGCCGCCTACGGCTTGTGGTTCCTGTGGCTGGGCGTCGTGGGCGTGCGGGTGCTGCGGCCGGCGGGGGTGCGGGCATGACCACCGTCGTCCTCGGCGCCGCGGGCGCCATCGGCTCGCACGTGGTGGACGCGCTGGTCGCGCGCGACCGGCCGGTCCGGGCCGTGACCCGGACGGCGGTCCCCGACCGGCCCGGTGTGGAAGCGGCCACGGCCGACCTTCGCGACCCGGCCCAGCTGCGCGCGGCGCTCACCGGGGCCACGGCCGTCGTGCACGCCGCCCAGCCCGCCTACACGCGCTGGGCGCAGGAGTTCCCGTCGCTGACCGCCGCGATCGCCGACGCCGCGGGCGCGGCCGGTGCGCGGCTCCTGCTCGCCGACAACCTCTACTCCTACGGCCCCGTCGACGGCCCCCTCACCGAGGACCTCCCCGACGCTGCGACCGACACGAAGGGACAGGTCAGAGGCCGGATGGCGCGCGACCTGCTGCAGCGGCACGACCGCGGCGAGCTGGAGGTCGTGATCGGCCGGACCAGCGACTACTACGGGCCGCGCGGCGTCAACTCCGCCGCCGGGGCCACCCTGTTCGGTCCCGCGACCACAGGGCAGACTGTCCGCATGATCGGCTCGGCCGACCAGCCGCACACCTGGCACCACCTGCCCGACGTCGGGCGGGCACTGGCCCTGCTGGCCGAGGCGCCCGACGCGTCCGGGCGGATCTGGCACCTGCCCGCCGCACCCGCGTTGACGCAGCGTGAGCTGGCCACCGCCGTCGCCCACGCCGCCGGGCGGGAGCCGCGGATCTCCGTGCTCCCCGGTCCGCTGCACCGCGTGCTGGCGGTGGGGCACCCGATGCTGCGGGAGCTCTACGGCACGCGCTACCAGTTCACGGCCCCGTTCGTCGTCGACGACTCGCGGTTCCGCGCGCACTTCCCCGAGGTCGTACCGACCCCGCACGGCGAGGCGATCGCGGCGACGGTCGCGTGGTTCCGGACGCAGGCCGCGGCATGAGCGGGCCGGATCGGCACATGCGGCGTGCCAGGATCGTCGACTCGCGCGGGCTGGGGGGCGGGCTCGATCGGCGAAACGGGCATGTCGAGAAGGTCGACTCGCGGGTGGGGGTGGAGCGGTGAACGAGCCGGTGACGTACCGCGACCCGGCCGCGGGCGAGGTCATGATCGTGCATCCGCTCGTGCCGGACGAGCCGCTGCGCGTGGAGCTGAGAGTGGCCGCGGAGCACCGGGCGCCGCCCCCGCACGTCCACCCCGCGGCCGCCGAGCGCTTCACGGTCGTGGAGGGCGCGCTGGCCGTCCGGTTGGGGCGGCACTGGGTCACGGTGTCCGACGGCGAGTCGGTCGTCGCACCGGCCGGGGCACTGCACGGCTACCGGGGCATCCCCGGAACGGCGGCGCGGGTGATCGTCGAGCTGGAGCCGCCGGGCGGGATGGCGGAGTTCTTCGCGGCGTTCTACGGGGTTCCGGCGGACGGCAGGTCGCGCAGCGGCGCCCCACGGCTGCGGGCGATCGCGCCGATCCTCTACCGGCACCGCGCCGACATCGCGGTGCCCGGCCTGCCGAGCGCGCTGCTGCGCCTGCTGGCCTGACCCCAACCGCGGCAGGGTGGCTCAGAGGGTCCGCAGCAGGACCTCGCGGGCGGCGGCACGCGGATCGGGGTCGGCCTCGATCAGGGCGCTGATCACCGCGCCGTCGATGATCGAGACGAGGTCGCGCAGCCGCTCCGGGGCGAGCGGGTGGCCCGAGCGGGCGAGGATGTCGGCGAGCAGCGCGTCCAGCTCGCCGCGCAGCTCCCGCATCAGCGGCGCCAGGTAGGGGCGGCGGCCCGCCCCGACGAGGCGCTCGTAGCGCAGCAGCACCGCGTCGAGGCCGCCGCTGCGGGACTCGGGTCCGAGCAGCAGGTCCAGGACGACCTCCGGGACGTCCGTGGGGTTCTCGGCCAGCTGCGCGTGGCCCTCGGCCAGCTCGTCGCGGCTCGTGCGCTCCACCGCGGCGGTGACCAGGTCGTCCAGCGACGCGAAGTAGTAGGTGGTGGAGGCGAGGGGCAGGCCCGCCTTCTCGGCGACGGCGCGGTGGCGCACCGCGTCGAAGCCGCCGGAGCGCAACAGCTCCGCGGCGGCCGTCACCAGCTCGTGCCGCCGCCGCTCACCCTTCGCGGTTCCCACGCCGTCCATCGTCCTCGCAGGGCCCGCGGCGCCTGCGAGGTGGCGGCAGACCCTGCGCGGTGGCGTCAGAGCCTCGGGGCCAGCTCGGCCACCAGGCCGGGCAGGCGGCCCGCGTACGGGGCGGGGCCGCCGCCCACCGCGGTCGAGCCGACGACCACCGTGGCGCCGGACGCGGTCGGCGCGCTGCGGTAGTCACCCGGCGGCAGCGACGGAGCCGTCCCGGGGGGCAGGACGGAGACGCTGAGGATCCCCGCCGCCCCGCCCTCGGTGACCTCGACGCTGACGTGGCGCTCGCCGGCCGGCCGGCAGACGTCGGCGGTGGCGGCCGCGGGCGCCCCCACGACATCGGGGAGCGCCCGGTCGAGCAGCGCCCGCAGGGCCGGGTCCTGCGGGTTCGCGCAGCCACCCGCGGCGGGCGCCGGCGCTCGCTCCGCGGAATCGGCCTGTGCCGCGGCTCCGGACGCCGGCTCCGGGGCGGCGGCGCGAGGCGCGGCGGCGTCCTGAGGGGCGGCGGCGCCGGCGGCGCTCGTCGTCGTGCCGGCGTCGCGGGGCAGCACCACGGCCGACCCGATCCCGGCCACCGCGGCCACCACCACGGCCCCCGTCACGAGGGCGGCACGGCGCCGCACGGTGATCCGCCGGGACGCCGCCGTGACGTCGCCGCGGTCGAACCCGGACGGCGGGGGCGTGCCCGCGGCGTCGCGGAACAGCGCGGCCAGCTTCTCGTCGTCGGTCATGATCGCTCCTCCGCGCAGGGGAGAGCGTCGACAGTCATGATCGCTCCTCCGCGGAGGAGAGTGCGTCGTCGGGCCGAGCTCATGCCGCTCCCTCCGCCAGATCCTGGAGCGCGTCACCCAGCGCCGCACGCAGCGCGGCCAGGCCGTGCGCGGTCTGGCTCTTGACCGTGCCCTCGGAGCAACCCAGCGCCGCCGCGGTGCCGGCCACGTCGAGCCCCTCCAGGTAACGCAGCACCAGCACGGCGCGCTGCCGGGGCGGCACCGAGCGCAGCCCGTCGACGAGCACGTGCCGGGTGGCGATGCCGTCCGCGACGGGCGCGACGGCCACCTCGACCGTCTCGGCGGTGAACCGCTCGCGCCGCCACGGCCGCCGCGACTCGTCGACGACGGCGCGCACCACGGTCCGCCGCATCCACGCGTCGAGCGCCCCCTTGTCGCGGATCTTGCGCCAGCTCCGGTGCAGGGCGACGAACGCGGCCTGGGCGTGGTCGTCGGCGCGGTGCCAGTCGCCGCACAGCAGGTACGCGGTGCGCCGGACGCCGTCGCGGCGCGCGCCGAAGTACGCGGCGAACTCCCGCTCCGCGTCGTCGTCCACGCCTGCCCTTCCCCGGTCGGACACCAGGACGGGACGACCGGCGGACACCGTTGCACGCCGGCCCGGCGACCACTCGAACGGCCCAACTGTCGTGACCGTTCCGTGACCCAGAGGCGCCCGGTCCGGCAACCCCTGGTTGAATCGGGGGCCGTGCGACCCACAGCGCGAGCGCGACGGGCGGCGGGCCATGACGGTCCGATCGACCTCCGCTCGGACACCGTCACCAAGCCCACGCGGCAGATGCGCGCCGCGATGGCCGCCGCCGAGGTCGGTGACGACGTCCTCGACCGCGATCCCACCATGCGTGAGCTGGAGGAACGCGTCGCCGGGCTGCTCGGCGCGGCCGATGCACTGTGGACGCCGAGCGGCTCGATGGGCAACCTCATCGCCCTGATGAGCCACCTGCGCCGCGGCGACTCCTTCCTCGCGCCCGCCGGCTCGCACGTGCTGGACGCCGAGCTCGGCACGGCCGCGTGGCTGGCGGGTGGCATGCCGCGGCCGCTCTCGCACGACGCCGGGCCCGGCAAGGTCTCCCCCGACGCCGTGCGCCGCGCCGCCGGCACGGCCGGCCCGTACTACACGCTCCGCCCGACGCTGCTGTGCCTGGAGAACACCCACAACGCCGCGGGCGGCACGGTCACCGCGCCCGAGGAGCACGCCGCCGTGGTGGCCGCGGCCCGGCGGGCGAAGCTGCACGTGCACCTCGACGGCGCCCGGCTCTGGCACGCCGCGGTCGCGCTGGGCGTGCCGCCCGCGGCGTTGACCGTCGGCGCCGACACCGTGCAGGTCTGCCTGAGCAAGGGCCTCGGAGCGCCCGTGGGTTCGGTCGTGGCCGGGTCGGAGGAGTTCGTCGAGGAGGCGCGGCGGCTGCGCAAGATGCTCGGCGGCGGCGTCCGGCAGGGCGGCGTGCTGGCCGCGGCGGGGCTCGTCGCGCTCGACCGCGTCGACCGCCTCGCCGAGGACCACGCCCGCGCCACCCGCCTGGCCGCCGGCCTGCAGGAACGCGGCTGGCGGGCCGCCACCCCCGAGACCAACATCGTGCTGGTGGCCGTCGCCGACCTCGACGGCACGCTGCGGCGCTTCGACGAAGCCGGGGTGCGGGCGTCGGCGATGTCGGGGCAGGTGCGGCTGATGACCCACGCCGACCTCACCGACGCCGACATCACCGCCGCGCTCGACCGGATCGGCCCCATCGAGCCGCCGGCCCGCGCCAACGGCGGGCCCGCGCCCAGGAGCGGCCGCGCTCCGGCCCGGCACTGACGACATCGAGCCCGCGCGACGCGCTCACGGGGCCACGAGAACAGCAACGCGCCCGCGGGATGCGCTCAGGAAGCCCCTTCAACGACATCGCGCCCGCTCATTGCGGTTTGTCGAGCCAACCCTCGAGGCGGCGGAGGGCCTCCTGCACGTCCTCCGTGGCCCCCGCACAGGAGAGGCGGATCCAGCGGTGGCCCTCCACCGGGTCGAAGTCGAGGCCCGGAGCCACCGCGACGCCGATGTCGGCGAGCAGCCGGTAGGTGAGGAGCATCGAGTCCGACGTCAGGTGGGCGACGTCGGCGTAGACGTAGAAGGCGCCGTCGGCGGGGGCGAGGCGGGTGATGCCGAGGCGGGTCAGGCCGTCCAGGAGGAGCCTGCGGTTCACGGCGTAGCGGGCGACGTGGGAGTCGGCCTCCGCGTAGCTCGACGCCGCGAACGCCCCCAGCGCCGCGCGTTGGGCCAGCGCGGGCGGGCAGACGGTGAAGTTGCCGGCGAGGCAGTCGGCCGCGCGCAGCAGGCGCGGGGGCAGCAGCAGCCAGCCCAGCCGCCAGCCCGTCATCGAGAAGTACTTGGAGAACGAGTTGACGATGATCGCCTCGTCCGACGTGCTGCGCGCCGACGACGTCGCGGGCGCCCCGTCGTAGGAGACGCCGTGGTAGATCTCGTCGCTGACCAGCTGCACCCCGGAGCGCTCGCAGTACGCGGCCAGCGCGGCCAGCTCGTCGGGGTGCAGCACCGTGCCCGTCGGGTTGGCCGGGCTCGCCACGACGAGGCCCTTCAGCCCGTCCAGTGCCTCCAGCATCGCGACGGTCGGCTGGTAGCGGGTCTCGGGCCCGCACGGCAGCTCCACCACCTCGCAGCCCAGCGCGGAGAGGATGTTGCGGTAGCAGGGGTAGCCGGGGCGGGCCATCGCCACCCGGTCACCGGCGTCGAACGCGGCGAGGAAC
>CAXTTN010000096.1:0-20504 GCA_964247105.1 uncultured Pseudonocardia sp.
GCGCCAACCTGGTGTTCGCCGACGCCGACCTCGCCGACGCCGTCGACTGGTCGATCAAGGCGATCTTCACCAACGCCGGGCAGGTGTGCCTCGCGGGCAGCCGGCTCTACGTCGAGCGACCGATCCTCGACGAGTTCCTCTCCCGGTTCGTCGCGGCGGCCGAGAAGCTGGTGATCGGCGACCCGAAGGACCCAGCCACGCAGCTGGGCCCGCTGGCGTCGCAGGAGCACCACCGCAAGGTCAGCCGCTACCTGGAGAACCCGGCCGGGAAGGTGCTCACCGGGGGGCTGGGGGAGGGGTGGGTCGTGAAGCCGACCGTCGTGGTCGACGCCCCGGCCGATTCCCCGATCCAGCGCGAGGAGATCTTCGGCCCGGTCGTGACGGTGACCCCGTTCGACACCGAGGCCGAGGCCGTCCACGCGGCCAACGACTCGCCCTACGGGCTCAACGCGATGGTCTTCACGGAGAACCTGAGCCGCGCCCACCGCGTCGCGGCGCAGCTGCGGGCGGGCACGATCTGGGCCAACTGCTTCTTCGTCCGCGACCTCCGCGCCCCCTTCGGCGGCTTCGCCGACTCCGGCTGGGGCCGGGAGGGCGGGAACTTCAGCCGGGAGTTCTTCACCGAGCCCAAGGCGGTGGTGATGGCGATCCGCCCCTGAACCCGCATCGCGCGGGCTCGATGTCGCAAAGGAGACCTCGAGGCGACAACGAGCCCGCGCGATGCGGTTGTGGGTCAGGGTCCCGGACGGATCGTGGGGAGGGTGCCGCCGTGGGCGGACCTCAGGATCGTGTCCAGGTCTGACCGGAGGCGGTCCACCTGGTCCTCGCCGAGCGTGTCGGCCCAGCTCGCTTCCAGCTCGTCGTAGATCTCCTCGACGGCGGCGAGCAGCTCGACCCCGCGCGGGGTCAGCGCCACCGTGCGAGCTCTGGCGTCGTCGGGGTGGGTCGCGCGGGTGGCGTAGCCCGCCGACACCATGTCGTCCACCAGCTGCGACACCGCCTGTTTCGACGTGCCCAGCGCGCCGGTGAGGTCCTTGAGCGTCGCGGGCCCGGGGGCGAGCTGCAGCAGCACGAACCCGAACGCCGGCCGCACCCCCGCCCAGCCGCGCTGGGCGAGCCGCTCGTGCAGGCCGTCGACGAGCAGCCGGTAGGCCATCGCGAACAGCCTCGCCAGTGGAGTGGTCACACCGCCCAGGGTGGCGTGAACGCCACGCCGTCCACCAGGCGGGCCTGGCCCCCGACCGGCAGGCAGCACAGCGCCCGCAGTGGCTCGTCGCCCGTGGCCGCCAGCGCGAACGGGGTGTCGACGGGGACGACGATCGCGTCGCCCGGCCCGGCCTCGTGCCGCGCGTCGCCCAGCTGGACCTCGGCGCGGCCGCCGAGCACCACGAACACCTCCTCGCGGGTGAGCTGGTGCGGGGTGGCGGGCACGCCCGGATCGATCTCGACCAGCCAGACGCTGGTGTCGGTGCTGCCGCGGGTGGGCGTGGCGAGCGAGGTGAAGCGGGCGCCGCCGATGTCGTGGGTGGGTGCGGGCGGGGCGGTCAGGACGGCCATCAGGTGCTCCTTCGTCAAGGTACCTGACCATCTTACCGCATTCCGTCAAGTACGTTGACTAGTTGCTCGGGTCGTGATCAGCGGCTTCGGTACCAGGGCGACAGATCTGTCGCCCTGGTACCGAGGGCGTCGATCACGGGAGGTCGGGCGCCCACGTCCGCGACGAACCGACGGGCGGGACCGGTCAGCGGCGGCCCACGCAGAGGCCGACGGGTGCGGACCAGCTCCGCGGGAGCTCGGCCGCGTCGGCGAGCCCGGCCCTCGCGATCAGCTCCAGCAGCTCGGCAGGCGTCCAGGGATGGCCGCCGGACCGGACGGTCCGCACGTCGACGAGCAGCCGGCCGAGGCGGTCGGGTGCTCCGGCGAACGTGCCGGCGAGCACCCAGCCGCCGGGGCGCAGCACGCGCCGCGCCGCGTCCAGGGCGGCGGGCACGTCGGCGGCGGGCAGGAACGGCAGCGGCAGCCACACCGCGTCGTAGGGCTCGTCATCGGTCAGGGCCGTGACGTCCTGCCGCCGCAGCTCCACCCGCCCGTCCAGATCGGCTGCGGCGACGTTCGCGCGGGCGAGCGCGAGCGAGGTCTCCAGGATGTCGAGGCCCACGACGTGCAGGTTCGGCCGGCTGCGGGCCAGGGCGATCGCCAGCCAGCCCGCGCCGGTGCCGACGTCGAGGAAGCGGGCGCCGGGGGCGGCGAGGGCCGCGCCGAGGCCGTCGAGCGTCTCCCCCGCCACGCCGAACGCCTCGACGATCGACATCGACTGCCGCCCGATGCCCTGCACCAGGCCGGCGTCGTCGGGAGCCCAACCGCCGGTGCGTTCCGGGTGGTCGACGAGGTCCTGAGCCTGGCTCAACAGCGCGCGTGCCATGCCGACGACGGCCGCGCCCGCAGGCTCTCCGGTGGCCTCGTCGCCGAGCAGCTCCCGCGCCACCTCGGCGAGCAGGGCCCGCAGGCGCGGGTCGACGTCGAGGTCCTCGGTGTTCACCCGCAGGTGGGCGGCCAGGGCGGCGAGCGCCTCCAGCTTCGAGCCCAGCTCCACGGCGGTGCCCAGCGCTGTCATGTCCTGCTCCTGACCTGCACGGTGTGGGCGTCGGCCCCGCGCACCACCTGGAGCCGCACATCCTGGCCTCCCGCCGCGTGTTCGGCCAGGGTGACGCACGAGCGCAGCTCCACCCCGTCGACGGCCACGAGCAGGTCGCCCACGGCCAGCCCGTCAGGGGTGTCGGGGGAGATCTCCAGCACCAGCAGTCCGGGGGTGTCCGACAGGCCCACCGACGTGCGCATCCGCCGCGCGACGTGGGCGGGGGCGAGCGTCAGGCCCCACGGCCCGTGGCTGCGCTCGTGCTCGAAACCGACCAGCAGCTTGCGCAGCAGCCCGGCCAGCTGCTCGCGCTCGGCCGCGGTGAGGGCCGAGAGCAGCAGGTCCTCGTTCGCGAGGTGGGCGGGCGCGACGTCGTCGAACAGGCGCCGTCCCTTGCCGGTCAGCGTGATCAGCGTGCCGCGCGCGTCGTCGGGGCTGGGGGTCCGCTCGACCACGTCCTTGGCGACCAGCCGGGTCAGGCGCACGGAGATCGTGCCGGAGGTGAGCCCGAGCCGGGCCATGAGCACCGACTGCGGCAGCCGGTAGGGCGATCCGGCGCGGCGCAGGGCGGCGATCACGGCGAAGTCGGCGGCGGAGAGGTCGAAGCGGGCGAAGAGGCCGGCCAGCTCGTCGTCGAAGCGGGCGCGCAGCCGCCCGACCCGGGTGACCACCTCGATCGGGGCGACCGGCAGCCCCGGGACCTCGGCGGCCCACTCCCGCACGACCCGGTCGACGACGTCCTCCACGCTCGGACTCTACACAACACCAACGACTTGCGTACATCGCTTGGACTCAAGCATTATGGCGGCGTGAGCGACAACCACCACATGCAGGTCGACCTCGTGTCCGACGCCCCCCGCCGCGTCCTGATCGTCGTCGCCAACCCCACCATCAGCACCAACAACAACTGGCCCGTCGGGTTCTGGGCCGCCGAGCTGACCCACCCCTGGTACGAGCTGACCGAGGCCGGCTTCGAGGTCACGATCGCGAGCCCGGACGGCGGGAAGGTCGAGGTCGACGCGCTGTCCGACCCGCGCGACCCGTCGAAGTGGTCCGCCGAGGACCTGATCAGCATGGGCTTCCTCACCACCCCCGAGTGCGCCGCGCTGCTGGCGGACACCCCGGCGCTGCGCGATCTCGATCTCGACGCGTTCGAGGCCATCCTCGTCGCGGGCGGGCAGTCGCCGATGTTCACCTTCCGCGACAACCCGCCGCTGCAGGACGCCATCCGCGCCTTCTACGAGTCCGAGCGCGTGGTGGCGGCCTACTGCCACGGCGTCTCCGCGCTGGTCGACCTGAAGCTGTCCGACGGCACGCCGCTCGTGGCCGGGCGGACCGTCACCGGCTTCAGCAACGTCGAGGAGGACTACGGCAACAAGGCCGCCGGCGTGGAGATCATGCCGTGGCGGCTGGAGGACGCGCTGCGCGAGCGGGGCGCCAACTACGTCGCGGGCGGGCTGTTCAAGGCGTTCACCGTGCGCGACGGGCGGCTGATCACCGGCCAGCAGCAGTACTCCGGCCGCAAGGTCGCACAGGCCGTGCTCGCCGCACTGGGCGCGTGACCGCGCCCGCGGGGCTCACCACGGCGCGGGTCGAGGCGTTCAGCGACGGGATCATCGCGATCGCCGCGACGCTGCTGGTGATCGAGCTGCACCCGCCGGAGCCCGGCGCCGACGTGTGGCACGCGCTGGGTGAGGAGCTGCCCTCGATCGCGGCCTTCGTGGTCAGCTTCCTGACCATCCTGATCTTCTGGGTCAACCACCACGCCCTGTTCCACGCCGTGCGCCACGTCGATCGGCCGCTGCTGTTCCTGAACGGCCTGCTGCTGCTCGGGATCAGCTCGATCAGCTTCCCGACCGCGGTGCTGGGCCGGGCGTTGCAGGGCGGCGGCGACAGCAGGCCCGCCGCGGTGCTCTACGGCGGCGTGCTCGCCGCGACGTCCGCGGTGTTCACCTGCCTCTGGGCCTACCTGCGCCGCCGCCCGCACCTGCTCGAACCCGACGCCCGTGACCGCGCGGGCTCGGCCGTGCGGCGGAGCCTCGCGGGGCCCGCGCTGTACGTTGTCGCGGTGCTGGTGGCGCTCGTCGACGCCCCGGTGTCGCTGGCCGTCGACGCCCTCGTCGCGGCCTGGTTCGTCCGTCCGGCGCGGAAGGTGGTCCCGGCATGAAGATCGCGGTGATCGGAGCGGGCCCGGTGGGGCGCGCCGTCGGCGGCGGTTGGGGGAAGGCGGGCCACGACGTCCGCTACGGCGTGCGTTCGCCGGGCCCGGACGTCACGACCGTCGCCGACGCGCTGGACGGCGCGGACGCCGTGCTGCTCGCGGTGCCCGGCGCGGCCCTGCCCGCGCTGCTCGACGAGCACGCCGGGCGGCTCGACGGCCGCCTGGTCCTCGACGCTACCAACCTGATGGGCGGGACGTCGCTGCACCAGGTCCCGCTGCTCGCCGAGCGGCTGCCGGCCGCGCGGATCGCCCGCGCGTTCTGCACGGTCGGGCACGAGGTGCTGGCCGATCCCGTGCTGGACGGGCAGGCCGCGGATCTCTTCTGGTGCGGCGCGGAGGACGGGACGGTCGAGGCGCTGATCAGCGACACCGGTGCACGTCCGATCCGCATCGGCGGGCTGGACGCGGCGGACGTCCTCGACGGGGTGGCGCGGCTGTGGTTCGCCCTGACGTTCGGCCAGGGCCGGGGCCGCGAACACGGCCTGAAGGTGCTCGACCGGAGTTAGAGGTGCTGTGGACCTGATGCCCGCGCCACCACGCGCGGGGGTGCAGGCGACCTGCTCGTCGATGGCTGCTCAGGTCTGAAGTGGAGGTGCGGATCCGGCCGGACCTGTGCTGTGGCGATCGATGGCGCGTGACTACCGTGGCTGCCGTGTGCAGCGCCGCCGGGCGTTCTCGCCAGAGCTCGGGAGAGGACTTCGCGAGGCAGGACCCGCGAACTCGTCACGCCGTCCCCGACGTCATCGTCAATCCCTACGACCAGCGACCGAGCAACGGGCGGCGGCTGTCCCCCCTCGATGCCCCGGTCCTGCGGGCGGCGATGGCGGTGCTGGGTTCGGCGGCTGCGGTGGCGGGTGTGTCCCTGGCCGTCGGCCAGGGTGCTTCGGCGGAAGAACTCGGCGGTGGTGTCGCTCCGGACTTCTCGGCCCCGTCCACCGGGCCGATGCCCGACACCACCGGGTTCGATCCGGCATCCGCGATCCCGGCGGCGACGCCGGGGACCGGGTCGTGGAACGAACAGATGATCTTCAAGCCCGACCCGGGCCCGGACCCCGGGCCGACGGTGACCGCCAGGACGGACGTCCCGGCCACCCAGCTCACTCGGTCGACCCCCTCGCCACCTCTCCCGTCCGCGGCCGCCTCCTCCGTCTCCCGGCCGGCTCCGGCCGCGACGGAGGCCGACGCGAACTTCCCGGAGCTGGCACCGATCGTCGGGGTGTCCGCACTGACCGGCTCGCGGAACGAGGCCGAGAAGCCAACCGACCTTCTCGTCGGCCAGGACTGGGACGTGACGGGTGTCGTCGATCCGCTCTACTCCCAGGTGCCGCTCCTGGCCGGTTTGAACCGGGCGAAGGTCAACGACTTCCTGACCGCGACACATCCCGGGGTCACCGATGTCCAGCAGTTCCGGTGCGTGGTCGAGAAATGCCTGGCCACCCTCCGTGATCTGTCGCTCGACGCCACGACGCCGACCGACGAACAGCTCCGATCGTTCTTCCCCGACGCGACACCCCAAGAACTACGGGACGCTCGCTTCTCGAACAGCAACGGTTTCACGAACGTCGAGATCGGCTGTGTTCTGGTGTGCCGGGGCGGTACCGTACGCGTCGACGGCCCACTGGTCGTCGGACGGACCGGCAGGGTGCAATCTGCCACCGCGTTCGACGCCTACAGCTACATCGATAGCGACTGCGATCATGTGGAGATCATCCATACCCATCCGTTACCGATCGAATGCGCCCCCGACGGGCCCTGGGCGCGTTCCGCGGCCGGCCTGTCGGTGGGCGACATCGATCAGTTGAAGTGGGCTGATGAATTCCTGCGTTACGTCGGCTCCTACGCCCGGGTCGGCGCGTCGTCGGTGTGCCTGCTCACCGGTACGACCTGCCACGCCATGCTGGACGACGACGGTGAACCGTTCGGTGAGTACCGCCCCGGCCCCGGAGGGCTGTTGAACACGGCTCCCTGGGGCTCCGTGTTCGCGGAGTTCCCGACCACCGTGAAGGTGCCGTACGACGACGACCCGGACCTGCACGAGCTGTTCGTGCAGATGAACGAAGCGATGGTCGTCCCGCCCGGGCCGGGGAGCCCGATGTCGACCGTGCCGCCGGTCGAATCGGTGCCACCGGAGGGCTCCGGTGCCGTCTCGCCCGGGTTGCCCACGGCGGTGCCGGCTGTCGTCGGCGCGAGCACCCCGACCGGTTCGGGCGAGGAGGCCGGGAAGCCGACCGACCTGTCGGCCGGGCACAACCGGGACCCGTCGCGCGAGGTCGACACCGGAACCCAGGTCGATGACGGGTCCGGTGCCGGCACGGTGGTGGGGGGCGTGGTGTTCGAACCGCCACCGGTGGACCGTGAGTTGTCGAAGATCTTCGGTCCGAACGCCGGGCAGTTCCTGCCGGACGTGACGGTGCCGTCGTCGGCACTGACGCCACCAGGCCGGCAGGACCGGTACGTGGTGCCGCAGACGCCGCCCGAGGAACGGGTGGCGCTGCCCTCGCCGGGTGGCTTTCCCGGTCGCGACACGTCGCTGGCGGATGTGGTGGGTACGGGTGTGTTCAGAACCCCGGTGGGGACGAAAGACACCGAGTACCGCGATGACGCGGCTCGGCCCGGCGGGGGGTCGTCAACGACGCCGCAGGGCGAGACCGTGCCGGTGGCGGTGACGCAGTCCCCGGTGCAGCAGCCGTCGCCGGGGCGGCCGTCGGTGGCTCAGTCGGTGCTCGATGGTCTGTCGTCGGCCGGCTCGGCCGCGGCGGGTTGGCTGGCTGCGCAGCCGGTGACGGTGGAATCGGTGGACGAATCCGCGGGTGGTGGTAAGCGGGTGCGGTTCGTCAACGGGGCGTCGGCGGTGTACACCAAGGACGGTGAGAAGATGTACGGGGATGCGGGGACAGCCGCGTCGATGCCGTGGTGGCAGATGTCAACGGCTGAGGACTTCGTCGGCGACCTGGTGAAGGTGGGCGGTTTCGTGACCGATCCCCGTCGGAGTTGGGGAGAGGTTGGTATCGCTTTCTGAACTGACCGTCGCCGGGATTCTCGGAGAATTCAACGGGTTCGGCGTGCGCGCGGTCGGTTGAGGTCGCCGGACAGGTCCGGATCCGCCGCAACACTCTCCTAGCCTCGTGAGTCGGTAATTCGCCTGTAGCAGTTGGCGACGCTGTCGAGGATCTCGTCGGCGGTCTTGGCCCGGATGTAGAGCGTGGGGTTGTCGTTCCAGGTCGTGATCCCGTTGCGGATGTCGGTGTTGAGTGCGCGGACGGTTCGGTGTGTGGAGCGCTGCAGCGTTGTGTCCGCTGTGCTCGTGTTGCTGTGCGCGCGTGGCGAAGGGGACGCGTGCGCGGGCCGCGGCTGGGTGTGGCTGTGTCGCACCCGCGCTCGCGTTGTGCCCACCGCGCTCGCGTTGCTGTGCGCGCGTGCCGAAGGGGACGCGTGCGCGGGGGCAGCTGGGCGTGGCTGTGTCGCACACGCGCTCGCGTTGTGCCTGCTGTGCTCGTGTTGCAGTGCGGTTCTCCGGTGCGGAGCTGTGGGGCCCGGACGCCGAACCCGGCCTCACCGTGACGATCGAGGCCTGGGAGGGCTACCTGGCCTGAAGGCAGTTCTGGTTGACGTAGGTGGCGATGCGCCTCCCGGCCGCGACCACCTCGGGCGAGTTGACCCGCGCCGACACCTGGGGGTCGCTCGCCACGGCCGCCGCGTCCCCACCGGCCGTGAGCAGGGCGGTGAGCTCGACGTCGAGGGCCTCGACGGTGCGCTCGACGTCGGGGCGGAGCTCGGAGGGCGCGGCGTCGAGCAGGACCGTGCCCGAGAGCCGCGCGGCCTGGACAGCCGCCGTGAGCTGGTCGGCCGCCACCGGGGTGCGCAGCGAGAGGGTGTTGAGCGGGCGGAGCGCATCGTTGTTGGCCTGGATGGCGGCACAGAAACCCCCCGTCCCGCCGGGCACCGCGCGGGTGGTGGGCGCCGCGTTGCGGGTGTCCGCATCGGCCACCGACCCGCCGCAGCCGGTGAGCAACGCCCCGAGGACGACCACGCCCAGCGTTCGCCGACTTCTGGAAACGAGACCCAACGCCTGCTCCCCGGACGTCGTGGATGAGGCCCGGATCCTACCGACCGGCGGGCCGGAACTCGGGGGCGGGCGGCTGCGTTATGACCGGTATGGCCCGTGTCTCCGGTACCGCGTTCGGACCCCGCCGTCTCGCTGCTTTCGGCGCGCTCTGGCGAGCCGTCGCCCAGGGCGGGAAGGCCGGTGCCCCGGGGTTCGGCGACCGGCTCCGTGCCCTGCCGCGCCTCGCCGCGGGCGCGGCGTCGGGCCGCTACCCGGAGCTCGGCCGGGGCCGGCTCGCCCTGGTCGTGCTGGCGCTGGCCTACCTGGTGTCGCCGGTCGACCTCGTGCCCGAGCTGGTCCTGGGCCTGTTCGGCCTCGGCGACGATGCCGTGGTGGCGCTGTGGCTGGGCGGCACGTTCCTCGTCGAGACCGAGCGGTTCCTGCGGTGGGAACGCACCCTTGGCGACGGCACGGGCGATCACTAGCGTGGCCGCATGCCGATCCTCGAGGTGCACCTCGTCGAGGGGCGCCACACCGCGGCCCAGCACGCGGCGTTGCTCACGGCGCTGAGCACCCGGTACGCGGAGGTGCTGGAGTCGCCGATCGAGCGGGTCCGCGCGTACCTGACGCTGCACCGGCCGGAGCACTGGGCCACGGCCGGGGTGCCGGGGACCGAGGCGCCCTACTTCACGGCGATCGTGCTCGAAGGGCGCCCGGCCGAGCAGCGCAGGCGGCTGCTGGCGGCGTTCACCGACATCCTCGTCGACGTGCTCGGGGTGGAGCGGAAGCTGGTGCGCGGCCGGATCATCCAGGTGCACCCCGACGACTGGGCCATCGGCGGGGTGCCGGCCGGAGCGGCCCGGGCGGCGGAGATCGCGGCGCGCGCGGGACGTGCGTGACCGGGGACCACCACGTTCGGGGCAGGTGATCTCACCCCGGCCGACCATCGCCGGATGGCGCGTACCGTGATGGCGTGAAACGTCCGGATCCGCTGCGCTGGCTGTGGTACGCGATGGGTGGCCGCCTGCCGCTGCGGTACAGCCAGTGGGTGCTGCACGACGTCACCACGCGGTGGTGGCGGCCGCGGGCGCTGTTCCGGTCGCTGGTGCAGATCCTGCCGGTGGCGGTGCTGATCTACGTCTTCCTGCCGACCGAGCCCTGGGTGCGCGTGATGGCGTGCCTGGGGGGAGTCTTCGTCGGGATGATCTACGCCCTGGCCTACCTCGACGAGTCGAGCGAGAGCCGGGCGCTCAAGGCGGGGTTCCTGCGCGGCACCGCACAACAGGTGCGCGACGAGCGTCAGGCGGGCAAGCGGGCGTCGGCGGCGGCGCGGTACGCGGAGCGGTTCCGGCGTGACGAGCCGCCGCCGGCTACTCCGCGCAGCTCTGGGTGATCCGGGCCATCTCGCCGTCGATGTCCATGTGGTCGGCCTCCTCGCCGATCGCGACGATCTGGAAGCTCGACTCGACGAAGTGCCGCAGCAGGTCGCGGTCCACCTCGAGGACGGCGCGGCCGTCGGTGGAGCGGATCTCGATCTCGACGATGTCGTAGCCCTGCACCACCTGCGGGCTCATCCGGATGTCGCCGTGGCCCGCGGGGCCCTCCAGCGAGTCGACGACCAGGTCGCGGCCGACCAGCCACTCGACCCAGCGGTCGTGCCGGGTCCGGACGGCGAGGCCGACGGCGAACGGGTCGGTCGCGGAGTAGCTCCAGCGGGTCACGACCGGCGCGGGCTGGCCGTGCAGGACGGTGAACATGTCCTGGTGGACCGAGTCGGTACTGGCCTCGTTGCTCATGTCGGGTCCTCCGGCGATCGGGCCCGGCGCCCCGTGCGCCGGTCTTGCCGGATAGATCGCCGCTCCGCTGCGGAACGCACCACGTCCCGGGTTTGTTCACCCGGACCAGTGAACGTCTCGCCCCGCGGCGACCTCGGTGTGACCGTCGGTCACCCGGTCGTGTCCGCGGTCACCACCCAGATGCCACCGACGCCCTTCCGGCCGGGCTGCGCGACGGTGAGCGTCCGCCGACTGCCGTCGGTGTTGCGGACGTCGACCTCGGTGGCGGCGGCCGTGCCCGCGGCCGGGGACGCGTCGGCGGCGGTCCAGCTGTACGTCGCGGTGACGTAGGAGAGCGCGAGGTCGGTCGGATCGAGCAACCACGGCGTCGCGCCCGAGTCGACGGCCGACTGCAGGCGCGCCGGGTCGGTCGTGGGCCACGGCAGGAGCGTCACGGGCCCGGCCGTCGCGGACGGGGTCGCACCGGCCGGGGCCGAGGCCGGGGCCGTGGTCGGCGCCGGGGCGGCGCCGGTCGCGGACGGTTCCGTGACCGGGCTCGGCGCGGCGGCGGTGGTGGTGGGTGCCGCCGCGTCACCACAGCCGGCGAGGAGGGCGGCGAGGACGGCGGCGGTCGCCGCGACGCGCAGGGGGGAGACGCTCACGGGGCCACCGTAGGGCGGCCGGGCCCTGGCGCGCGGGACGTCGCGACGTCACGTCAGGGTGGGAGCGGCGGCGACGCGCTCCGGACGCCAGATCGCGTGCGGCCGCCCCGCGGCGAGATCGGCCGCCCGGGCCCAGCGCAGCCGCCACGGCCGCAGCACCAGCACGGACGCCTGCGGATGGGCCAGGCCACCGTCGAAGACCGTGGCCGGGTCGAAGCCCACCGGTGACGGGAGCCGGGAGAAGGCCGTCCAGTCCGGGTCCGGGTCCCACGCCGCGGCGCACTCGGCCACCGCGACGTCGTGCGTCGCGTCCCAGTAGGACAGCGACGCGAACGGGCTGTGCGCGATGTGCGCGCGTTTGGCCGCGGTGGCGCGGGTCGCGACCCGCGCCACCGGCCCGTCGGGGGTCAGCTCCCACACGGGGTGGACGACGCGCGAGCGCGGCCGCTCGTGGGCGTCCACGGTGGCGAGCGTGCACCAGATGATCCGATGGGCGACGGCGACGAAGTCTTCGAGCATGCGGTGAGCGTATTTGCTCAACACAGGTTGTGCAACTAGGGTTGTGCATATGGAGCTCGACGTCGTCCCCGCGTTGTTCCTGGCCGGGCTGTCGCTCAACGAGGAGTCGTTGCGCCGCCAGCACGCCGCCGGGCATCCTGACCTCCGGATCAGCCACGGGTTCCTCGTGCAGCACCTCGTCGACGGGACGCGGGCCATCGGGGAGCTGTCCGAACGGATGGGCGTGACGCAACAGGCCGCGTCCAAGGCCGTCGCCGAGCTGGTGGCGCTCGGGTACGTCGAGCGGACGGCCGATCCGGGCGACGCGCGCGTGCGCCGGGTCGGGCTGTCCGACCGCGGGCGTGAGGCGGTGGCGTCGGCGCGGCGCGTCAACGCCGGGATCGAGGCCGAGCTGGCCGAGGTACTGGGGCCGGACCGCGTCGCCGCGGTGAAGGACGTCGCCTGGGCGGTGCTGGAGTGGAGCGGGGGTGCGGAGGCCGTCCGGACGCGCCGCGTCTCCGATCGGAGGTGAGACGGGCCGCGTCCCGATCATTAGGGTGGCGGGGAGCAGAGCGGCTACGGCACCGAGGTGGATCACATGAATGCGTCGGCGGAGGCCTTCTACGCGGCCCGGGAGTTCCTGGTGGCGCACCGGGACGACTACGACACGGCCTACCGCGACTTCCGCTGGCCCGAGATCGGTGAGTTCAACTGGGCGCTCGACCACTTCGACAACATCGCCGGTGACCAGCGGGCTCTCTGGATCGTCGAGCCGGACGGCACCGATGCGCACTGGACCTTCGCGGAGCTGTCGGCGCGCTCCAACCAGGTGGCCAACTGGCTGCGCGGCCAGGGCGTCGCGCGCGGCGACCGGATCGTCCTCATGCTCGGCAACCAGGTCGAGCTGTGGGAGACGATCCTCGCGGCGATGAAGCTCGGTGCGGTCCTCATCCCGGCCACCACGCTGCTCACCCCCGCCGACCTGCGCGACCGGCTCGACCGCGGCAACGCGAAGCACGTCGTGGTGGGCGGCGCCGACGCCGGCAAGTTCGACGACGTCGAGGGCGACTACACGAGGATCGCGGTGCGGGACGCGCCGGCCGGGTGGCTCGACTACGGCGACGCGGGTGAGGAGAGTACCGAGTTCGCCCCCGACGGCGTGACGCACGGCTCCGACACCCTGCTGCTGTACTTCACCTCCGGCACCACCGCGAAGCCCAAGCTCGTGGAGCACACCCACGCGTCCTACCCCGTCGGGCACCTCTCGACGATGTACTGGATCGGGCTGGAGCCCGGCGACGTCCACCTCAACATCTCCTCTCCGGGCTGGGCCAAGCACGCGTGGAGCAATGTCTTCGCGCCGTGGATCGCCGAGTCGTGCGTGCTCGTCATGAACTACGCGAAGTTCGACGCCGCGTCCGTGCTCGCGGTCCTGGACCGCTGCGGCGTCACCAGCTTCTGCGCCCCGCCGACGGTGTGGCGGATGCTCATCCAGGCCGACCTGTCCGGGCTGGCGAACCCGCCCCAGAAGGTCGTGGGGGCGGGGGAGCCGCTGAACCCCGAGGTCATCGACCAGATCGACAAGGCGTGGGGCGTGCGGATCCGCGACGGGTTCGGCCAGACCGAGTCGACCGTGCAGATCGGCAACCCGCCCGGCCAGGTCGTCAAGCCCGGCTCGATGGGGCGGCCGATCCCGGGCTACCCGATCGTGCTGGTGGACCCCGCGACCGGCGAGAAGGGCGTCGTCGAGGGGGAGATCTGCGTCGACCTCGAGAACCGGCCGCTCGGGCTCATGGTCGGCTACCACGGCGACGCCGAGCGCAACGCCGAGGCCATGGCCGGCGGCGTCTACCACACCGGTGACGTCGGCTCCCGCGACGAGGACGGCTACATCACCTACGTGGGCCGCGCCGACGACGTGTTCAAGGCCAGCGACTACCGCATCAGCCCGTTCGAGCTGGAGAGCGTGCTCATCGAGCACCCGGCGGTGGCGGAGGCGGCGATCGTGCCGTCCCCGGACCCGGTGCGGCTCGCCGTCCCGAAGGCGTACGTCGTGCTCGCCGCGGGTTACGAGCCCACCGAGGAGACGGCGCGCGACATCCTGCAGTTCGCGCGCGACAACCTCGCGCCCTACAAGCGGATCCGGCGGCTGGAGTTCGCCCCGCTCCCGAAGACGATCTCGGGCAAGATCCGCCGGGTGGAGTTGCGGGGACGGGAGAAGGAGCTGCACGCCGACGCCGCGGCCGCACCGGCCGGGGAGTTCACGCTCTGACCGCCCGGCGCCCGCCGAACGGTCGTGCGCGACTGAGCGGTGGGCGACGGGTGTCACCGGCCGCGGCGGGGGTGCCGTCCACCGGACACGTGGTCGCCGGGGTCTTCAGGTGAGGTTTCCTGGAGGGGTGAGCGACGCCCAGGGGGACGAGCGCGGGTCGATGGCCCGCGAGCTGGCCGGCATGCCGGAGGTGTGGCGCCGGTTGCTGGCCGCGCACGTGCCCGACCGGCTGGAGCGGTGCACCGCGTGCCGCAACTCCAGCGGCTCGGGCGAGCGCTGGCCGTGCTCGCTGCACCGGATCGCCGACGAGGCGCAGCGGCTCTACGGGCTGCGGCTGGGTCAGGCGGTCGGCGGGGAGTAGTGCCCGGGCCAGTCCCGGTGCGGGATCCGGGTGATCTCCAGGATCTCGCCGATCGTCGACCACTCGTTCTTGCCCAGCCGCGCGAGCGGGCGCAGCTTGCCGATGTCCGGCAGGTCGCCGTTCAGGGTGTCGGTGCTGACCGACGCGTGCACCACCCGGCCGATCACGACGGTGGAGTCGCCCAGCTCCAGGGCCTGGTGCAGCCGGCACTCCAGCGCCACCGGTGATTCGGCCACCCGCGGGGGCGCCACCACCGCGCTGGGCTCGGCCGTGAGCCCGATCTCGGCGAACTCGCTGACCCCGGCCGGGAAGTCCGTGCCGGACGCGTTGACCTGCTCGAACAGCGGCTCGGTCGCCAGGCACACCACGAACTCACCGGTCTCGACCGCGTTGCGCAGCGAGTCCTTCTTCCCGACGCTGGTGAACTGGATCATCGGCGGGTCCACGCAGGACACCGTGAAGAACGAGTGCGGCGCGAGGTTGTCGATCCCGTCGGCCGAGCGCGTGGACACCCAGGCGATCGGGCGGGGCACCACCACGGACGTCAGGAGCTGGTAGAACGCTCGGGTACCCACCTCGGTGGGGTCCAGGTCGGTGCGCATGGCGTCCATGATCCCCCGCCGCCGTAGCGTCGGCCTCATGAGATGGCGCGCGGCGGGGCTGGTGCTCGGGTTCGTGGCCGACGCCGTGTGGGGCGACCCGGCCCGCGGCCATCCGGTGGCCGGCTTCGGCACGTGCGCGGCGGCGCTGGAGCGGCTGCTGTACGCCGACCGCCGCAGCGCCGGGGTGGCCTACACAGCCATGCTGGTAGGAGGGGTGGTCGCGCTCGGGGGCGTGGCCGAGTCGATCGGCCGCCGCCACCCGGCGGCCGGCGCGGCCCTGACGGCGGCGGCGACATGGACGGTGCTGGGGGGGGCGAGCCTGGCGGGCCACGGCGACGCACTGGCGGGCGAGCTGGGCGCCCCTCCCACCCGCAACGAGTGGCACATCCGTTCGAACCTATCCGACGAGAGTGCCACTCGTTCGGGGGTGGATCTCGGGGCGGCGCGGGCCCGGCTGCCCTCGCTGTGCGGGCGGGACCCCGCGCTGCTCGACCTCGCCGGGTTGGCCCGGGCGGGCACCGAGTCGCTGGCCGAGAACACCTCCGACGCCGTCGTCGCGCCGCTGTTCTGGGGGGCTCTCGCGGGGGTTCCGGGGCTGCTCGGGTACCGCGCGGTCAACACCCTCGACGCGATGGTCGGCTACCGGTCGCCGCGTCACGAGCGGTTCGGGTGGGCGTCGGCGCGGCTGGACGACCTGGCCAACCTCGTCCCGGCCCGGGTGGCGGCGGTGCTGTTCGCGGCGCTCGCCCCGGCCGTCGGCGGCTCGCCCGCGGCGGCGCTGCGGGCGTGGCGGCGCGACGCGGCGGCGCACCCGAGCCCCAACGCGGGCCCGGTCGAGGCGGCCGCGGCGGGGGCGCTGGGCGTCGGGCTCGGCGGGCGGACGGCGTACCGCCACGGGGTGGAGGAACGCCCCCGCCTCGGGTCCGGCCCGCCCCCCGCCCCCGCCGACCTGCGCCGCGCCGCCCGCCTGTCGCGCCTGGTCGGCGCCGCGGCCGCGGTCCTCGCCGCCGTGGTCGCCGGTTCGCGCGCCCCCCGCCCCTGATCACCGCGCGAGTCGACCTTCTCGACACGCCGAATGTGCCGATCCGGCCCGGGCCGGATCGGCACATTCGGCGTGTCCGGAAGGTCGACTCGCGCTCGGGGGGCTACGGGCGGCCGTAGCGGTCGTGCAGGGGGGTCTCACCGGGCACGGGCGCGTCGTCGCCGGCGAGGGCCTTCCGGAGGGCGGTGCGCTCGCCCGCCGCGCCCTTGCGGCGCTGCAGCAGCTCCAGGCGCACGAAGTAGGCCAGCGCGAACACGGCGATGGCGCCGAAGGTCAGCCACTGCAGGGCGTAGGAGAAGTTGGTGAACGGGGCCCCGCCGGAGCCGGCGTCGGGGGCCACCGGCAGCGGGCTGAGCACGCCTGCCTGGCCGGCCGCGAGCTGCAGGTAACCCGGCTCCAGCGCGAGGCCGGTGGCGGCGGCCAGCGTGCGGGAGTCGGTGACGTACTGCTGGCGGTGGCCGTCGGAGGAGAACACGGGACGGCTCTCCGGATCGGTCTCGTCGAGGCGCAGCCGGGCGGTGATCGTGACCTTGCTCGACGGCGGCGCCGCGATCGGGGGTACGACGGCGCCGTTGCCGGCGGTGACGTAGCCGCGGTCCACGGCCAGCAGCCGGCCGTCGTCCGTGCGCAGTGGGGTCAGCACCTCGAAGGCGGGCTTGCCGTCGTAGACGCGCAGGCGGACCAGCGCCTCGTCGGCGGGCAGGTAGGTGCCGGTGACGCTCACCTGGCGCCACTCGTCACCCGCCGTGACGCCCCGACCGGCCGGGACGAGCGTGCCGATCGGCACGGGCGCGGTGGCCGACGAGGTGTCGATGGCCTGCTGCTGGGCGTCGCGCTCGGCCTCCCGCCCGAACTGCCACGGGGCCAGCAGCGCGTAGCAGCACACGACGAACCCGGCCACCACCGCGATGAACGCCAGCCAGCCCGGCCGCAGGAGGAAACGCACGCCTCCACGGTAGCCCCGTAGCGTGGGCGCCGTGCGGGGTGCGCTGCTGGTGGCCGGGACCACGTCCGACGCCGGGAAGAGCGCGCTCACCGCCGGGATCTGCCGGTGGCTGCACCGCCGCGGGGTGTCGGTGGCGCCGTTCAAGGCGCAGAACATGTCCAACAACTCGGTCGTGACCACCGACGGCGGCGAGATCGGCCGCGCCCAGGCGATGCAGGCGCACGCGTGCGGGCTGGCGCCGAGCGTCCTGTTCAACCCGGTGCTGCTCAAGCCGGGCAGCGACCGCAGCTCGCAGGTGGTGGTGCTGGGCCGCGCCGACGGCACGGTCAGCGCGCGCTCCTACTACGACCGCAAGGCCGCGCTGCTCGACGTCGTCACCGAGACGCTGCGTGACCTGCGCAGACGCTACGACGTGGTCGTCTGCGAGGGCGCCGGGTCGCCCGCCGAGATCAACCTGCGCGGCACCGACATCGCCAACATGGGCCTGGCCCAGGCCGCCGACCTGCCGGTGGTGGTCGTGGGTGACATCGACCGCGGCGGGGTGCTCGCCCACCTGTTCGGCACGGTCGCGGTGCTGGACGCGGCCGACCAGGCGCGCATCGCCGGCTTCGTGATCAACAAGTTCCGCGGCGACCCCTCGCTGCTCGCCCCCGGCCTCGACCAGCTCCGCGCGCTCACCGGCCGCCCGACGTTCGGCGTCGTGCCGTGGGCCGACGGGCTGTGGCTCGACGCCGAGGACTCGCTCGCAGCCGTCGCCGACGGCGTTCTCGGACGCCCGACCCCGCCTCACGGGGGCCAGTGGCTGCGGGTCGCCGTCGTGCGGCTGCCGCGGATCTCCAACGCCACCGACGTCGAGGCGCTGGCCTGCGAGCCGGGCGTCGCCGTCCGCTACGTGACGGAGCCGTCGCGGCTGCTCGACGCCGACCTGGTCGTGCTGCCCGGCTCGAAGGCGACGGTGTCCGACCTGGCCTGGCTGCGCCGCACGGGCCTCGCCGACGCGGTGGCCGCCCACGCCCGCGCGGGGCGTCCGGTGCTGGGGATCTGCGGGGGCTACCAGATGCTCGGCCGCTCCATCGCCGACCCGCACGGGGTCGAGGGCGGCGGTGCGGACGGGCTCGGCCTGCTCGACCTGGATGTGGAGTTCGACGCCGAGAAGCACCTGGGCAACCCCACCGGGCAGGCCTGGGGCGAGCCGGTGAGCGGCTACGAGATCCACCACGGCCGCGTCACCCGCTCCGGCGACGCGCCCCTGCTCCACGCCGCCGCCCCGCCCCGTACCCGTGCTCGGCCGGCCGCCTCCGGCGAGGGCTCCGACGCCGGGGCCGTGCTCGGCACGCACTGGCACGGGCTCCTGGAGAACGACGGGTTCCGGCGGCTGCTGCTGGCCCGGGTGGCGGCGCAGGCCGGGCGCGACGGGTTCGCGGCGGCGCCGGACACGAGCTTCGCCGCGGCGCGGGCGGCCCAGCTGGACCTGCTCGGCGACCTCGTCGAAGCGCACCTCGACACCCGCGCACTGGAACATGTCATCAGTCACGGTGCCGGGTCGGAGCTCCCGGTCGTGACGTCGGGTCTGGCAGTGTCCCCCCGGTGAGTGCTCCCGGTTTCCCGTTCTCCGCCGTCGTCGGCCACGACGACCTGCGCCTCGCGCTCCTGCTCAACGCCGTGCACCCGGGTGTCGGCGGGGTGCTGGTGCGGGGGGAGAAGGGCACCGCGAAGTCGACGGCGGTGCGCGCGCTGGCGGCGTTGCTCCCGGCCGTGCCGGTGGTGGTGGGGTGCCGGTTCTCGTGCGACCCCGCCGCCCCGGACCCGAGCTGCCCGGACGGGCCGCACCGCTTCGCCGCGCCGCCCGTCCGGTCCGAGGTCGAGGTCGAGCACCCCGGGCGCACCCGGGCGCTGCGCACCACGCAGCAGCGGGAGGAGGCCCTGCGGCGCCAGCAGGCGGGCAGGCCGCAGCCGGACCGGGCCACCGAGCGCCGGGCCCGGCTCGTCGAGCTGCCCGTCGGCGCCACCGAGGACCGGCTCGCCGGCTCGCTCGACCTGCAGCGCGCGCTCGGCGAGGGGGTCCGCGCCTACCAGCCGGGGCTGCTCGCCGAGGCCCACCGCGGCGTCCTCTACGTGGACGAGGTCAACCTCCTGCACGACCACCTCGTCGACCTCCTGCTCGACGCCGCCGCGATGGGCCGCAACCACGTCGAGCGCGACGGCGTCTCGCTCTCGCACGCCTCCCGGTTCCTGCTGGTCGGGTCGATGAACCCGGAGGAGGGGGAGCTGCGGCCCCAGCTGCTCGACCGGTTCGGGCTGGCCGTGGAGGTACGCGCTGCCCGCGATGTCGACACCCGCGTCGAGGTGGTTCGCCGCAGGCTCGCGTTCGAGGACGACCCGGCCGGGTTCGCCGCCGCCTGGACCGGCGCCGAGCGCGACACCGCGGCCCGGATCGTCGCGGCGCAGGCGCGGCTCGGGTCGGTGGTTCTGCCCGACGCCGAGCTGCGCCGGATCGCGGCCGTCTGTGCCGCGTTCGACGTCGACGGCATGCGCGCCGACCTCGTGATCGCCCGCGCCGCCGTCGCCCACGCCGCCTGGCGGGGGGCCGGGGCCGTGACCGAGGAGGACGTGCGGGTGGCGGCCCGCCTCGCCCTGCCGCACCGCCGCCGCCGCGACCCGTTCGACGAGCCCGGCATGGACGACGGCGCGCTCGACGACGCGCTGCGCGACGCCGCGGACCAGATCGACGGCCCCGACGACGAGCCGCCGGGAAGCGGTCCCGGCGGCGGCCCGGACGACGGCGGCCCGGACGACAGCTGTCCCGGCGGCGGCCCGGACGGCGGCGGCCCGCACGACAGCGGTCCCGGTGGCGGCCCGGACGACGGCGGCCCGGACGGGCGCGACCCGGCCGCCGAGAACGGCGCCGCGGGGACCGCCGACGCCGCAGGCGGCCCGGACCCCGGTGGCACCGGCCGCGGCGAGCCGGGGCCCGCGACGGGGAGCGGCGGGGCCCCCGAAGGCTCGGTCGTGCCGCCGCCCGGCGCGGTGTTCCGGGCCCGCACCCTGCGCGTGCCCGGCGTCGGGGAGGGCGCGCCCGGCCGGCGGTCGCGGGCCCGGACCGACGGCGGCCGGGTCGTCCGGGCGTCGGGCGCCACGCCCGCGCGCGCCGCCGACGTGCACCTCCCCGCCACGATCGCCGCCGCCGCGCCCCACCAGCGCGCCCGCGGCCGGACCGGGCCCGGCCTCCTCGTCCGCCACGGCGACCTGCGCCGCGCCGAGCGCGAGGGGCGGGAGGGCAACCTCGTGCTGTTCGTCGTCGACGCGTCCGGGTCGATGGCGGCCCGGCAGCGCATGCAGGTCGTCAAGACCGCGG
This sequence comes from uncultured Pseudonocardia sp., assembly GCA_964247105.1. GTDB lineage: Bacteria > Actinomycetota > Actinomycetes > Mycobacteriales > Pseudonocardiaceae > Pseudonocardia. Next base: position 20,415 of record CAXTTN010000096.1, read on the forward strand.
TGCTGTCCCTGCTGCGCGACGCCTACCAGCGGCGGGACAAGGTGGGGATGATCACCTTCCGCGGCTCCGACGCCGCGCTGGTGCTGGAAC
>CAXTTN010000097.1:0-20300 GCA_964247105.1 uncultured Pseudonocardia sp.
CACATGTTCCAGAACATGGGCGACGGCACGTTCGCCCACTCCGGCCAGCTCGCGGTGCAGGCGTGCGTCGCGGCCGGGGTGTCGATCACCTACAAGCTGCTCTACAACCGCGCGGTCGCGATGACCGGCGGGCAGGACGCCGAAGCGGGCCTCGAAGTGCCGCAGCTGTCGGCCAAGCTGCTGGCCGAGGGCGTCAAGAAGATCATCGTGTGCGCCGACGAACCGTCGCGCTACCGGACGCTGGGCGCCCTGCCCGCGGGCGTGGACCTCTGGCACCGCGACCGCTTCGACGAGGCGCAGCGCGTGCTCGCGGCCGTCGAGGGCGTGTCGGTGCTGATCTACGACCAGCGCTGCGCCGCCGAGTCCCGGCGGCTGCGCAAGCGCGGCACGCTCCCCGTCCGGGCCACCCGGGTGGTCATCAACGAGGCCGTCTGCGAGGGCTGCGGCGACTGCGGGGTGAAGAGCAACTGCCTGTCGGTGCAGCCCGTCGACACCGAGTTCGGCCGCAAGACCCGCATCGACCAGACCTCCTGCAACACCGACTACTCCTGCCTCGACGGCGACTGCCCGTCGTTCGTGACGGTGGAGCTCCCACCCGGGACGCCCGCGGCCCGCCCGGACCGGCGCACGCCCCCGCTCGTCCCGGAGGTGGCCCGACCCATCTCCGGTGACGTGTTCCTCGCCGGGATCGGGGGCACCGGCATCGTCACGGTCAACCAGGTGCTCGGTTCCGCCGCCGTCCGCGACGGGCTGGCGGTGCACGGCGTCGACCAGACCGGGCTCTCCCAGAAGGCCGGGCCGGTCACGTCCCACTTGCGGATCGCCGCCGACGCCGCCGCGCTCGGCCCGGCCAACCGGGTCGGCGTGGGCACCGCGGGCTGTTACCTCGCCTTCGACGCGCTGGTCGGCGCGGACGCGAAGAACCTCGCCTACGCCGCGCCCGAGCACACCGTCGGTGTGGTCTCCACCAGCCCGGTGCCCACCGGCGCCATGGTCCGCGACGTCGCGGCGCCCACGCCGGACGTGCCCGCGCTGGTGGAACGGATCCGCGGCGTCACCCGCGACGTCGTGGCCCTCGACGCGCAGGCCGCGGCGGGCGCCCTGTTCGGCGACGCGATGCCGGCCAACCTGCTGCTCGTCGGGGCGGCCTACCAGTCCGGGGCGCTGCCGCTGTCGGCGGACGCGATCGAGTGGGCCATCGAGCTCAACGGCGTCGCGGTGGCCGTGAACATCGCGGCGTTCCGGTGGGGCCGGGCGGCCGTCGCCGACCCGGCCGCGTTCGCGGCGGCCACCGCGCCGGCCGCGGTCGCCCCGACACCAGCGCTGCCGCCGTCGATCGCGCTCCTGGAGCTCGCGGGGGTGACCCGCAGGCTGGTGGAGACCCGCGCCGCGCAGCTCGTCGGCTTCCAGGACGAGCGCACGGCCCGCCGCTACGTCGACGACGTCCTGACCGTGTGGCGGGCCGAGCGCCGGATCGGCGCCGACACGGCGTTCAGCGAGGCCGTCGCGCGCGGGCTGCACCGGCTCACTGCGTACAAGGACGAGTACGAGGTGGCGCGGCTGCTCACCGACCCGGCGTTCGAGGCCGCGCTGGCCGCCGAGGTGCCGGGCGGGGTGAGGCAGCGCTACCGGCTGCACCCGCCGATCCTCAAGGCGCTGGGACGTGACAAGAAGATCGCGTTCGGGCCGTGGATGAAGCCCGTGCTGCAGGCGCTCGCCCGGGGCAAGGCGGTGCGCGGCACCCCGCTGGACCCCTTCGGCCGCACCGAGATCCGGCGGCTGGAGCGGGCCCTGCGCGACGAGTACCGGGCCATGGTGCTGCACCTGGCCCGCACCCTGACAGCGGAGTCGCAGGTCACGGCGGTGGCGGCCGCGGAGGCCGCCGAGCTGGTGCGGGGCTACGAGGACGTGAAGCTGGCGAACGTCGAGCGGTACCGCGCCCGCCTGGCCGAGCTCGGGGTCGGCCCGACACCGCGGTGAACGGCACGCCAGCCGATCGGCGTGTCGGCTGGACAAGTCGGACGCCGCTCACCGCGCCGCCCGGTCCAGTGGTCTCACACAACTCTCAGCAACGGGCGAGTGGGCGGCGTCGGCCGTTAACGTTGCCTCCGGATCGATAACGGCTCGATCACAGACCGGACACGGACCGCTCCCCAGTCGTCCGCCCGAATTCCCCGACGGGACGTCCGGCCGAGCCGCGAGATCCGGAAGGATAGGTCGTGTCCCGGCACCGCTCCCCCCAGGGCCGGCGCGCGCACCTCGGGCCCCCGCTGTTCGCCCTACCGGCGACAGCGGGGGTCGGTGCCGCTCGCTCCGTCCCGCAGCCCACCCTCGGGCTGCCCGTGCGCTTCGTCGCCACCGTCGTGGCCGGTGGCGCGCTGGCTGCCGCCGGGCAGCAGGCCCTCGTCGCGGCGCTGCCCGCGGCCACCGACGGAGCCAACGTCCTCCGGCTGAGTGTCGAGCAGCTCCTCGGTGAGGTGTCGGCGACGCCCGCCCCCCGCGTCGCCGTGGCCCCCGTCGTTCCCGCGGCCGCTCCGGTCGTCGCCGACGCCGCCGGCCTGGTCAAGGCGGCAGGCCTGCACGAGGCCGCGCGCGCCGGCAGTGCGGCCGTGGCTCCGTCGGTGGCGCTCGCCGGATCCGCCGCTTCCCCGGTGACGGCGGCGCCCGCCACGGCGTCGGCGGCGCCCCGGACGACCACGGCGTCCAGCAGCGCGCCTCGCACCACCCAGCCGGCCACCACGGCGCCGCGTACCACCGCGCCCCGCAGCACCGCACCCCGCAGCACCGCGCCCCGCAGCACCGCACCCCGCACGACCGCGCCGGCCGCCACGCCGGAGGCCGCCGCCGCGGCAGTGGCCGGCGGGGTGCAGGTGATCACCGGGCGGGTGAGCTCCGGTTTCGGCCCCCGCTGGGGAGTCAAGCACGAGGGCCTCGACGTCGCCGCGCCCATCGGCACCCCGATCCACGCGCCGCTGGCCGGCACCGTGATCAGCTCCGGCCCCGCAACCGGGTTCGGCCTCTGGGTGCGCCTGCAGCACGCCGACGGCACGATCACCGTCTACGGCCACATCAACCGCTCGCTCGTGACCGTCGGGCAGCGGGTGCAGGCCGGCCAGGTGATCGCCGAGTCCGGCAACCGGGGTGACACCACCGGCCCGCACCTGCACATCGGCGTGATGATCAACAGGGTGTACGTCGACCCGCGCCCGTGGCTCGACCAGCACGGCATCCGCTACTAGGACGTCCAACGCTCGGCGCACCCCCACACCCCCGGTCGACGGGGGGTGCGGCCGGACCGGGGGTGTGAGCGTGCGCCGGTGCTTGCGTAGCGCTACCTCGTGGGCCGTGCTCGACCCGCGCCCGGCGCACACCCCGCGCGTGACCGCACACCCCCGGTCGAAGGGGCGTGCGGCCGGAAAGGGGGTGCGAGCGTGCGCGGGTGCTTGCGCGTGCCGCCGTAGGAGCCGCGCTCGACCTCGCCCCGCTCACACCCCCCGCGTGTCTCCCCGACACCCCCCGCTGGCCCTCCTCACCCCCCGTCGACGGGGTGTGCGGGCGCGGGAAGGGGGTGTGAGCGACGTGGCTGGACGGCCTCGCACCTGCTCGACCGGGGCCCGGGTGGTTGCACGGGGCGCAGCCCCCTCGAAGCCCCGACGACGGTGCGAGCGCGCCCCGCACCGCCCCCGCGCGCGCGTCCTGCGACCGGCGCGCCTGCAGCGACGCGCTCGCGGCTGCCCAACGCGCGCGCCGCCGCCCGGCCCGGTCTGACCGGGGAACAGCCCCGCCGCCGCGCGCACGTCGTCCTCGCCGCGCTTGCGCAGCTACGCGCGCGGCGCGGGGGAACACGCGCGCCGTCCCGACGAGCGGGCCCGTCACCCGCCGTTCTCGAACGCGCTCAGCGCTCGCATCTTGTTCGTGACGTCCAGCGCGGCCACCTTGAACGCCTCCGAGAGCGTGGGGTAGTTCAGGACGGTGTCCACGAGGTAGTCGACGGTGCCGCCGCAGCCCATGATCGCCTGGCCGATGTGCACCAGGTCCGTGGCGTTGGTGCCGAACACGTGGACGCCCAGCAGTGTCCGGTCGTCGCAGGAGACCAGCAGCTTCAACATCCCGTACGAGTCGCCGACGATCGCGCCGCGCGCGAGCTCGCGGTAGCGCGACATCCCCACCTCGTACGGCACCGACGACGTCGTCAGCTCGGCCTCGGTCTTGCCGCAGTAGGAGATCTCCGGGATGGTGTAGATCCCGATCGGCTGCAGTTCCTGCAGCTCACGGACGGGTTCGCCGAAGGCGTGGCAGGCCGCCAGCCGGCCCTGGTCCATGCTCGTGGCGGCCAGCGCGGGGAAGCCGATCACGTCGCCGACGGCGAAGATGTGCGGCACCGTCGTGCGGTACTGCTTGTCGACCGCGATGCGCCCGCGCTCGTCGGCGGTCAGCCCCGCCTTCTCCAGGTCGAGCTCGGCGGTGACGCCCTGGCGCCCGGCCGAGTACATCACCATGTCGGCGGCGATCTTCTTGCCGCTGGCCAGCGACGTGACCGTGCCCCGCGGGGTGATCTCCACCTTCTGCACCTCCTCGCCGAACCGGAACGTCACCGCCTGGTCGCGCAGGTGGAACTTCAGCGACTCGACGACCTCCGGATCGCAGAACTCGAGCATCTGCGGGCGCTTCTCCACGACCGTGACGCGCGTGCCGAGCGCGGCGAACATCGACGCGTACTCGATGCCGATCACGCCCGCGCCGACGACCACCAGCGAGCTGGGCACGCGCTGCATCTGCAGCACCGCGTCGGAGTCCATGACGTGGTTGTCGTCGAACTCCACCTCGGCCGGCCGGGCCGGCTTGGTCCCGGTGGCGATCACGATGTTCTCGGCGCTGACCGTGTTGTGGTCGCCGCGGGCCTCGCCCTCCACGACGACGGTGTGGTCGTCCACGAACCGTGCGGTGCCGCCGAGGATGTCGACGTGGTTGCGCAGCAGCTGGCTGCGGATCACCTCCACCTCGCGGCCGACGACGTGCGCGGTGCGCGCCAGCAGGTCGGAGATGGTGATCTCGGACTTGACGCGGTAGCTCGCGCCGTACATGTCGCGCTGGGAGAACCCGGTGAGGTAGAGCACCGCCTCCCGCAGCGTCTTGGAGGGGATGGTGCCGGTGTTGACGCAGACCCCACCCATCATGTTGCGCCGTTCCGCGACGCACACCCGCTTGCCCAGCTTGGCGGCCGCGATCGCCGCCTTCTGACCTCCGGGCCCCGAACCGATCACCAGCAGGTCGTAGTCGTACATCGACACCCTCCGTGCCCCTGGCCCGACGGCCGGTCGGCCGCCCACCACCGGACGCCAGCGTCGCGGGCGCGAGCTCGCTCGGCAAGCGGGGCAGGTTAACAGTCCACGACGGCAGAGCGGCGGTCTCGACCACGGGTTGTCCCCATGACCGATCCGCGGTCCTCAGCCGGACGGGTGAATCGTCCCGAATGTGCCCCGCCCCGCGCACGCTGGTGGGCATGACCTCCACCGATCGCACGCCACCCGGAACGGTCCGGGTGAGCACCGTCGCCGATCTGATCGCCTCCCTGCCCTACACGCTCGGGTTCCATCCGCACGAGTCGCTCGTGCTGGTGGCGACGCGCGACCGGGACGGCGGTGGCCTCGGCCTCACCCTGCGGGTCGACCTGCCACCGCCGCGAGATCGACGCGCGGTGGCCGAGGCCGTGGCCGGCAAGCTGATGCTCGCCGCGCCCGCCGGCGCCGCGGTGATCGTCGTCGGCGCCGGTGGAGCGCACCGCCCGCTCGTCGATCGCGTGGTGGCCGAGCTGGAACGCCGCCGAGTCACGGTGCACACCGTGCTGTGGGCCGAGTCCACCACCGGCGGTGGCCGCTGGGGCTGCTACGACCCGTGCGGCTGCGGCGGGGTCCTGCCCGATCCCGCCACCTGCGCCGCGGTCGCCGCGGCCGTCGTCGACGGGCAGGTGGCGCTGGAGGATCGAGGTGAGCTGGAGCGGCTCGTCGCCCCGGCCGACGCGGTGACCCTGCGGCGCCGCGAGGCGCTGCTGGTCGCCGCCCAGGATCACGCAGCCGCGGCCGCGCCCGGATCGGCACCGGATGATCTCGACGGGCTGGTCGCCGTCGTGGAGTCCGCGCTGGCCGACACGGTCGCCGGACGCCTGGTGCTCGACGACGACCGCGTCGTGGCTCTCGCCGCCGCGCTCACCGAACCGCTCGTCCGCGACGCCGTGATGGCGCGCTGTGCCGGATCCCTCGGCTCCTCCGGACCGGCGGCCGAGCAGCTCTGGGCCGCCCTCGCCCGCGAGACGCCGGATCCGGAGGCGGCCGAGCCCGCGGCGCTGCTGGCGGTCTCGGCGATGCTCCGTGGCGACGGCGCGCTGGCCAACGTCGCGCTCGACCGTGCCGAGCAGGCCTGGCCGGGGCACCGGCTCACCGGCCTGTTGCGCCGGACGGCCGACGCCGGCATGCGGCCATCGGAGTTCCGTGCGTGCCTCGGTCTCGACGACCGCCACGACGTCGCCACCGCGGTGGGTCGGCCGTGACGGCCCGGTCAGGCGCCGCCGTGCTCCTGCGTGAATCGCCAGGCATCGGCCACGATCGTGGCGATGTCGGTGCGGCTGGGGCTCCAGCCGAGCTCGGTGCGGGCGGCCTCGCTGGAGGCGATCAGCACGGCGGGATCGCCGTCGCGGCGCGGCGCGGAGACGGCCGGGATGGGGTGTCCGGTCACGGCCCGGCAGGCGTCGATCACCTCGCGCACCGAGAAGCCGGTGCCGGAGCCCAGGTTGTACACCGCGTGAGTGCCGGCCTGCGCGTGCTGCAGCGCCAGCTGGTGCGCCTCCGCCAGGTCGTCCACGTGGATGTAGTCGCGCACGCACGTGCCGTCGGCCGTCGGCCAGTCATCGCCGTACACCGCCACCGATGCGCGCGCGCCCGACGCCACCTGCAGCACGATCGGGATCAGGTGCGTCTCCACGGCGTGCCGCTCGCCGAAGCGGCCGTGCGCACCGGCCACGTTGAAGTAGCGCAGGCTCACCGCGGCCAGGCCGTGGGCGACGGCGTACGAGGTGATCATGTGGTCGATCGCGAGCTTGCTGGCGCCGTAGGGGTTCGTCGGCAGGGTGGGGGCGGTCTCGGGGATCGGCACCTGCTCGGGCTGGCCGTAGGTGGCGGCCGTGGAGGAGAACACCAGACGCGGGGTGCCGTGGCGGCGGATCGCCTCCAGCAGCCGCAGGGTGGTCACCACGTTGCCCTGCCAGTACAGCTCCGGGTGCACCACCGATTCGCCCACGAGCGAGCGGGCGGCGAAGTGCAGCACGCCGTCGAAGCCGTCGCCGAGCAGCTCGTCGGCCGCCTCGGCGAGATCGGCCTTCACGAACTCGGCGCCGTCCGGCACGGCGTCGGCGTGGCCGGTGGAGAGGTCGTCCAGCACGGTCACGGCGTGCCCGGCGCCCACGAGATGGGCGGCGCAGACGCTCCCGACGTAGCCGGCGCCGCCGGTCACGAGCAACTTCACGGTGGTCCTCCTCGGGCCGGTGCGGTGGCCTTCACCGTCTCATGCCCCGCTGTCGCGGCGGCGGGCACGTCAGCGTGCGCGCACCAGCACCGCGTGCGCGATGAGCGGGGCCACCGCCGCCTCGGCATCGCCGGCGCGCACCGGCACGGCATCGCCGAAGCGGGCGATGGCGCGCACCTCGATGTCCTCGCCGGGCACGACGCCTGCGTCCTTCAGCTCGGCCATCAGATCGGCGTCCACCTGCACGTGCTCGGCGATCCGCCGCACCTCCACGCGGCCGCCGCCGCGCCGGGCGAACTCGTCGAGCCGCTGCAGGCCGATCTCCAGCGACGGCGGGGTCGAGATGGCGCGCGCGGTCTCGGGCTGGCGGGCGAGCTCGTCGAGCCCGGGGATGGGGTTGCCGTAGGGGGAGATCGTGGGGTTGTCGAGCAGCTGCACGAGCTTGCGCTCCACGGCGTCGCTCATCACGTGCTCCCAGCGGCAGGCCTCGGCGTGCACCAGCTCCCACTCCAGGCCGATCACGTCGGTGAGGAGGCGCTCGGCCAGCCGGTGCTTGCGCATCACGGAGACCGCGCGGTTGCGCCCCTCGTCGGTGAGCTCCAGGTGGCGGTCACCCGCCACCACCAGCAGGCCGTCCCGTTCCATCCGCGCCACCGTCTGGCTCACGGTCGGGCCACTCTGGCCGAGGCGCTCGGCGATCCGCGCGCGCAGCGGCGTGACGCCCTCTTCTTCGAGTTCGTAGATCGTCCGGAGGTACATCTCGGTCGTGTCGATGAGCTCGTTCACGCACACAGCCCTTTCGTCAAGCCCCCATCCTATCCGGGCAACGCCTCGTGGAGCCGATGCCATACCGGCGGACGGCCTGCAGGCACGGCCCGTCGCACTAGGGTCGGCCCCATGAGCGAGAGCCAGCGGGCGGTGGTGGTGTGGACGCCGGAGTTCCTCCACTACGACCTGGGCGACGATCACCCGCTCGATCCGGTCCGGCTCGATCTGACGATGCGGCTGGCCACGGAGCTGGGCGTGCTGGAGGGCGTCGAGCCGGTGGTGCCGAGCCCGGCGCCCGACGAGGAGGTGCAGCGGATCCACCTCCCGTCGTACCTCACGGCGGTCAAGTCGGCCCCGGAGATCCCGTTCGGGGTGGGCCACGGTCTGGGCAGCGACGACAACCCGATCTTCCTCGGCATGCACGAGGCCAGCTCGCTCATCTGCGGCGGCACGCTCGCCGCCGCGCGCGAGATCGCCGAGGGCCGCGCCGATCGCGCCGTCAGCATCGCGGGCGGGCTGCACCACGCCATGGCCGATCGCGCCTCCGGGTTCTGCGTCTACAACGACTGCGCCATCGCCATCTCGTGGCTGCTCGACCACGGGTTCGAGCGCATCGCCTACATCGACGTCGACGTCCACCACGGCGACGGGGTGCAGGCCGCGTTCTACGCCGATCCCCGGGTGCTCACGATCTCCCTGCACCAGCACCCGATGACGCTCTGGCCGGGCACCGGCTGGCCCGGGGAGTACGGCTCAGGAGTGGGGGAGGGGTACGCGGTGAACCTGCCGCTGCCGCCGGGCACCGCCGATCCGGCGTGGCTGCGCGCGTTCGACGCGGTGGTGCCCTCGCTGCTGGCGGCCTTCCGCCCGCAGATCCTCGTCACCCAGTGCGGCGCCGACACCCACCGGGAGGATCCGCTGGCCGATCTCGGGCTGTCGGTCGACGGGCACCGCGCGATCTACCGGCGCCTGCGCGACCTGGCCACGTCCACGGCCGGGGGGAAGTGGCTCGCCACCGGCGGGGGCGGGTACGGGCTGTTCCGGGTGGTCCCGCGGTCGTGGACGCACCTGATCGCCACCGTGCTCGACCGCGACGTCGAGCCGGCGCGGCCGCTCCCCGCCGGCTGGGTCGCGCACACCGCGGGGCTGACCGGCCAGGAGCTCCCGACCTCGATGACCGACGGCCGCGACACCGCCACCACTCCCTGGAGCGAGGGCTCCGATCGCGTCGACGCCGCCGTTCTGGAGACCCGCCGCGCGGTGTTCCCGCTGCACGGCCTCGACCCCGACGACCCCCGGGACTGACCATGGACCCCGAGCCGGGCTACCCCGACCACTGGGAGGCCGATGTCGTGGCCTCCGACGGCGGCATCGTGCACATCCGCCCGATCCTGCCCTCGGACGCCGACGCGCTGCTGCGCTTCCACGGGAGCCTCTCCGAGCGCACCCGGTACCTGCGGTTCTTCGGGCCCTACCCGCGGATCCCCCCGAAGGACCTGGTGCGCTTCACCACCGTCGACCACCACGCCCGGGTCGCGTTCATCTGCCTGCTCGGCGACGAGATCATCGCCGTCGGCCGCTACGAGGGGCTGCCCGGCGGCACCGGCGCCGGGCCCGAGTCCGCGGAGGTCGCGTTCGTCGCCCGCGACGAGCACCAGGGTCGCGGGCTGGGCTCGATCCTGCTGGAGCACCTCACCGCGGCCGGCCGGGAGAACGGGCTGCGCCGCTTCGAGGCCGAGGTGCTGGTGGAGAACCACGCGATGGTGCGGGTCTTCCGGCAGGCGGGCTACCAGGTCAGCCGCGAGTTCGCCGATGGCGTGCTGCACCTGGAGTTCGACATCGACCCCACCGAGCGGTCGCTGGCCGTGCAGTACTCCCGCGAGCAGCGGGCCGAGGCGCGCAGCGTGCACAACGCGCTGCACCCCGGCTCGGTGGCGGTGATCGGGGCCTCCACCGACCCGGCGAAGATCGGCCACGCGGTGCTGGCCAACCTCCTGCGCGGCAACTTCACCGGCCCGGTCTACCCGGTCAACCCCGAGGCGCGCTCGGTGCGTGGGGTCCGCGCCTACGCGTCGGTCACCGACATCCCCGACGAGGTCGATCTCGCGGTCGTCGCCGTGCCGGCCGCGGGCATCGACGAGGTCATGGACTCGTGCCTGGCGAAGGGCGTGAAGACCCTCGTCGTGATCAGCGCCGAGGCCGGAGAGGGCGGCGTGGTCGCGGAGCGGCGGCTGGTCACCGAGGCCAGGGCGCACGGCATGCGGGTGATCGGCCCCAACGCGCTCGGCGTGGCCAACACCGCGCCGGACGTGCAGCTCAACGCCACCCTCGCGCCCGATATCCCGGGTATCGGCCGCGTCGGGTTCTTCTCCCAGTCCGGCGCGCTGGGCACCGCTATCCTCGCCGCCGCGAAGGAGCGCGGCCTGGGCCTGTCCACGTTCGTCTCGGCGGGCAACCGCGCCGACGTGTCGGGCAACGACCTGCTCCAGTACTGGCAGACCGATCCGGCCACCGACGTCGTCCTGCTCTACCTGGAGACGTTCGGCAACCCGCGCAAGTTCGCGCGCGTCGCGCGGCGGCTGGCCCGCACCAAGCCGGTCGTGGCGGTGAAGAGCGGCCGGCACACCGGGCCCGCGGGCAACGGCGTCCTGATCGACGACGCCAGCGTGCGCGCGCTGTTCGAGCAGTCCGGCGTGATCCGGGTCGAGACGCTGTCGGAGCTGTTCGACACCGCGCTCGCGCTGGCCTACCAGCCGCTGCCGGCCGGGCCGGCGGTGGCCGTGGTCGGCAACTCCAGCGCGCTCGGCCTGCTCGTCAGCGACGCCCTCCTGGACGAGGGGCTGGAGCTGGCGGGGGCCCCCGTGGACGTCGGCACGGCCGCCCCGCCGGAGGAGTTCGCCGCGGCCGTGGCGAAGGCCGCGGGTGACGCGGGCACCGATGCGCTGGTCGCCGTGTTCGTGCCGCCGATCGTCACGCCGGGTGCCGCCTACGCGCGGGCGCTGCGGGAGGCGGTGGCCGGCGTGGACAAGCCGGTCGTCGCGGTGTTCCTCGCGGCGGAGGGCGTACCCGCCGAGCTGGCGGTGGCCGGCCCGGACGGCACGCCGGTGCGGGGCTCCGTGCCCAGCTACCCCAGCCCCGAACGCGCGGCGGCGGCGCTGGCGCGGGTCGGCCGGTACGCGCGCTGGCGGGCGCGCCCGGTCGGGGAGTTCGTGGTGCCGGACGGCGTCGACACCGAGCGGGCGCGCACGCTCGTCGCGCGGCTGGGCTCGCAGGTGCGGCACGCGCTCAGCGACGAGGACGCGTTGGGCCTGCTGTCCTGCTACGGCATCGAGCTCGCGGAGTTCCGCCGGGTCGCGGGCGCCGAGGCCACGGTGGCCGCCGCGGAGGAGCTGGGCTACCCGGTGGCGGTCAAGGCGGCCGGCGAGCGGTGGCGCCACCGCACCGATTTCGTCGGGGTGCGCCTGGACATCGTCACGCCGATCGGCGCGCGGCGCGCCCACGCCGATCTCGCCGCGCTCACCGGTGACGACGAGGTCTACGTGCAGCGGATGGCCCGCAAGGGCGTCTCCTGCGTGCTGGAGATCGTGGACGACCCGTCGTTCGGCTCGCTGCTGTCGTTCGGCCTGGCCGGGATGGCCACCGAGCTGCTCGGCGACCGCGCGTTCCGCGTCGTGCCGGTCTCCGACCAGGACGCGGCCGACCTGGTCCGTGCCCCGCGCGCGGCGCCGCTGCTGACGGGCTACAAGGGCACCGAACCCGCCCGCCTGGAGGCGCTGGAGGATCTGGTGCTCCGCGTCGGTCGTCTTGCCGAGGATCTCCCCGAGGTGCGCTCGCTCGCACTCGAGCCGGTGCTCGCCTCGCCCGATGGGGTGTCGGTGGCGGGCGCCCGCGTGGTGCTGGGCCCCCGCCCCCGGCGCGACGACAACGGCCCCCGCCGCCTGCGCTGAGGGATCAGCGCCGAGGGATCAGCGGCGGAAGGTGACCTGCAGCGTCGGGACGCTGACCTCGGCGAAGAAGTCGTTCCCCTTGTCGTCCACCACCACGAACGCCGGGAAGTCCTCGACCTCGATCCTCCACACCGCCTCCATGCCCAGCTCGGGGTACTCCAGCACCTCGACCCTGCGGATGCAGTCCTGCGCCAGCCGGGCCGCCGGGCCGCCGATGGAGCCCAGGTAGAAGCCCCCGTACGTGGCGCACGACGTCGTGACCTGCTTGCTGCGGTTGCCCTTGGCCAGCATCACGAGCGAGCCGCCCGCCGCCTGGAACTGCTCGACGTAGGAGTCCATGCGGCCCGCGGTGGTGGGGCCGAAGGAGCCCGACGCGTAACCCGAAGGGGTCTTCGCCGGCCCGGCGTAGTAGACGGGGTGGTCGCGCAGGTACTGCGGCATCGGCTCGCCCGCGTCCAGCCGCTCGGCGATCTTCGCGTGCGCGATGTCGCGCGCGACCACGAGCGTGCCCGTCAACGACACGCGCGTCTTGACCGGCAGCGTCGAGAGCTGCGCGCGGATCTCGTCCATCGGCCGGTTCAGGTCGACGGTGACCACCTCGTCGGACAGCCCGTCGGCCACCTCGGGCAGGAACCGCGCCGGGTCGGTCTCCAGCCGCTCGAGGAACACGCCGTCGGGGGTGATCTTGGCCTTGGCCTGGCGGTCGGCCGAGCACGACACAGCGATCCCGACGGGCAGCGACGCGCCGTGGCGCGGCAACCGGATCACGCGCACGTCGTGGCAGAAGTACTTGCCGCCGAACTGGGCGCCGATGCCGAACTCGCGGGTCAACGAGAGGACCTGCTCCTCGAGGTCGTGGTCCCGGAAGGCGTGCCCGATCTCCGAACCCGCGGACGGGAGGTGGTCCAGGTAGCGGGCCGACGCCAGCTTCGCGACCTTCAGGGTGTACTCGGCCGACATCCCGCCGACGACGATCGCGAGATGGTAGGGCGGGCAGGCCGCGGTGCCGAGCGAGCGCAGCTTCTCGTCGAGGAACCTCGCCAGCTTCGACGGCGTGAGCAGCGCCTTCGTCTCCTGGTAGAGGAAGGTCTTGTTGGCCGAGCCGCCGCCCTTGGCCATCACGAGGAACTCGTACCTCGGCGCCTGGCCGGGCACCGAGTACAGCTCCACCTGCGCGGGGAGGTTCGTGCCGGTGTTGCGCTCGTCCCAGAACGACGTGGGCGCCATCTGGGAGTAGCGCAGGTTGAGCTTGTCGTAGGCCTCGAAGACGCCCCGCGACACCGACTCCTCGTCGTCGCCGCCGGTCAGCACGGTCTCCGTGCGCTTGCCGACGACGATCGCCGTGCCGGTGTCCTGGCACATCGGCAGCACGCCGCCCGCGGAGACGCAGGCGTTGCGCAGCAGGTCGGTGGCGACGAAGCGGTCGTTGGGCGAGGCCTCGGGATCGTCGACGATCGCGCGCAGCTGCGCGAGGTGCGAGGGCCGCAGCAGGTGCTGGATGTCGTGCACGGCCTCGGCGACGAGCGCGGTGATCGTGGCGGGCGCGATCTCCAGGAAGGTGCGGCCCGCGGCCTGGACGACGGTGCCGGGTGGCAGCTCCAGGCGGCGGTACTCGGTCTCGTCCGGACCGAGCGGGAGGACGTCGGTGTGGTGGAACGTGGGCACCCGCCGAAACTACGCCGAACGCAGGTCGGGAGGCCGGACCGGCCCCCGGCCAGTCCGACCTCCCGGAGGTGGCACGGCAGGCGAGCCGGCCGTGCAGGTCTCCGTACGAGACCCTTCCGTGCCGGGGTGCGATGCGTCAAACGCTGGCGAGCGTCCGGCGTGTCCCCGCCGTAAGGTCAGGGTATGCCTGGCTCGATTCTCGGGACCTCCGTGCGACGCGTCGAGGACCTCGACCTGATCACCGGAGCGTCCACCTACGTCGGCAACCTGCGCCTGCCGGGGATGCTGCACCTCGCGTTCGTCCGATCGCCGCTGGCCCACGGCCTGGTCACCGGCATCGCGACGGACGAGGCGGCGGTCGCGCCGGGCGTGGTCGCCGTGTACACGGCGGCCGACCTGGAGCTGCCCGCCCACCACGGCCTGATGGTGGTCAACCCGGATCTGCCGCGGCCGCCGCTGGCCACCGACCGCGTGCGGTTCGTCGGCGAGGCCGTCGCGGTGGTCGTCGCGGAGACCGCGGCCCAGGCGGTCGACGCCGCCGAGCTGGTGGAGGTCGACTACGACCCGCTGCCGGCCGTCGTCGACCCGGAGGCCGCGCTGCAGCCCGGTGCCGAGCCCCAGTTCGCGGGCCGCGACAACCTCGCCGCCGGGGTGCGGAGCGACGAGGACGTGCTCGCCGACGCCGACGTCGTGGTGCGGGCACGGATGGTCAACCAGCGGATCGCCGTGATGCCCATGGAGGGCAACGCGATCGCCGTGCTGCCGGGGGGATACGAGGAACGGGACAACGACCTGACGATCTGGGTCTCCACCCAGATGCCGCACGGCTTCCGCGCCCAGGCCGCGACGCTCTTCGGGTTGGAGAACGACCGGGTCCGCGTGATCACCCCGCACGTCGGCGGCGGGTTCGGCGGCAAGGCGGGCGTGCTCGCCGAGCACACGGTGGCGATCGGGGTGGCGCGCAGGCTGGGCCGCCCGGTCACCTGGGTGGAGACGCGCTCGGAGAACCTCGTCTCGATGCCGCACGGCCGCGGCCAGGTGGCGTACTACGAGCTCGGTCTCACCCGCGAGGGGACGATCACCGGTCTGCGCGCCCGCGTCGTCGGCGATTCGGGGGCCTACGCCGGCTTCGGCGGCGCCCTCGCGATGGGGCCGACCTACGTCATGAGCCAGGGCGTCTACGCCATCCCGAAGCTCGCGTTCGACGCCGCGGTCGCGCTCACCAACACCACGCCGATGGGCGCGTTCCGCGGTGCGGGCCGCCCCGAGGCCACGGCCCACCTCGAACGGATGATGGACCTCGCGGCGGAGGAGCTGGGGCTCGATCCGGTCGAGATCCGCCGCCGCAACTTCCTCGACCCCGCGTCCTTCCCGCTCACCACGCTGCCCGGCGCGCGGTACGACGTGGGCGACTACGACCTGCCGCTGCGCGAGGCCCTGCGCATCGTCGACTACGACAAGCTCCGCGAGGAGCAGCGCTCCCGCCGGGAGAGCCGCGACCCGGTGCAGCTGGGCATCGGGATCTGCGTCTACGTCGAGATCACCGCGGGCGGCGGGGGCAGCGAGTTCGGCTCGGTCACCGTCCACTCCGACGGCAGCGCCACGATCACCGCCGGCACCTCGGCGCACGGCCAGGGCCACGCCACGGCGTTCTCGATGCTGACGAGCGACCGGCTGGGCATCCCGATGGAGAAGATCCGCTTCGTGCAGTCCGACACGGCCCTCGTGCCGCGGGGCAGCGGCACCGGGGGCTCGCGGTCGCTGCAGATGGCTGGCAACGCCGTCGTCATGGCCGCCGACGACGTCCTGGAACAGGCCCGGATCCGGGCCGCCGAGCTGCTGGAAGCGGCTCCCGGTGACGTGGAGCTCACCGAGGCCGGCGAGTTCGGCGTCACCGGCGTCCCGTCGGCCACGCTCACGTGGGCGCAGGTGGCGAGCGCGGGGGAGGAGCTGTTCGCGGGGCTGGACTTCCGCCAGGACGGCGCCACGTTCCCGTTCGGCGCGCACGTGTCGGTGGTGGAGGTCGACACGGACACGGGCCGGGTCACGCCGCGCCGCCACGTCGCCGTCGACGACTGCGGGCGCATCCTCAACCCCCTGCTCGTGTCCGGCCAGCAGCACGGCGGGCTCGCGCAGGGCGTCGCGCAGGCGCTGTTCGAGGAGATCCTCTTCGACGACGACGGGCAGCCGATCACCTCGACGCTGGCCGACTACCGGATGCCCAGCGCCGCGGACCTGTTCTGGTTCGAGACCTCCAACACCGAGACCCCGACGCCGATGAACCCGCTGGGCGCCAAGGGGATAGGTGAGTCGGCCACGGTCGGCGCCACCCCGGCCGTCCAGAACGCGGTGGTGGACGCCGTGCGCCCGTTCGGCGTGCGGCACGTGGACCTGCCCTGCACCCCGGAGAAGGTCTGGCGCGCGATCCACGGCCCGCAGGACCTGTGGCGCGAGCCGCCGGCGATCTTCGCGACCCTGCCCCTCCGCAAGGGCGCGACGGACGCGGCGGCAGGCGGCGAGATCTGAGTACGGAGGAACTCCCGTTCGGCGGGTTCGTACGAGAGCGGCGCTCGTACCGTGGGGGTGCGGCGCCGGGCACCTGTCCGTTGCGGTAGGTGCGCGGGCGGCGACCGTCGAGGCTCGTTGACGGGTCCGGGCCCGTCGAGAAGGGTGTGACGGGACGCACGTACCCAACGACGGGAGACCTCCGTGAGCTCGAGCATCGACCCAGCCGCCATCGATCGGGTGCTGCAGGACGCGGTCGACAGCGGGGCCGTGCCCAGCGTCGCCGCGATCGCGGCGGACCGCAACGGTGTGATCTACGAGGGTGCCGCGGGGCCGAAGGCCGCCGGCAGCGACGAGCCGCTCAGCACGAGCACGCACTTCCGGATCATGTCGATGACCAAGATGGTGGCAACGGCCGTCGCGTTGCAGCAGGTCGAGAAGGGGACGCTGGACCTCGGCGCGCCGATCAAGGACTACCGGCCCGAGTTCGCCGACGTCCAGGTGCTCGACGGCTGGGACGGCGACACGCCCCGCCTGCGCGCCCCGGCGAGCGACGCGACGGTGCACCAGCTGCTGACCCACACCTCCGGGCTGGGCTACTGGTTCTTCAGCGAGCAGCTCGCCAAGTGGGAGGCCGCCACCAACACCCCCAACGTGCTGTCCGGTGCCGACGTCATCTTCACCGCGCCGCTGCTGGCCGACCCCGGCACCACCTACATCTACGGCATCAACACCGACTGGCTGGGCAAGGTCATCGAGGCCGCGTCGGGCGTGACGCTCGACGTGGCGGTCAAGGAGGGCATCACCGGCCCGCTCGGCATGAACGACACCGCGTTCCAGATCGCCGAGGGCTGGAAGGACTCCACGACGCCCGTCCACGTCAAGACCGACGACGGCTGGGTCGACAGCGGCATCGAGCTCAACCAGACCCCGGAGTACTACGCGGGCGGCCACGGGCTCTACTCGACGCCCCGGGACTACATCACGTTCCAGCAGGCGCTGCTGAACGACGGCGAGCTGGGCGGGGTCCGCATCCTGCAGTCGGCGACGGTCGACGCGGCGTTCACCAACCAGATCGGGGACCTGTCGTTCCCGGAGGCGATCCCGACGGCCGACCCGACGGCCACCCACGAGTTCAACGCGGGCCCCGGCTACAAGTGGGGTTACGGCCTGCTGCTCAACGAGAACGACATCCCGGGCATGCGCCGCGCGTACAGCGGGGCGTGGGCCGGGCTCTGCAACACCCACTTCTGGGTGGACCGCACCGCCGGCGTCGCCGCCTCGATCTACAGCAACTTCCTGCCGTTCGTGCCGCCGGAGGCGCTGGAGCTGTACGCGACCTACGAGAAGGCGCTCTACGCGTCGCTGTAGGAAGCCCCGGGGTGCGGATCGCCGCCCGTCCTTGCCAGACTCGTCCCGTGACGCCGCTGACGTGATCGTCTCAGCGGAAGCGCAATCATGACGGAGGAGACACGATGAGGCTGGCGACGATCCGCACCGCTACCGGACACCGCGCGGTGCGCGTGGACGCGGACACGGCGGTGGAGACCGGCGACGCCGATGTCCGCGCCCTGTTGGAGCGGCCGGACTGGCGTGAGCGTGCCGCCGCCGCGGCCGGCCCCGTGCACCCGCTGGACGGCGTCGACTACGCCCCGCTCGTCCCCTCGCCCGAGAAGATCATCTGCGTCGGGCTGAACTACCGCGACCACATCCGGGAGATGGGCAACACCCCGCCCGACTACCCGACGATCTTCGCGAAGTACGCGCCGTCGCTGGTCGGGGCGCACGACGACATCGTGTTGCCGTCGGTGTCGGAGTGCGTCGACTGGGAGGCCGAGCTGACCGTCGTCATCGGCTCGCCCGTGCGCCACGCCGACGCCGACGCCGCCCGCGCCGCGATCGCCGGCTACACGGTGATGAACGACATCAGCGTGCGCGACTGGCAGAACCGCACGAAGCAGTTCCTGCAGGGCAAGACGTTCGAGCACTCCACGCCCCTGGGCCCGTGGCTCGTCACGTCCGACGAGGTGCCCGAGGGCGGGCTGCCGATCAGCACCACCGTGAACGGCGAGACGGTGCAGGGCTCGTCGACATCGGAACTGGTGTTCGGGCCGGTCGAGCTGGTGATCTACCTCTCCACGATCCTCACGCTCAACCCCGGCGACGTCATCGCCACCGGCACGCCCGGCGGCGTCGGCCACGCCCGCAAGCCGCCGCGCTACCTCACCGCCGGAGCCGTCGTCGTCACGACCGTCGACGGCGTGGGCGAGCTGCGCAACACCTGCGTCGCGGATAAGCGGTGACCCGGACGGTCACGGAGTCGCTCGCCTGGGCCGGTGACGGCGCCGCCCACCTCCGCGGGCTGATGACGCGGATGGGCGACGACGCGTTCGCCGCGCCGTCGGCGCTGCCGGGCTGGAGCCGGGCCCACGTGCTCACCCACGTCGCCCGCAACGCCGACGCGATGATCAACCTCCTGACCTGGGCGGCCACCGGCATCACGACACCCGCGTACGCGAGCGCCGAGGCCCGCGACGCCGACATCGAGACGGGGTCGAAGCGCTCCCCGGCCGAGATCCGCGCCGACGTCCTCGCCTCGTCCGACCGGCTCGCGCACACCGTGCGGAAGCTGCCCAAGCAGGCCTGGTCGGCGCACATCACCAACGTCCAGGGCCGGGAGATCCCGGCGACCGACATCCCCTGGATCCGCGCGCGGGAGATGTGGATCCACGCCGTCGACCTCGACGTCGGAGCGTCCTTCGCCGACTTCCCGCCCCCGATGCTGACCGAGCTGCTGGCCGACGCCGTGGCGGCGATGGGGGCCAAGGAGGACTGCCCGTCGCTGCGGCTGGTAGCCAAGGACGGCGAGTGGACGATCGGCGACGGCGCCGTCGTCGTCACCGGGCCCGCGCCGGAGCTGGCCGCCTGGCTGCTGGGCCGTTCCAGGGGACGCGAGCTCAGAGCCGACGGCGCGCGCAAGCTCCCGACGCTGCCGCGCTGGTTGTAGGCCGTGAACCCCGACTTCGACGCGGTCCGGGCCGAGTTCGCCCTGGCCACCGCGTTCCCGGCCGATGTGCTCGCCGAGGCGGAGCTGGCGGCGTCGCAGGGGCCGGGAGCCGGGCGGCTCGACGCCACCGACGTCGAGCTGGTGACGATCGACCCGCCCGGCTCGAAGGATCTCGACCAGGCGGTCGGCGTCGCGCGCACGGCGTCGGGGTTCCGGGTGCACTACGCCATCGCCGATCTCGCGGCCGTCGTCCGGCCGGGCGGCGCGCTGGACGCCGAGGTCCGGCGCCGCGGGCAGACGGTCTACCTGCCCGACGGCTCCGTGCCGCTGCACCCGCCGGTGCTGTCGGAGGGCGCGTCCAGCCTGCTGCCCGACGGCCCGCGCGCCGCGGTGCTCTGGACCGTCGACCTCGACGCGGCCGGTGAGGCCACCGCCGTCGACGTGCGCCGGGCCGTCGTCCGCTCGCGGGCCCGGCTGGACTACGCCGGCGTCCAGGCCGACGTCGACGCCGGCCGCGTGCACCCGGCCATCGCCGCCCTCCCCGAGCTGGGGCCGCTGCGCCGGGCCCGCGCGGTGCGGCGCGGGGCGATCGAGCTGGAGCTGCCCGAGCAGGAGGTCGTCCCCGACGGGGCAGGCGGCTGGACCGTGCAGATCCGCCGCCGCGTGCCCGTCGAGGACTGGAATGCGGAGATCTCGCTGCTCACCGGCACCTGCGCCGCCACGATCATGATCGACGCCGGGGTCGGCCTGCTGCGCACGCTCCCGGCCCCGACCGCCGACGCGCTCGCCGAGTTCCGGCGCACCGCCCGCACGCTCGGCGTCGACTGGCCCGACGGCGCCACCGCGGCCGAGGTGCTGGCCGGGCTCGCGCTCGACACGGCCCCCGCCCT
>CAXTTN010000098.1:0-20187 GCA_964247105.1 uncultured Pseudonocardia sp.
GATGCGCCACGGGTGCCGTCGTGATCGCGTTCAGCCCGCGCGATGCGCCACGGGGGCCGTCGTGATCGCGTTCAGCCCGCGCGATGCGCCACGGGTGCCGTCGTGATCGCGTTCAGCCCGCGCGATGCGGTGGCCGAGGCCGCATCGAGCCCGCGCGTCGCGGGGGCCGCGTGATCGCTCTCGCCGCGCTGCCCGTCGTCCTGGCCACTCTCCTGATCGGCGCGCGAGGCGTGGCCGCGCTGCGCTCGACGTCGGACTTCCTCGTCGCCTCCCGCCGCATCTCCCCGACGCTCAACGCGGCCGCGGTGGCCGGCGAGTACCTCTCGGCCGCGTCGTTCCTGGGCGTCGCGGGGCTCGTCGTCAAGAACGGGGTCGGCGCGCTCTGGTACCCGGTCGGGTTCACGGCGGGCTACCTGCTGATGCTCGTGCTGGTCGCGGCCCCGATGCGCCGCACCGGCGCCCTGACCGTCCCCGACTTCGCCGAGGCCCGCCTCGGCTCGCCCGCGCTGCGCCGCTTCAGCGCCGTCGTCGTGCTCGTGATCGCCGGGCTGTACCTCGTGCCGCAGTTCACCGCGGCCGGGCAGGTGCTGACCGTCGTCGGCGGCACCCCGTACTGGGTCGGTGTCGTCGTCGCGGGCGCGGCGGTGAGCATCACGCTCGCCCTGGGCGGGATGCGCGCCGCCACCTACGTGCAGGCGTTCCAGTTCGTGCTCAAGCTGGCGCTGTTCATCGTCCCGGCGGTGTGGCTGCTGATCGTGGTCGGCGCCGACACGCGCGCGGCCG
The DNA here is from genome assembly GCA_964247105.1 of uncultured Pseudonocardia sp. GTDB lineage: Bacteria > Actinomycetota > Actinomycetes > Mycobacteriales > Pseudonocardiaceae > Pseudonocardia. Next base: position 784 of record CAXTTN010000098.1, read on the forward strand.
CGCTGCACCCCGTCGAGTACGCGCGGTTCCCGGCGGCGACGCAGGTGCAGTTCCGCCTCGACACGCGCCTGGAGGTGACCGAGCCGCTCACGGTCCTGGTCGACGGGGCCCCCGCAGAGCTGGAGGCCGGCGAGCATGTCGCCGCGGGTGACGCGACGTGGACGTTCCCGGCCGGCGCGGCCGTCCCGCGGATCAGCGGGGCCGCCCTGCCCGGCAGCGCGGCCTGGCAGCGCCCCCTGCTCGACGGCGGCGGCTCCGGCCACCCGCTGCTGGCGACGTGGTCGGTGCTGGTCGCCACGGCGCTGGGGACGATGGGGCTGCCGCACGTCATCGTCCGGTTCCACACCAGCCCCGACGGGCGCAGCGCGCGGCGCACCGCCGCCATCACGATCGCGCTGCTCGGCTCGTTCTACCTGTTCACGGCCGTGTACGGGCTGCTGGGGAGCGTGCTGCTGCCCGAGCTGTACCTCTCGGGCGCCACCGACACCGCGGTCGTCGCGCTCCCCGGGCGGGTCGACGGCGGCGGGGCCGGGCTGTTCTTCACCGCCCTGCTCACGGCGGGCGCGTTCGCGGCGTTCCTCGCCACCTCGCTGGGCCTGGTGCTGGCCATGGCCGGCGCCGTCGCGCACGACCTGATGCCCGGTAGCCTCCGCCGGCTGCGCCTCACCGCGCTCGCCGCGGCCGGGGTCGTCGTCCTCATCGCGCTGCCCGCGGCACGGGTCGACATCGGTGCCGTCGTCACGTCCGGGTTCGCGGTGGCGGCGTCGACGTTCTGCCCGCTGCTCGTGCTCGGCATCTGGTGGCGCGGGCTCACCACGCGGGGGGCGTTCGTGGGGATGGCCGTCGGGCTCGTGTCGTCGGCCGGGGTGATGGGCGCGAGCCTGCTGCTGCGGCCCGAGCCCGGGCTGGCGGCGGTGCTGCTCGGCCAGCCCGCACTGTGGTCGGTGCCGCTGGCGTTCCTGACGATGATCGTGGTGTCGTGGCGGGACCAGCCGCCGCCGGGCGCCGAGTCGGCCATGCTGCGGCTGCACCTCGACGAGAACGTCTGAACCGTTCGTCCCGGATTCCGACCGTTCGTCGGCCGTTCGTCGTGCGGCGCTGCGGTGTGTCGTGGGTTACTTCCGCTGCGTCGCGCCGCGTCTTCTCCTGTGCTGCGACCACGTGCAAGGAGGCACCCGTGAGCACCACCGAATCACCGCCCCCTGACTCCCCGGAGAAGGCGGCGGACGCCGACTGGGCCGCCATCCAGGCGAGCCCCGAGTTCCAGGACCTGCGCCACCGGTTGCGGCGGTTCGTCTTCCCCGTCGCCGCGGGGTTCCTGGCCTGGTACCTGCTCTTCGTCCTCTTGGCGACCTACGCGGCGCCGTTCATGTCGATCAAGCTGCTGGGCAACATCAACGTCGGGCTCGTGTTCGGGCTGCTGCAGTTCGTCTCGACGTTTGCGATCACCGCCGCCTACGTCCGCTACGCAGACCGGACGCTCGACCCGGCGGGCAAGGCGCTGCGCGACGAGATCGAAGGAGGGAAGGCATGACCCTCGCCGCCGGCGTCGAGGGCAGCAGCCCCGTCCTCAACATCAGCATCTTCGTGGTCTTCGTCGCCGTGACGCTGGCCATCGTGATCCGCGTCAGCAAGCGCGCCACCAGCGGCGCCAAGGACTTCTACACCGCGGGCGGCGGCTTCACCGGCCCGCAGAACGGCATCGCGATCTCCGGCGACTACCTGTCCGCCGCATCCTTCCTCGGCATCGCGGGCGCGATCGCGCTCAACGGCTACGACGGCTTCCTCTACTCCATCGGCTTCCTCGTCGCGTGGCTCGTCGCGCTGCTGCTGGTCGCGGAGCTGCTGCGCAACACGGGCAAGTACACGATGGGCGACGTCCTGGCGTTCCGGATGCGGCAGCGGCCGGTCCGCGCGGCGGCCGCGACGTCCACCCTCGCGGTCTCGTTCTTCTACCTGCTCGCGCAGATGGCCGGGGCCGGTGGCCTCGTCGCACTGTTGCTGGACATCACCGACAAGACCGGGCAGTCGATCGTCATCGCCGTCGTCGGCGCGCTGATGATCGCGTACGTCCTCATCGGCGGCATGCGCGGCACGACCTGGGTGCAGATCATCAAGGCGGTGCTGCTGATCATCGGCGCTGCCGTGATGACGGTGTGGGTGCTCGCGCTGTTCGGCTTCAACCTCTCGGCGGTGCTCGGTGGCGCCGTCGACCGCGCGGGCGACACCGGCGCCAAGCTGCTCAACCCCGGCGCCCAGTACGGCAAGACCGGCACCACGAAGCTCGACTTCGTCTCGCTCGGCCTCGCGCTCGTCCTCGGCACGGCCGGCCTGCCGCACATCCTGATGCGCTTCTACACCGTGCCCACGGCCAAGGAGGCCCGCAGCTCGGTCAAGTGGGCGATCTGGCTGATCGGCCTGTTCTACCTGTTCACGCTCGTGCTCGGCTACGGAGCCGGCGCGCTGGTCGGCCCGGACGCGATCAAGAAGGCGCCCGGCGCCGCCAACTCCGCGGCCCCGCTGCTGGCCTACCAGCTGGGTGGCACCGTGCTGCTGGGGCTGATCGCCGCGGTGGCGTTCGCGACGATCCTGGCGGTGGTCGCCGGGTTGACGATCACGGCGTCGGCGTCGTTCGCGCACGACATCTACATCAACGTGATCAAGCACGGCCAGGTGCAGGACGAGCAGCACACCGAGGTCAAGATCGCGCGGCGCACCGCCGTCGTGATCGGGATCGTCGCCATCCTCGGCGGCATCCTGGCCAACGGGCAGAACATCGCGTTCCTCGTGGCGCTGGCGTTCGCCGTCGCAGCCTCGGCGAACCTGCCGACGATCCTCTACTCGCTGTTCTGGAAGCGGTTCAACACCCAGGGCGCGCTGTGGAGCATCTACGGCGGGCTCGGCATCACGCTGGTCCTCATCGTGTTCTCGCCGGTCGTGTCGGGCAAGCCCGTCGACGCCGCGACGGGCAAGAGCGCGTCGATGCTGCAGGGCGTCGACTTCCACTGGTTCCCGCTCGACAACCCGGGCATCGTCTCGATCCCGCTGTCGTTCCTGCTCGGTTACCTCGGCACGGTCCTGTCGAAGGAGAAGGCGGACCTCGCCAAGTACGCCGAGATGGAGGTCCGGTCCCTGACCGGCGCCGGAGTGGAGAAGGCGATCGACCACTGAGCTCGATGACCGCAGTCCTGGGACGCCCGGCCGCGCCCGTCGCGGCCCGGCGTCCCAGGACGTCGATCACGGCGGGATGCCCGCGCGGCGGTCGGTGCCGAATCCACGTGACGGCGGCCGCCGGTCCCGATACGGTGCGGCCATGCCTGGTTGACGCCCTCTACCGCCCCTCGCGCGCCCGCTCGCCCGCCGCGTCGTCGGCTGGGCGGTGGTCGCCGATGTCATCCCGCTCTACCCGCTGTACGCGCTGCTGTTCGCCGACGCGGGCCTGTCGGCAGCGGAGATCTCCGCGCTGTTCGCCGTCTGGTCGGCGGTCGCGATCGTGGCCGAGGTGCCGTCCGGGGCGGTCGCCGACCGGTTCTCCCGGCGCGGCTGCCTCGCCGCCGCCGGGGTGCTGCAGGCGGCGGGCTACGTCCTGTGGATCGCCGTGCCCGGCTTCGCCGGGTTCGCCGCCGGGTTCGTCCTGTGGGGGCTGGGTGGGACACTCGTCTCGGGCGCGCAGGAGGCGCTGCTCTACGACGGGCTGGACGCCGTCGGCGCGGCGGAGCACTACGCGCTCGTCCAGGGCCGGGTGGCGGCCGCGGGCCTGATCAGCCAGTTCCCGGCGGCCGGCGCGGCGACGGCGCTGTTCGCGCTGGGCGGGTACCCGCTGGTCGGGTGGGCCAGCGTCGGGATGTGCCTGGCCGCGGCGGGGGTGGCGTCGCGGCTGCCGGAGCCGCCGCGCGGCTCCTCCGACGACCTGCCCTACCTCGCGACGCTGCGCGCCGGCCTCACCGCGGCGGCGTCCCGCCCGACCCTGCGCCGGGCCCTCGTGGCCGCGGCGGTCGTCGGGGGGCTGGACGCGATCGACGAGTACTTCCCGATCATCACCGAGGCGTCCGGTGTGCCGGCGGACGCCGTCCCGCTCGCGATGCTGCCGATCGTGCTCGCCGGCGCGGTCGGGGCCGCGCTCGGCGGGCGGGTGCGTCGGGGCCTCGGGCTGCTGATGGCGGCGGCCGTGGTCCTGCTCGGAGCCGGTGTCCTGGTCCCGAGCGTGGCGGCCGTTGCGGGGTTCTACGGCCTGTACCGCGTGGTGCTGGTGGTCGTCGACGCGCGGTTGCAGGAGCGCATCGAGGGCCCGTCCCGCGCGACCGTGACGTCGGTGGCCGGCCTGGGCGTGGAGATCGCCGGGCTGGCGGTCTTCGCGGCGTGGGCGGCGGGCGGAGGTGTGCTGGTGGCCGCGCTGTGGCTGCTCGCGTCCGCGGCCCTCCTCACCACCCCCGCGAGTTGACGATCCCAGCACGCTGTGTGGGCCGATCGAGCGCGATGCCGGGCCGCCCCGGAGGGCGGTGGGCGCGGTGCGCGGCACGCTGGTGATCGACGTTTCGGGACGGGGAGCTGTGCAGGGCACCGTCCTGCGGGCCGAATCGCCGATCATGGCCTGGTACGCCCGGCACGACGCGTGCCCGAACCGCCGACTCGGCGCGCTCGAACGGTCGACTCGCCCGCGAGGGTGGGCTCGATCGGCGAAGACGGCGTGCCGGAACGGTCGACTCGCGGGGGTCAGCTGGTCAGCAGGCGGCGGGGGCGGCGGCGGGGTGGTGCCTCCGCGTGGCCTCGCACCAGGCGCCGGGCCTCCTCGATGTTCGGGGGCGCCGGGATGTCGGGGAGCAGCGCGGTGATCGTGCGCAGGGCGCGGAGGGTGGCGGTGGCGCCGAGGTCGGTGGTCGGGACCGCGGGCAGGCCGTACAGGCGCCGCGCCCAGCGCGGGAGGGTGGCGAGCGAGAGCGCCGCGATCGCCGGGATGGCCAGCTTCACGCGGGCCGGGGCCTCGCCGCGCGGGGCGAACAGGTTGCCGACCGCGTGGCGTGCCTCGTCGGTCATCGCCAGCTCCGGGCGGACATCGGCCATGTAGGCCGCCATCTCCGCCCGTGACGACGGCGCGTCGGCCAGCCCGATCACCCGCGCGGCCCGCACGCTCTCGGCCAGGTAGAGCTCCACCCCGGCCGCGTTGAGCAGCCCGGCGCGGCGGGCGATCTCGGCGTAGGAGTCGATCTCCGTGGCGTGCACCCACAGCAGGTGGGACGGGTGGTCGAGGCGGAACGCGTGGCCGGTGTCCGGGTCGGAACCGCGCAGCGACGCGTGCAGCTTCCGCACCCGCGCCGCGATGCGCTCGACGTCCTCGGTCGCCCCGAACGTCCGCACCCCCACGAACTCGACGGTGCGCTGGAACCGCGCCCACGCCTTCCGCGGGTCGAACAGCGCCGAGTTCTGGTAGGTGCCGCGCATGACCCGCGGGTGCAGCGACTGCAGCAGCAGCGCCCGGAACCCGCCCACCCACATGACGGGCTCGAGGTGCACCCGCCACGTCACGGAGTCGGGCCCGAACAAGCCGTGGTCCTGCGTCATCGTCCTACTGTGCGCCCCGGATGACGCGGGCGCGACCGGACCGTCGTCGAGGCGTGCTCAGATCGGGTCGCCGAGGAACGCCGTCGCCGCCGCGACCAGGAACCCGGGGTCCTCCACCCCGCACAGCTCCCGCGCCGAGTGCATCGACAGCACCGGGATCCCCACGTCGACGGTCCGGATCCCCAGGCGCGTCGCGGTGATCGGACCGACCGTCGAGCCGCAGGGCACCGTGTTCTTCCCGACGAACACCTGCGTCGGCACGCCCGCGTCCCGGCACGCCCGCCGCCACGCCGCGGCGCCGGGCGCGTCGGTGGCGTAGCGCTGGTTGGCGTTGACCTTCAGTGCCGGGCCGCGGTTGGGCAGCGTCCGGTGCTCGGGATCGTGCAGCTCCAGGTAGTTGGGGTGGGCCGCGTGCGTGACGTCGACCGACAGGCAGCGCGACGCCGCGAACACCGGGCCGCGGGCGTCGAACCCGCCGGCGAGTCCACTGAGGACGTTCTCCAGAAGGGGCCCGGCCGCGCCGGTGGCGGAGTTGCTGCCGATCTCCTCGTGGTCGAACCCGACGAACACCGGTGTCAGGCCCGAGCCACGCCGATGATCGCTCCGCAGGCTCCGCTCACGAGCCGCGATCAGCGCGGTGATACCCGCGTGCACCGACGAGAGGTTGTCCAGCCGCGGCGCCGCCAGCAGCTCCTGCTCCTCGCCCAGGCGCGCGGGCGGGGTGAGGTCGTGCACCACGAGGTCGTGGGCCGCGATCTCGTCGGCGTCGACGCCCACCTCGGCGGCCAGGAACTCCAGGAGGTCGCCCTCGGCGGGCGCGCCCAGCCCCCAGATGGGCAGCAGGTGGTGCTGGGCGTCGAGCGTGAGTCCCTGGTTGGCGGTGCGGTCCAGGTGGATCGCGAGCTGCGGCACGCGCAGCAACGGCCGCGCCACGTCGACCAGCACCGTCGAGCCGTCGTAGAGCGCGAGGCGCCCGGCGAGGCCGAGGTCGCGATCGAGCCAGGAGTTCCACAGCGCCCCGCCGTAGACCTCGACGCCCACCTGCCGCCAGCCGCCGCGTCCGACGTCGGGGTTGGGCTTGACCTTGAGCGTCGGGGAGTCGGTGTGGGCGAGGAACACCCGCAGCGGCGCCGGCCGGGAAGGAGCCGACCACGCCACCACCGAGCCGTCGCGGACGAGGTAGCCGTCGCCGTCCTGCTGGTCCTCGACGAACCCGGCCGCCTCCAGGCGCGCGACGGCCTCGGCCACCGCGTGGTACGGGCTGGGCGCCGCGACGATGAAATCGGCGAGATCCTGCACGAGATCGTTCATCGGGTGCCATCCTCCCTCACATGCACGGCGACGATGCTCGGGCCCGCACGCGGCCCTTCGGTGCCGATGCTCGGGCCCGCACGCGACCCTTCGACGACGATGCTCGGGCCCGCAAGCGACCCTTCGGTGCCGATGCTCGGGCCCGCAAGCGACCCTTCGACATCGTGATCGTGGGCGGCGGCTCCGCGGGCTGTGCGCTCGCCGGGCGGCTCACGGGCCGGCGCGTGCTGCTGCTGGAGGCCGGCCCCCTGGACCTCCTGCCCGAGCTGCGCGACGCCACCTCGCTCGCCGCCACCGCCCCCCGCCACCCCCGGAACTGGGGCTACGCCGCCGAGCTGCGCCCGGGCAACACCCACACCGTGCCGCGGGGGAAGGGGCTGGGCGGGTCGAGCGCGATCAACGGCGCCAACTGGACGCGGTCGGCCCCCGGCGACTGGGACGTCCCCGGCTGGCGCTACGCCGACCTGCTCCCGTACTACGTCCGGTCCGAGCACGACCTCGACATGCACGGCCCTGAGCACGGCGACCGCGGGCCGGTCCCGGTCCGCCGCCCGGCGGGCGAGCTGCGCCACCCGGCCGTGGACCGCTTCCTGGAGGCCGCGGCCACGCTGGGCTTCCCCGCCGAGCCCGACAAGAACGGCAGCAGCCCGCCCGGCGCGGGGCTCGTCCCGTCCAACTCGCGTGACGGGGTGCGCGTCGACGCCGCCACGGCGTACCTGAGCGGCGAGCACCCGGATCTGACGGTCCGCGGGCTCGCGCCCGTCGCCCGCGTGCTGGTGGACGGCGGCCGGGCGCACGGGGTCGCGCTGCGCAGCGGCGAGATCATCGAGGCCGGGGACGTCGTGCTGTGCGCGGGTGCGGTCGCGACCCCGCAGATCCTGCTGCTCTCGGGCATCGGGCCCGCCGGCGCCGTCGCCGACCTGCCCGGGGTGGGCCGCGGCTGGTCCGACCACCCGGCCGTCTTCCTCCCGCTCGCCGACGTCGACCCGCAGGCCCATCCGCACGCCCCGAACAGCCAGGTCGCGCTCAACCTCGACTGCGGCGCCGACCCCGCGGGCGACGCCGAGATCCTGCTGTTCGTGCGCCCGTTCGTGCCCGGCGGCGACCTGCACCTGATGTGCGCGCTGCAGGCGCCCGACAGCCGCGGCACGATCCACCTCGTCCCCGGCGACCCCCGCCCCCGGATCGCCTACGGCTACCTGCGCACCGAGCACGACCGCCGCAGGCTGCGCCACTGCATCCGCACCGCCGCGGAGCTGCTGCGCGCCGGGCTCGGCACGCGCACCGCCCCCGACGGCGACGTGCTCGGCAACGACCGGGCGCTGGACGGCTGGATCGCCGAGAACCTGACCACGGCGGTCCACATGAGCGGCAGCGCGGCGATCGGCCCGGTCGTCGACGCGGAGCTGCGCGTGCACGGCGTCGAGGGGCTGCGCGTCGCCGACACGTCCGTGCTCCCGACCGTCCCGCGCCGCGGCCCGTCGGCCACCGCCGTCGCGATCGGGGAGAAGGCGGCCGACCTGCTCAGCCGATGAACCGTCGCAGCGGCGCGAACAGCTCGCGTCCACGCAGCTCGTCGGGGGTGAGCCAGGCCAGCTCCGTGGCCTTGTCCGGCTCGCCGATCCGGGCCTCACCGGCGACGATCGAGCAGGCCAGGAACAGCGTCACGTAGTGCCGCCCGATCTCGGGCATGGGGTCGTCGGTGAAGCCGAGGCGCTCCCGGGCGGCCACGGTCAGTCCGGTCTCCTCGGCCACCTCCCGCACCGCCGTCTCCTCCGGGGACTCGCCGAACTCCTGGTGCCCGCCGGGCAGCCCCCACGTCCCGGCCCCGTGCGCGCCGGCGCGGCGCAGCACGAGCCATCGTCCCCCGCCGTCGTCGACCACCGCCGCGACGCCGACCTGCACTCTTCCCACCGACCTATCCTCGACCACGTGAACCCGTTCCTCGCGCCCAGCCCGCTCCCTTTCGCGTTCCCCGATTTCGACGCGATCCGCGAGGAGCACTTCCTCCCGGCGTTCGTGGCGGGGATGGCGCAGCAGCGCGCGGAGGTCGACGCGATCACCGCCGACCCCGACCCCGCGACCTTCGAGAACACGATCGTCGCGCTGGAACGGTCGGGGGCCGTGCTGCGCCGGGTGTCGGCGGTGTTCTTCACCCTCGTCGGCTCCACCAGCACGCCCGGGATCCGCGCGATCGAGGCCGAGGACGCGCCGCAGCTCGCCGCCCACTCCGACGCGATCACGCTGGACCCGTCGCTGTTCGCGCGCGTCGAGGCCGTCCTCGCCGCCGCGCCGGCGCTCGACCCCGAGTCGCAACGGCTGCTGGAGCGCTACCACCGCGACGCCGTCCGCGCCGGTGCCCGCCTCGGCGCGGCCGAGCAGGCGCGCCTGAAGGAGCTCAACGCCGAGCTGTCGGCGCTGTCCACCGAGTTCGGCACGGCGTTGCTGGCCGGGGCGACGGCCGGCGCGGTCCACGTCGAGGATCCGGCGCAGCTCGACGGCCTGTCCGCCGACGCGATCTCCGCAGCCGCCCGGGCCGCCGCCGGCCGCGGCCTGCACGGCCACCTCATCACCCTCGTCCTGCCCACCGGACAGCCCGTGCTGGCCGATCTCACCGACCGCTCGCTGCGCGAACGCCTGCACACCGCGTCGATCACGCGCGGCCTGGGCGGCGAGCACGACACCCGCGGGCTGGTCCTGCGGCTGGTCGCGCTCCGCGCCGAGCGGGCCCGGCTGCTGGGCCACCCGCACCACGCGTCGTGGGTGGTGGAGGTGGGCACGGCCGGCACCGTCGAGGCGATCGACGCGATGCTCGGCGCGCTGGCGCCCGTCGCCGCCGCCAACGCCCGCGCCGAGGCCGACGAGCTCGCCGCCGACGCCGGCCACCCGATCGCGGCCTGGGACCGCGCCTTCCACGCCGAGCAGGTGCGCCGCAAGCGCTTCGACCTCGACGCCGCGGCGCTGCGCCCGTACTTCGAGCTGGACCGCGTGCTGCACGACGGGGTCTTCCACGCCGCGGGCCTGCTCTACGGGCTGCGCTTCGCCGAGCGTCACGACCTGCCGCGCTACCACCCCGACGTGCGGGTCTTCGACGTCGCCGACGAGAACGGCCCGCTGGGCCTGCTCGTCGCCGACCTCTACGCCCGCGACTCCAAGCGCGGCGGCGCGTGGATGAACTCGTTCGTGACGCAGTCGCGGCTGCTCGACACCCGCCCCGTCGTCCTCACCACGCTGAACGTCCCGAAGCCCGCCGACGGCGAGCCCACCCTGCTGACGATCGAGCTGGTCCGGACCCTGTTCCACGAGTTCGGCCACGCCCTGCACGGGCTGCTGTCGGACGTGGAGTACCCCCGGTTGTCCGGCACCGCGGTCCCGCGGGACTTCGTCGAGTACCCCTCGCAGGTCAACGAGATGTGGCTGGACGCGCCGGAGGTCCTCGCGAACTACGCCCGCCACCACGAGACCGGCGCGCCGCTGCCCGTCGAGCTGGTGGAGCGCCTGGCCGCGTCGCGGCGGTTCGGGGAGGGATTCGCCACCACCGAGTACCTCGCCGCCACGCTGCTCGACCAGGCCTGGCACCGCCTCACCCCCGGTGAGGTCCCGGACGACGTCGAGCGCTTCGAGGCCGACGCGCTGGCCGCCGCGGGCGTCGACGTCCCCACCGCGCCCCCGCGTTACCGCAGCACCTACTTCAACCACGTGTTCGGCGGCGGCTACAGCGCGTTCTACTACTCCTACATCTGGAGCGAGGTGCTCGACGCCGACACCGTCGAGTGGTTCGCCGAGAACGGCGGCCTGACCCGCGAGAACGGCGACACGTTCCGCCGCGAGCTGCTCTCCCGCGGCGGCGCCGTCGACCCGATGGAGGCCTACCGGGCCTTCCGCGGCCGCAACCCGGAGATCGCCCCGCTGCTGGCCCGCCGCGGCCTCACCCCACCCGCCGTGTGATCCCGACGCGGTGATCACGGGCAGATGGCGGCCGGCAGCCGCCGGGGCGGCCATGCGCGCCCGTGATCACCGCACGTCGCCGGCGGCCAGCGGCTCCTGGTCGGCCAGCCATTCCCAGTCGCCGGGGAGCGCGGAGAGGTCGGCGTCGTCGGGCAGTGCCGTGATCCACATCCCCTGATCGGTCCAGAGCGAGGCGAACCGTCGTGGCGCCCCTGCCATCGCCCGGGCGAGGGTCACGTGGATCACCGTGCTCAGGTACTTGGTCGCGCCCGCGTAGGTGAGGACCTGCTCGCCTCCGTCGAGGGTCCAGCGGATCCGGGTGGTGGGCTCCTGGCGGATGCCGGTCACCTCGACACGGAGCGCGCCACCGGCCAGGCGGACGAGATCGTCGATCTGCTCGCGCAGGTACTCCGGCCCCTGCTCGACCTGGGTGCCGTGGAACACCAGGTTGGCCGTGCACGACTCCAGCCGGAACTCGGGGTGGTGGTACGACGCCTCGTGCAGCGCGGCCAGGACCGCGTCGACCGTCACGGGTTCGCCCTGGTCGGCCACGGCTTCATGCAGGTTCGCGGGATCCGGCGCGTCCGGGACGAGGACGCCGGCGGCATGCAGTCGCGACACGATCCCGGCCACCTGCTCCTGCCCGGTGGCGGAGAGCGACGGGACCGGCCGGTCGGCGGCCGGAGTGCGGTCCGGGGCCGGCGGCGCGGCACGGACGGTCCGGGCGCGAGGGGTGATCCAGCCGTAGCGCGTCCCGAGGACGGCACCCACCCCGGCCAGGCCGAGGACGAGGGCAACCCAGCCGAGGAACCCGTTGCCGAGCGCCAGGCCCGCGATCCCGAGGACGACCATGAGCACACCGCCGGCGAGCCCGCTGCGGAAGGTGCCGCCGTCGTCCATGGGTGCCGATCATGCAGCCCCGTCGCCGCGGGCCGACGGCACCCCGGACGGTTCGAGGCCGGGTGCGCGGCGTCGGCGGTGCAGCAGCGTCATCGCCCCGCCGGCCAGGAGCCCCCAGAACGCCGAGCCCAGGCCGAGGAAGCCGATGCCCGCCGCCGTCACCACGAACGTGACGGCCGCGGCCTCCCGCCCGTCCGGCTCCGCCACGGCCGACGCGATCGACGCCGCCAGCGCCCCCAGCAGCGCCAGCCCGGCGACGGCCTCGACCAGAACGGGCGGCGACCTCGTCAGGACGGCCGTCGCCACGCCCGCCGCCAGCCCCAGCACCGCGAGCCCGACGCCGCTCGTCACCGACGCGATCCACCGCCGGTGGGCCGGCCCCGCGTCCGGCCCGGCGGCGAGCGCGGCGCTGATCGCGGCCAGGTTCACCGCGTGCCCGCCGAACGGGGCGCCGGCCAGCGTGGCCAGGCCGGTCGCGGCGAGGATCGGCCGCAGCGGCGGGTGGTAGCCGTACTGGGCGAGCACCGCCATGCCCGGCACGTTCTGCGCGGCCATCGTCACGAGGTAGAGCGGCAGCCCGATCCCGATCAGCGCGGCCGGCTCGAGCACCGGCGCGGTCCAGACCAGCGCGGGCGCCTGGCCCACGTCGCCCGGCCCGGACGCGAGGATCAGCCCGACCGCGACGGCGAGCGCCGCCGGCACCGCCCACGCGCGCGCGAACCGGCCCACCACAGCCCAGACGACGATCACCGGCGCGGCCAGCAGCGGCACCTCGGCCACGGCCTTCACCGGGGCCAGGCACAGCTCCAGGAGCACCCCGGCCAGCATCGCGCCGGCGATGTGCGGCGGGATGGCCGCGACCAGCCGGGCCAGCGCCGGCACCAGCCCGGTCACGACGACGAGCACCCCGCACAGCAGGAACGCCCCGACCGCCGCGCCGAACCCCCCGGCCGGCGTCCCCGCGGAGATCAGCAGCGCGGCGCCGGGCGTCGACCACGCGATGCTGACCGGCATCCGCGTGCGCAGCCCCAGCACGAGCGCCACCAGCCCGGATCCCAGGCACACCGCCAGCAGCCCGGACGCGGCCTGGCCCTCGTCGGCGCCCGCGGCGCGCAGCCCGGTGAGCACCACCGCGAACGCCCCGGCGAACCCGACCAGCGACGTGACCACCCCGGCCAGCACCGGTTGCAGCAACCGTTCCATTTACGGAACGATACGCGCATGACGGCGGCGCTACCCGCGGGTTCGACGGAGGTCGGCCCGCGCGTGGCCGCGCTGCGCGGCGAGCGCGGCTGGTCGCTCTCGGAGCTGGCGCGCCGGGCGTCGCTGGGGAAGGCGACGCTGTCGGGGCTGGAGGCCGGCACCCGCAACCCCACCCTCGACACGCTGCACGCCGTCGCCGCCGCCCTGGGCGTGCCGCTGACGGCGATCCTCACCGCGGATCCCGGGCCGGTCCGGGGCGAAGCCGTCGAGATGACGCTGCTGCGCGTGTTCGACGACGGCCCGGCCACCTACGAGCTCTACCGGATGCGGATCCCGGCCGGGGCGGCGCAGGTGTCGCCGCCGCACCACGCCGGGGTCACCGAGCACGCGACCGTCTTCGCCGGGACGCTGGAGGCCGGCCCGGTCGGGGCGCCGGAGCGCGCCGGGCCGGGGGAGTACGTCGAGTGGACGGCGGACGTGCCCCACGGCTACGCCGCGCGCGGGCCCGCTGACGTGGAGGCGAGCCTGCTGATCCGGTACCCGAGCTGATCGGGCAGCACGTGTCCGACCTCCACGGGCGCCGATGGGCGCCGGACGATCGGCCCCGGGCGCCGAGGAATCCGGCGCGACCCCGCCGAGCCGCCGCGGCTACGCTGATCCAGTGACCCAGCCCGCCCAGCACAGCGAGTCCGATTCCCCCACGACCGGCGCCGGTCCCGCGGAGTCCGCAGCCACCGCCGAGGAGCTGGAGATCGACGAGGCCGTCGCCGAGGACGTCCCCCTCAACCGCGCCGAGCGCCGCGCCAGGGCGAAGGGCGACAACCCGTCCCACGTCGGCCCGCAGGCCGGCCGCACCGACCAGGGCCGCGGCCCGCGCAGCCACACGAAGCGCCAGATCGGCTGAGCGACACCGCCTTTCGTGCAGGGACTCAGGGGGCGGGCGGCTCGGGGGGTGGGGGCGTCTTCGTGCGGTCGTTCGCCCGGTCCGTCGCCGCTTCCAGGAAGCGCAGGAGCTCCACCGGGAAGGGCAGGATCAGCGTCGAGTTCTTCTCCGACGCCACCTGCACCACCGTCTCCAGCAGCCGCAGCTGCAGCGCGGCCGGGTGCTCCGACATCGCCGCGGCGGCCAGCGCCAGCTTCTCCGACGCCTGCAGCTCGCCGTCCGCGCTGATCACGCGCGCGCGCCGCTCCCGCTCGGCCTCGGCCTGCCGCGACATCGAGCGCTTCATCGACTCCGGCAGCGCCACATCCTTGATCTCGACGCGGTCGATGTGCACGCCCCAGCCCAGCGCCGGGCTGTCGATCAGCAGCTCCAGGCCCTCGTTGAGGCGTTCGCGGTTGGCCAGCAGGTCGTCGAGGTCGCTCTTGCCGATGATCGACCGCAGCGACGTCTGCGCGACCTGCGCGATGGCCGACATGTAGTCCTGCACGTCGACGCTGGCGCGCACCGGGTCGATCACCTTGAAGTAGACGACGGCGTCCACCCGCACGGTGACGTTGTCGCGGGTGATGCCGTCCTGCGCCGGGACGGGCAGGGTCACGATCTGCACGTTGACCTTGCGGATCTTGTCCATGCCCGGCTGGATGCGGGTGAGCCCCGGCTGCCGGACGGACTCCTGCACCTTCCCGAACCGGAACACGACGCCGCGCTCGAACTGCCGGATCACCTTGAACCCGGCCGCGAACCAGACCGCGCCGACCCCCACGAACCCCAGCACCACGTCCAGCACGACCATCACGCGCTCCCGCCCACCGGGACCCGGCCCGGCCACTCCTGACGGTACGCCCAGAACCCCCCACCGCGAGTCGACCTTTCCGACACGCTGTGTTCGCCGATCCAGCACGTGCCGGATCGGCGAACACAGCGTGCCCAGGACGTCGACTCGCGCGGTGGGGCCGGCGATGTGACGGCTCCCACTCCCAGGGAAAGCGCGGGACAGTTTCTCAATCGGACTGCGCGCCCGTGCCCCTCTCCGCCCGTTAGCGACCTACGCTGCCCTGACCAGCAGCGGAAGGGGACGGCATGCGCGACGGGGCCCTGGCCCGCCTGCGCCACCGCTCGCCGGTGCACGGGCTGGAGCGGCGTCACCTCGGGCCGCTGGAGGTGCTCGCCCAGTCGGTGTCGAGCGCGGCCCCCGCGGCGGCGATGGCGGCCGCCCCGGCCATCGCGGCGACCACGGCCGGCTCCGGCACGGTCTGGTCGTTCGTCGTCGCGACCGTGGTCTCGCTGCTCATCGGGTCCTGCATCGGCCGGTTCACCCGCCGGATGGCCGTTGCGGGCTCGCTCTACAGCCTCACGGCGCAGGGGTTGGGGCCGTCCGCGGCGTTCACGTCGGGGGTCGCGCTGCTCGTGGGGTACGGCGTGCTCGTCATGGGTGCCCTCACCGGTTCCGCCACCTACGTCGACGCCCTGCTCGGCCGCGTGGGGCCGGCCGTGCCGGGTGTCCCCGTCGTGGCCGCGGCCGTGCTGGGTGTCCTGCTCACCGGGGGAGTGCTCGCGCGGCTGCGGCTCTCGGCGCGGGTCGTGCTGCTCGTGGAGTCGGTGTCGATCACGCTGATGGTCGTGGTGTTCGTGGTGCTGCTGAGCGTCACGCCCGCGGTGCCCGCCGCCGTCCCGCCCGGGCCGCCGCCCGGCCTGGGCGGCATCGCCGCGGGCGTGTTGCCCGCGCTGAGCGCGTTCATCGGGTTCGAGGCGGCCACCGCGCTCGGGGTGGAGGCGCGCCGCCCGTTCCGGACGATCCCGCGCGTGGTGACGTGGACGGCGGGCGCGGCCGGCGTCCTGTACCTGTTCGCCACGTTCACGCAGGTGAACGGCTTTGCGGGCACCGGGCTCGCCGGGGTCGACGAGCCGGTGCCCGCGCTGGCGATCGCGCTGGGCCAGCCGTGGCTCGCGACGGTGCTCGACCTCGGCATCGCCATGTCGTTCGCCGCGTGCGCGCTCGCCACGTTGGTCCGGGTGGTGTTCTCGATGGCCCGCGACGGCATCGCGCCCGCCGCGCTCGGGGCGACGCACCGCAGGCGGCACGTCCCGCACGTCGCCATCGCGGTGGTGCTGCCGATCGTCGTGCTCGTGCCCGTCGGGCTGCTGGCCGCCGGGGTGGCGCCGCCGCGCGTGCTGGCCGACCTGCTCACGATCTCCACCGTCGGCTACCTGGTCGCCTACCTGCTGGTCTGTCTGGCCGCGCCGTTCTTCCTGCGGCGGATCGGCGAGCTGACCCCGGCGCCGGTCGTGATCACTGCCGTGCTCGTGCCGGTGCTGCTCGTGGTGCTCGTCGCCTACGTCGTGTCGGCGTGGGGCGGGCTGGTCCCGGCCGTCGTCGGGGTGTTCGTGCTCGCCGGCGTCGCGTGGCTGGCGTGGCTGCGGTGGAAGCGTCCGGACCGGCTCGCCGCCATCGGCGTCTACGACGAGACCGTGGCGGCCGACGTGCTGGGCGGTGGGGAGTGAGCATCCCGCCGGCCACCATCACGGCGACGGCCCCGGCCGCATCACCGGCCGCGTCACCGGTCGAGGAGCGCAGGTGACCCCCCTCGACCCGCTCCCGATCTCCGGCCGCCAACCGCGGGCGGTGCGCAGCGCGCTCACGGTGCTGGAGGAGGTGGTCGCGGCCGGGCCGGGCGTCACCGCGAAGGAGATCTCCGCGGCGCTCAAGCTCCCGCAGGCGACCACCTACCGGCTGCTGAACCTGCTGGTCGGCGAGGAGTACCTGGTGCGCCTGCCGGACCTGCGCGGCTTCGCGCTGGGTCGCCGCGCCGCCCGGCTGGCGACGCCCGTCGACGTGCGCCCGCCGGCCGCGGCGCGGGCCGTCGTCGAGCACCTGCGCGGGCTCGTCCGGTGGGGTGTGCACCTCGCGTCCTACCGCACCGGGCAGGTGACGCTCGTCGACCGCGACCCGGACCACCCGCCCAGCGACGGCGTCGTGCTCGCCCGCCACCCGCACGCGTCCGCGCTGGGCCTGCTGCTGCTCGCCGACCAGGCCGACTGGCGCGCCCTGGCCCGCGACCTGCGCCCGCTCACCGAGCTGACGGTCACCGACCCCGCCGAGCTGGACCGCGCCCTCACGGAGATCGCCGCCGACGACCTCGCCCGGCAGTGCGGCCGGATCCGCGTCGACCGCGGTTGCCTCGCGGTGCCGGTGCGCGACCCGTCGTCCGGGGCCCTGGTGGCCGGGCTGGCGCTGTGCGGCCCGGCGCAGCGGGTGGCCGAGCCGAACGAGGAGCTGGTGGCACTGCTGCGCGAACACGCCGAGCGGCTCGTCCCGCTGCTCGCCTGAACGGCCGGAAAGGCCCGTCCCGCCCGGTGGGGAGCGCCGGGCGGGACGGGATCGTGCGGGAGGAGTGGTCCGGGTTACTTGTAGATCCGCATGTAGTCGACCTGCATCTGGGTCGGCTGCGGAGATCCCCCGTCGGGGAAGTAGTCGAGCTGGATCGTGGGGTGCATCTCACCGGGCGGCATCGTGCTGTCGTCGGTGCTCTGGAACCACTGCTGGCCGTCGACGTAACCGGTGACGCGGCCGTCGACCCACTCCACGGCGTAGTTGTGCCACTGGGTGAGGTCGAGTTTCTTGCTCGCCGACTTCTGCTGGTTGCTGGAGCTGTAGTGCAGGAAGAAGCTGACGTCGTCGGCGGCGCTGTTGGTCTCGGCGAAGTCGACCTCGCCGCCCTGGGGCCACTCGCCCTGAGGCCAGAGGATGAGCACCGGGTGGTACTGCTCGTCGCCCTTCGGGAAGCGGGCGCGGATCTCCCACTTGCCGAAGCGCTGGTTGTCGTTCCAGGCCATTCCGCCGGTGTTGCCCTTGGAGTCGCCGGAGATGGTCAGGATGCCGCCCGAGACGCTGACGGCGTCGGCGACGCGCTTGCCGGCGCCGCCGTTGCCCGCGCCCTCGTAGAGGCCCCATGTCGAGCTCAGCCCGGTGGTGAACTCGTCGCCACCCACCAGCTTCCATCCCTTGGCGGCGGCGGCCTGGGTACCGTCGCCCCCCGACGAAGAGGGCCGGCGCGCGGTGGCGGGCGCGGGCTTCGCGGCGGGCTTGCGCGCCGTGGTGGCCTTCGGTGCCGCCGCGGACGAGGTGGCCGGTGCCGCCGACGTGGCCGGCAGGCTGCTGGGCGTGCCGCCCTCGCTGGGGCTGGCCGGCGACAGGTTGACCGGGGCCGGGTTGTCCTTCACGAGCGCCGAGCTGAGCTCGGGCCCCGCCTGTGCCTGCTGGTCGGCCGGTTGGACCAGGGCGGCGATGGTGGCGGCCACGAGCGCCACCGCCGCGCCGACGGCGAGCGGGGCCAGCCGCCGGGTCAGCGCCCGGCCCGGCCGCGCGGTGGCGGGACCGTGCGAGATCACGACGGTGGGACGGCGGTGCCGTCCGGCCTCCTCGGAGGCGTCGTTCTCCGCCGAGATGCGGGCGATCAGCTCGGCCGGGGACTCCGGGCGATCGACATCCGCAGCGGAGGAATTCCGTCGCATGTCCCAGACCCTAGGAAGGTCACACGGCGTGATCGGCGAACCTGAGAGCGCGGGTTGCGCGTGCGCGCCCACAGGTCGTTCCGGCGCGCCGGATTGCACCCGAACGGTCGGCAGTAGAGGTCAGTGTACTCCGTTCGGAGCAGCAATTCTCTCAGCTGGGCCCTGATGATCGTCCTCGGTCGGGTGATGTCGCTCCGTTAGACGATTGTTATCGCGGGCCGAACACGACATGCTGGGTGGCGATGCTCCCCGTCGCTCCCCCGGGGGGTGCGTCCTCTCATCCGTCGGCATCCTCGTCGGCGATGCGTGTGTCGGTACCCCCACACGATCATGTCCTGTTGGCGCTGCCCCCGACGGCCGCGTCAGCCTCGGTGCTGCGCAGCCTCCGGTCCGAGGGGGTGAGCGTCAGCCCCGTCAGCGATGGCATCGGCGTGCTCGACGCCGTCCGCTCGCGGGATCCCGCGCTGCTCGTGCTCGACGTCGAGCTGCCCGGGCCGGATCAGTCCGCCGTGCTCGCCGCCGTCCAGTCGGAGGCGCCGAACGTGCCGGTCATCGCCGTCACGCCGCGCGAACGCCGCGCCGGGCTGCTCAGCCAGCTGCGCGGCGACCGCGACGACTACGTCGTGCGGCCCTTCGCCGTCGACGAGCTGGCCGCCCGGATCCGGCTGCGGCTGCGGCTGGAGCCGGCCGTCGAGAACACCGTGCTGCGGCAGGGCGAGCTGATGGTCGACACCGAGTTCGGCGAGGTCAGCGTCGACAGCCAGGCGGTGTCGCTCTCGCCCACCGAGTACGCGCTGCTGATGGCGCTGCTCGGTGCGCCGGGCGAGGTCGTGCCCCCTGAGCGGTTGGCCCGCGAGGTGTGGTCGGAGCCTGCGTCGGCCAACCTCGTCCAGGTCTACATCTCCTACCTGCGTCGCAAGATCGGCCCGGAGCGGATCCGGACCGTGCGTGGGGAGGGTTACGTCCTGGAGGCCTGAGCTTGATCTTTAACCTCGGTCGGGTTGGTTCGCTGCGGTGCTGGTGGAGTG